>OZ250179.1:0-382500 GCA_965238125.1 Bryobacterales bacterium | reverse complement strand
GTCTTCACCGCCGGTGTTCCTCCTGATATCTACGCATTTCACCGCTACACCAGGAATTCCACTCTCCTCTTCCGTACTCGAGCCGTCCAGTTTCCGTCGCACCCTCCCAGTTAAGCCGGGAGATTTCACAACGGACACGGCCGGCCGCCTACACTCGCTTTACGCCCAGTAATTCCGAACAACGCTTGCTGCCTACGTATTACCGCGGCTGCTGGCACGTAGTTAGCCGCAGCTGCTTTTGCGGGTACCATCATCATTGTCCCCGCCGAAAGACCTTTACACCCCGAAGGGCTTCATCGGTCACGCGGCGTCGCTGGATCAGGGTTTCCCCCATTGTCCAAGATTCCCCACTGCTGCCTCCCGTAGGAGTCTGGCCCGTGTCTCAGTGCCAGTGTGGCCGTTCACCCTCTCAGGCCGGCTACCGATCGATGCCTTGGTAGGCCGTTACCCTACCAACAAGCTAATCGGCCGCAGATCCCTCCTCGAGCGCCCGAAGGCTTTCATCTCCTTCACTTGTGTGCTGAAGATCGTATGCGGTATTAGCCCCGGTTTCCCGAAGTTATTCCCCACTCAAGGGCAGGTTATCCACGTGTTACTCACCCGTCCGCCGCTGTACTCACGGGCCGAAGCCCGCTTTCTCGCTCGACTTGCATGTGTTAGGCGCGCCGCCAGCGTTGATTCTGAGCCGGGATCAAACTCTCGTTGAATTACTATGACCCAACCACCCAACATGGCTCCACCCTTGCGGGCTTCCCCATCCGGGCCGGGGACGAATCCCCGAAACGGCCGGGATAAACGACAGAGTTCTCGCTCCGACTAAAACTCGGAATCATCTAACGAACTGCACGTCCAACCTGATTGTCAAAGATCAGGGCCCCGAAGATCGTCTCCCCGAGCGACCCGGTTTCCCAAGTCATCGAGAATCCCTTCCAGGACCGGCCTCCAACTCGATTCGACCGCAAGCAGCCTTCCGCGAACGAATTCGCCCGCAAGCTTGGGCCAAAGTGTCAAGTTGTCAAACGAGGCAAACGCCGGGAACGGAGATGGAAGGCCTAGCTTGCGTCCCGACGTCTAGCCTGTCCGTACACTTGGGGACACACGTCCCCTCGTGTATTCCAACGTAGTGTAGCATTGGATTTACGGGCAAGGCAAGCGTTTTCAGAAGTTTTTCGGCGGCGGGCCCCATCGCGGCCGTTTCCCGAACCCTTCAGACGGGCGGAGCCACCACTATTCAGTGGGGCTAAAGCTGACAGGGGGGCCGTCGACACTCCGGGCGAGTGCCGTTTCATGCAGCCAAGAACCGGGAATCAGCACGGCGGGTTTATGGAGCAGGCCCGGCCAGGAAAAACGACAACCTCCCGGGCTTCGACGGAGTCGCGCAGTGGGGCAGGTCTCCGGGCCTGCCCTCCCGCAGCTGCAAGGAAGCGCCCATAGCCCCGGTCTGTCCTCGGCCGGCCCGGGTCCAAGCAAGTCCGCCCCGACAGCCTTGACAGCCGACCCCCACGGCCGCGGACCAACAACGGGCCGGTCGCCACGCGCCGACGGTCGAGTCGGCGTGACGCACGAGTTCGCGCGCCGCCCGACGTTACTTCTTGCGCTTCTGCTTGTCGTGCTTTTGCTTGGCGACCTGCCGGCTCAGCTTGTCCTGCTTGGCGTGAATCTTCGCTCGCTCTTTCTTGGTGAGGCCGCCGCCGTCCTTGCGGTCTTTCTTGATCTCACGATGAAGCTTTGCCTCTTTCGCCTCAAGCTTCAATGCCTCTTTCTTGGTCAGCTCGCCGCTCTCGACGCCTTCGTTGATGCGCTGTTGCTGACGCTTTTCGCGTTTCTTGATGTTGTCGGCAAACCCAACCCCGACAACCAGGAACATCCCTACCACAGCTGCGGTCACTCGTGATTTCAACATTATCCGATCCTCCTTGGGCATGGAACACATCCAGCTTGACAAAAGTTGCGGAAAAATTCCAGCGCCGAGCTCTCGAGGTTTCGTTCGCGGGGTACCGAACCCGCCCCCACGCTAACGCCGTTCGGGGCCATGGACTCGCCGCCGGGAAGTGGACTCCCTCGAAAATAGCCCCGGAATCTCCTCGATGCCGAAGCCCCCGACGTGGCGTGAGCCTCCAGGCTTGCCGCGCCCCGAGTCATCGGGGCGGGTCTTGGAACTCGATCCCTGAAGGGGCGGCAGGAACGAAGCCTGCCGGTCCAACCTGACTCGCCCCCGACACCCATCTTCATAACGGTATTATGAATCCGCGGATTCATGGAAACCGACTGACCTCGATTTTTTCACAGTCCTTCAACCCAATCACCCATACCAAGGACCGACCACCCTTGCCAAGCCCCGCCCACTCCATCGGCCCCCCGGCGGCCGTCACTCTGTTGCTCGCTTGCTCCCATTGCCAAGCGCCGCCACCCGATCCGATCGAGAAGGCCCTGCGTCAACTCCCGCCCGATCAGGCCGCCGTCCTTTATGTGGATGTCGCGAAAGCCGGTCCCCGGCTGATCGAGCATTTATGGGAAACCGCCGCCCAGTCAAGCGACCCCGAAACCCAGACTTCCCGCTGGTTCAACCAAGCCGGGCTGCCGCCTATGCCCGACATCGACACTCTGGCCTTCGCGGCCAACGAAAATCACAGGACCCTGCTCGTCAGCGGACGATTCACCGAAGCGTCGCTGCACCGACGTCTGACCGCGGCCCGAATCGACTGCCCCGAGCCGCTCGACCAAGCCCCGTGCCTCGTCCCCGCGCCCGACCCCGGACGCCGACTCACTTTGACAATGCCCGGTCCGGGAACCTTGATCGTCTCGGAATCCGTCGACAGCGACGCCGACGGCAACGCAGACGCCGCCGAACAGCCGCCCCCCGCCGGCACAGCCGAAGTCGAAGACCGAATCCTCCTAGCCCGCCACGCCCTTGCCGGGGACGGGATTGCCTGGGCCCGAATCATCCCGCGCCGTCTACCCCATGCGGCGGGCATCGAAGCCGGGACGGGCAACTCCCTCGAACTCTTCACCCGAGCCCTCGGCCCGGCCCGCGTCGCCTACCTTTCGTTAACGGCACCCGCGCCAACCCATCCCGACGTCGGAAAGATCGAGCTCCATCTCCGCGCCGAGTTCGCAACACCCGAAGCCGCCCGCGAGCAAGCAGGGGTTCTCAAAGGCCTGTCCGCCTTCGCCGCCGCCATGATCGGCTCGGGCGGCAACGCCTCCAACCCCTGGAGCCGCGTCCTGCGCAGCGGCCGGTTCCGGCACGAAGACCGCGAGGCCCACGCGGTCTGGTCACTCGAGGCGCTTTTCGAGGGCGAGGCCGACGGGCCGCGATGAGTCATCTCCGCCGACTCCCCGCCGGCTATAGTCAGGCCGTCGAACGCGCCCCCTCAAACCGAGCCGCGACCGTCAGGAAGCGGTATCCGATGAGGCCATTCTGAAGCGCTGGAGGTAGTGATCCTGTAGGGTTACGTGAGGATCACCAGCCCAGTCGGCCTCGCTTCCGGCCATGGGCCGCGTAGGCGATCCCAGTCCCGGGGTATGGCGGTTCCACGACCCCTCTCACGGCTGAAGGGCCTCATCGCATACCGCTTCCTGACGGTCGCGGCTCGGTTTGGGCTACAGCCGCGCGGTCTGCTCTCCGAAAACAAGAAAGAAGTCGCCGCCCGAGAGGCTTACCCCGCCGCCAAACCCTCCGACCTCGCATCCGCCGCGCCGAGCCGCCACTTCCCCTCTACCTGAATCGCCATCAGCCTCGGAGTTGGAATACGATGATAAGACCGCTGAACGAACCGCGTCGGCGAACCCCAAGAGGTAACGGCTGACTTTGGCAAGTGGGTGCGAGAGCAGGGGTAAGGGATTGCATGCCGGCAGAGCAATGAACCACGGAAACTACTCGGCTCGACTTAAGGCCGCCTTCCTTCAGGCGAGCGCCAGGATCTTGCCTGATGTTGTGTGGTCTGAGGGGAAGAGCGACGACTGGCTGGTTTATCCTGCGGAATCCCCGGTCCTAGGGCGGCTGGACGTAGAATTCGACTGGAACGAAATTACGCTGTACTTTGACCGGATCCACGACCATCAGCATCACGAGCTGGAAGACGGTGTGCCGGCTGATCAGTGTGAAACGGCCATCCGGGACGTGGCGACGGAAGCCGTAGAGTTTATCAGGCAGGTCGTTTCGGGCCAGGTGCTCTTTCGGTGGGGACTGTTTGTAAGCGGATCCCAGACAAAGCGGCCGCCGACTGTCTTCTCCCGGACATGGCGCCGGCTGACCCCTTGGGTGAAGGAGGCAGTCTGGTCGGGCCGAACGAGCAGTCGGGGTATTCCCTAGACGACCGTTGCGCCGGCGCCGGCATTCTCCGGGTCGGCTGCGCGGCCGGCTAATACCCCGCCGTCAGCCCCTCCGACCGAGCATCCGCCGCGCCGAGCAGCCACTCGCCTTCAACCTGAATCGCCATTAGCCGCGCCATTGGTGCGAGGAACACCACCTTGTGCCCGCGTTTCCGCAACAGCGCCACCGTGTCCGGCGAAAAACCGTGATCTTCCATGCGCAGCTCGTCGGGCATCCATTGATGATGGAAGCGCGGGAAATCAACGGCCTGTTGAAGATTCATCTTGAAATCGATCACGTTCGTGATCACTTGCAGCACGACCGAGATAATGCGAGGCCCGCCCGCCGCGCCTAGGACGAGAAACGGCTTGCCGTCGCGCGTGACGATCGTCGGCGTCATCGCCGATAGCGGCCGCTTGCCCGGCTCGATCGCGTTCTTCTCGCTCTGCAGCAACCCGAAGAAATTCGGCGCCCCCGGCTTGGCGGTAAAATCATCCATCTCGTTGTTGAGCAGCACGCCCGTGCCCCGCGCGGTTACGCCCGAACCAAACGAACCGTTGAGCGTGTAGGTCACCGCCACCGCGTTGCCCGCCTCGTCAACGATCGAGTAGTGCGTCGTCTCCCCGCTCTCCGCGCCGGCGGGCCGTCCGTTGGAAATTTGAGAACTCGGCGTAACCCGGTGCCGATCAATCGAAGACCGCCGATCGAGCGCGTACTGTTTCTCGACAAGCCCCGCAACAGGAACGTCCACGAAATCGGTATCACCGAAAAACTCGGCCCGGTCGGCGAAAAACCGCCGCATCACCTCCGCCGTATAGTGAATCGCCGAAGCCGACCCCGCGCCCTCACCCGCGAAACCGCTGCCCTCGAGCATATTCAGCATTTGCACGATCCCCGCCCCTCCCGAGCTGGGCGGCGGCGCCGACAAAATCCCATAGCCGCGATAGGTCCCCTTGAGCGGCCGCCGCTCGACCACTTTGTAGTCCTTCAGGTCGGCAAGCGAAATCAGCCCGCCGTGACGCGCCATGTCTTCCGCAATCAGCCGGGCCGTGCGTCCCTTGTAAAACTCATCGGGGCCCTCTGCCCCCAAACGCGCCAACGTCCCGGCCAGGTCGGGTTGACGCAGCATCTCGCCCGCTTCCAACGGCTTCCCGGCACCCTGAAAAATCCGCTTCGATTCGGGAAACCTAGCCAACCGTTCGCTGTCGGCCAAGTCACGGGCCACCTCGTCGGAGACCGCAAAGCCGTCGCGAGCCAACTCGAGCGCCGGCGCCACAAGCTCGCTCCAAGGCCGCGTTCCGTATTTGCGGCGCGCCTCGCCCAGCCCCCGCACCGTCCCCGGGACACCGACAGCGCGGTAGCCGACGAAGCTTTCCTCGGTCACCTCGCCGCTCGCATCCAAGTACATATCGCGGTCGGCCTTACCCGGCGCTCGCTCCCGAAAATCGAGGAATGTCGAGGTCCCCTCCGCCAGGCGAATCAGCATGAACCCGCCGCCGCCCAGATTTCCCGCCCGCGGATGCGTCACGGCCAGCGCAAAGCCCACCGCCACGGCCGCGTCCACCGCGTTGCCCCCGTCCGCAAGCACCTTGACGCCGACCCGCGTGGCATGCGCCTCGGCCGTCACGACCATCGCCTGCCGCGCCCGCACCGGCGCCCGAGACGCCGCGCCAACCGTCACGGCCAGCAAAACGAAAAGAGAAATCAGCCGAGAGAACACGAATCGATTGTAAGCGGAATCCCGCCCCCGGCGTCAGCCGCCCTGAGAACGCCGCCCAGGTGGCGACAAACACTCTTGTTTGTCCGAGCTCACAGTTGAGACAAGCTCTCAGCTTGTCTCGGAGGGGCGCGCAAGCCACCCCGGATGTTCAGCTACCCTGCCCCCGTCTCGCCCCCGAGCCGCTCCCGAGCGTTTTCCCTACGGCCCGACGCCGGCACCAGCTTAGCGACCTGCCCCAGCCCGTAACGCGGCATGCCGCTATAGATGGCCTCGTACTGTCCGGGCTTGATCACGTGCCGGCCGTAACTGTGGACTAAGACAAGCTGAGAGCTTGTCTGAACTGGGAATCTAGCCCGCTTTTCTCACCGCGTGGCGAGGCAAAGTGCACGAGAGGCCCGTCAGTACGAGGCGCGCGCCGCTTGGCGCCCATTTCTTAAGCAAAGAGGCGTACTTGAACAGTACGGTGAGCACGGCGAGCAAGCGCAACGAAGTAATGGCGGGCCTATCGTGTGCTTTGCTCGTCAGGCGGTGAGAAATGCGGGCTAGGACAAACACGAGTGTTTGTCGCTACCGGGCATTCACTCAAACCGCGACCGAAAACCCGCCAACTCGTCCCGCAAGACAGCCACTTGATTTTCTAGCTCCTCGACCCGCGCATCGAGCGAGGCGAGCCGCTCGGCGCCGGCCCCCGCGCCCTGAGTCGATCGACCGTCACGACCCTCGCCCGCCGAAAACACCTCGGACGACAAGTCGGCAATCTCCTCCGCCGACGGCTCTCCGCAAAGCAAGTGAACATAGCGGGTTTCGCGCGTCCCCGGCTGCCGCGGCAACTCGGCCACGAACGGCGCCGGCTCCCGTTCCATCAGTCGGCCCAAGCAACCTTCGACCGACTCCAAGTCGTCAAAGGCGAACATCCGTTGCGTCCGTTCCTTGATTTCGCCCGGCGTCTGCGCTCCCCGCAGCAACAATACGCACAACACCGCCATCTCGCGGCGCCCCAAAGCCAGCGTCTCCCAAGCCCAATGCTTGTATTTCGGCACGCGGTGGCCCCGGCCCGTCAACACCGCCGCCAGCCGTTCGCTCTGCAACCTCTCGATCGCCCGCGCCACGACATCGCTTCTGTATTCCACGACCGGATGACGGTTGGTCTTCTGGTTACAAGCGGAAACCAGAGCATTGAGCGTCAGCGGATAATACTCCGGCGTTGCCATGTCCTTCTCGATCAAGGCGCCGAGCGCGCGCGCTTCGGTGTCGCTGAGGATCATATCAGTAAGGGGCTTGCCTCTCCAGATTACAAGATCGACGATTTACAACCGCTCGCCGCATCTTCGCGGTACAATCCGGGTGGGCGGCCCATGCGGTCTTTCTTGCAGTGTTGCTCCTCATTTCGGTGGACCCGGCTCTGGCGCCCGGCCTCCTGGCTCCGCGCGGCGCTCTGTGTTCTACTCTGCCTTTTTTCGCCGTTCGGTTTCGCCGCGCCGCCTCCTCCCGCCGACGAAGATCTCGAAGCCTCGGCGCTTGCACTGCTCGAAAAGCGCTGCCTCGCCTGCCACAACTCGGGAACGAAGAGTTCCGGGCTTGATCTTTCGACCCTCGCCGGCGCGCGACGCGGCGGCGCTAAGGGACCGGCCCTGGTCGAGGGAGCACCCGACGAAAGCCTGCTTTATCGCCGCGTCGCCGCCGGAGAAATGCCGCTCGGCAACCCCCTGCCCGACGAAGAACGCGAACTCCTCCACCGCTGGATCGAAGCGGGTTCGCCCTGGAGCGGGGCGCTCGGCTCAGACCCGCCCGCCGAGGACAAACGCCCTCGCGGAGGCCCCGATTGGTGGTCGCTGCAACCGCTCCGACGCTCCCCGGCGCCCGACCCAGCCGGAGCCCCCGCGGCATGGCGACTCAGTCCGATCGATCGTCGAATCTACGCAACCCTGGCGAGCGAAGCCTTAGAGCCTTCCCCGCCCGCCACCCGCCGCGCGCTCATCCGCCGCGCGAGTTTCGATCTGCTCGGCCTTCCGCCCACACCGGCCGAGATCGAGGCCTTTGTCAACGACCCAAGCGACAACGCCTACGAAAAGCTGCTCGACCGCTTGCTGTCGTCGCCGCGTTACGGCGAGCGCTGGGCTCGGCACTGGCTCGATGTGGCGCGGTTTTCAGAAAGCGAGGGCTTCGAGCGCGACTGGATGCGCGTCAACGCCTGGCCCTATCGCGACTACGTCATTCGCAGTTTCAACGCCGACAAATCCTACCGCCTCTTCGCCGAAGAGCAAATCGCCGGCGACGTGATTGACCCGCCCACCCGTGACGGCGTCGTCGCGACGGGGTTTCTCGTCTCGGGTCCCTATGACGCCGTGGGCCTAACTTCGGCCGTCAAAGCCCAGCGCAAGCAAGTCCGCGAAGATCAACTCGAGGAAATGCTCAGCGTCATCGGGCAGACCTTTCTCGGCCTGACCGTCAACTGCGCTCGCTGCCACGACCACAAATTCGATCCCATCCCGCAGCGCGACTACTACCGCTTCAAAGCCGCCTTCGAGGGCGTCTGGCTCGGCGAACGCGACTTGCTTACCAGGCCGGAAGCCGCCGCGCGCCGCGAGAAGACGACCGCGCTCAAGAAAGCCTACGCGGAGGTCGAGGACCAAATCCACGAGCTCGTGGAGCCTGTCCACGAGCGAGCCTTGCGCGCACGAGGCTCCGGGCCCGTCGCTGGTGTTCCCAAGCCCTTCGGCTTGTGGCGATTCGACCGCAATTCCCGCGACCAGGCGGGCACGATGCACATCGAGCTCACCGACGCGTTCGAACTCTCCGACGGCGTGCTGCGCCGCGTTCACGAACAAGTACTGAATGACGTCTTTCCGGGAATCGCCACGGCGAAGCTCCCCCGCGACGTTCGCGAAAAGACGCTCGAGGCCTGGATCGCCGTCGACGAGCTGCCGGAGAAATCCACCGTCGTCGTCACCATCCGAAACCACGAGGACTATCGCGCGGCCGCCCGCGACGGAATCCGCTACACCGGCAAGAAGGACAATCAACAGTGGCAAAGCACCAGCACGGCTAACTTCCGCACCGTCGACGTGAAGGGGCCGAGCGAGGACACCCCGCCCGGCGGTCGCGTGCACCTGGCGGTCGTCTACCGGCCCGACCACACGATCGCCGTCTATCGCAACGGCGTTCCTTACGGCGAAGGCTATCGGCCCGAGCTCGCCGACGGGCGCGGTCTGCTGCAAACCTATATCGCCGGCGAAGCCGAGGTCGCCTTCAACAACGCAATCGGGCTCACCGTCGAGGAAGCACGCCTCTACGACACGGCTCTTTCACCCGAGCAAATCGCCGCCTCGTTCCAGGCCGGCGCCCCCAGCATTCTCGACGAAGAGCTGCGCGGGCTGATGACCGCCCAACAGCGAAGCCGCTTTGACGCGCTCGACGCCAAGTCCGCCCGATTGACCACCGCGCTCGCGGAAATGGGCGAGCCGAACAAGATCTATGCCGCGGAAATCCGTGAACCCGAACCGACCCACGTACTCGCACGGGGTCATATCGAAAAACCGGGCGAAATCGTCTCCGCCGGCGGTCTCTCCAATCTTGCGGGTTTGTCCGCGGAACTCGGGCTGGCCCCCGACGCCCCCGAGGGCGAGCGGCGCAAGCGCTTCGCCCGGTGGCTCACCTCCGAGGACAATCCTCTGTTCGTCCGCGCCATCGTCAACCGAGTCTGGCACTACCATTTCGGACGCGGGTTCACCGCGAATCCCAACGATCTCGGGTTCAACGGCGGCCCGCCCTCGCACCCGGAATTGCTCGACGCGCTGGCGCTCGATTTCGTCGCCGACGGCTGGAGCCTCAAGAAACTCCACAAGCGCATCATGCTCTCGGCCGCCTATCGCCAATCGGCGGCGTTTAACGAGCAAGCCGCCGCCGTCGACGCCGACAACCGACTGCTGTGGCGCTATCCGCCGCGACGCCTCGAAGGCGAGGCGGTCCGCGACGCCATGCTCGCCGTCAGCGGCAAACTGAACCGCAAGATGGGCGGCCCCAGCTTTCGCCCCTTTGAAAGCGAACGCATCGGCTCGCTCGAGCATTACAAGTTGTTTGATAAGGACGACCCCGAGCTCGACCGCCGCACCGTCTACCGCATGAACGTCAACTCCGGCACCGACCCCTTGCTCGACTCGCTCGATTGCCCCATCCCCGCCGTCAAGACGCCGCAACGCATGGCGACCACAACCCCGTTGCAGGCGCTCAGCCTGATGAACAATGCCTTTGTCCAGCGACAGGCGAAGTTCTTCGCCGAGCGCGTCGCCGAGCAAGCCGGTGAAGATCCCGAAGCCCGCATCGACACCGCCTTCAAGCTCGCCCTCGGCCGCGGACCCGACCGGGACGAAGCCGCCTGGAGCCGCTCTCTACTCCTCGACCACGGCCTCGAAAGCCTGTGCTGGGGCCTGTTCAACGCCGGCGAGTTCCTCTACTTAAACTAACTCCCACCCGACGCCGTTCGAAGGATTCTTGAGGGGCGGTGGTAAGATCAAGGTCGTGAAGTTTGTCCAAGCAGGGGAACGGGATCTGATCGAGCTGGAACCCGATCACGAGACGATCCACAACCTGGCTTCTCAGGCCGGTTTCGATTGCAACATCGAAGAAAATGACCGTGCCCTGACTCTTGAGGCCAAACCGCAAGCAACCCAAGACCCCCTCGTCCTGTTCGACGCCGGCGATCCGGCCAACGTCGGCTGGTTCTCTCGATGTCAGTTCTATGTGGACGGGCTGTCGGGAGCGGTCTTGCAAACGCCTCTCACGCTGGCCAACTGCCGCGATACGGACGGCGACCTGCTCCAACAAGTGCGCATCGGCGTGTCCAAAGAGCTGCCGGCGACCTTCAAGCTTCCCGGTAACCAGACCGTCAACGAGCAAGTGGTCTACGCGCTGCTCTACAACTTGCTCGTCGCCCTGCGCGATACCGGCGTGGCCATCTGCGGCCAAGGCGCCGTATCCCCCCTCGCCGGTCGCGCCGAAAAAATCGGCCCGCAAAACTGATGGGCGCCGACCGAATAAGTGCCCCACCCCCAGTGGGGCAGGTCTCCAGGCCTGCCCGGCAACCCGCCCTCCACGCCGGCCGCGTTCCCCCTACCCATTCCTCGCCCCCCCTGCTTACGCCGCCCGATCAGCGTCGCCGGCCTGCGTTCCCACTCCGTGGAAGGCGAAGCGCGTGAAAGCCTATCAGCCACGAAATACGAGCCGCCTGACGCCCTTGGCGGCCTGACGTTTTTGCTAGGATGTGTGGGCTCGGTCGCTCCGGTCCGGGAGCGTCGCAACAGGCCGTTTCGCCACAGGGAGGATATCCGTGAAAACCGTAGCCAGACATTGCAGCCGTTTCGTAATCGCACTCTTGGTGTCGGTGCTCGGCGCCTCCGCCGCCGGGTTGGCGACCAAGAAAGCCCTCACGCTCTCGGCCGCCAAGGAAGTAGCCGCCGCCGCGGAAGCCCATGCTAAGAAGAACGGCTGGAAGGTCGTCATCGCCATTCTCGACGACGGTGGGAACCTGCTCTACCTCGAACGCATGGACGGCGCGCAGACCGGCAGCATTGAGGTCGCCATCAAGAAGGCCGAGTCCGCGGTTGCCTACCGCCGCCCGACAAAAGTTTTCGGCAACGCCGTATCCAACGGGGCCACCGCGCTGCTGGCCCTGCCGGGAGCAATGCCCTTTGAAGGCGGTATTCCGCTGAAAGCCGGCGACGACTTACTAGGCTCGATCGGCGTCAGCGGCGTGACGGCCCAACAAGACGGCATGATCGCCCAAGCCGGCGTCGACAAGCTGGCCGATATAGCGGGCGAATAAAAGTGGGGCAGGTCTCCAGGCCTGCCCTTTCGCAACCCTTGGTGACTGTTCACGGACCCGGACCCCGTTTTGGGTTTTCGACAAAGCGGCGAGGAGGAGCTTGGCATCGCCCCGGCCCGAAAGTATCCCGGCGGACACCCTCACCGATACGCGCGCGTCACCCATTCGGCAACAACACTCGGCTTATCGAACCCGTCGACCTCGACCCGCACGTCCCAGACGAACTGCAACCCGCCCTCGATTTCATCGAGCGATTGAAGGCCCACCCGTGCGCGGATCTTCGCACCCGCCGGCACGGGCGCGGGGAAGCGGACTCGGTTGAGTCCGTAGTTGATGCCGCGGTTGAACCTGGCGCTGACATTCACCACGTCCTTGATGAACGCCGAGAGCAGCGAGAGGCTCAGGAACCCGTGCGCCACCGTCGTTCCGTACGGGGACTCGGTCGCGGCGCGGTCGGCGTCGATGTGGATCCACTGGTGATCTTCGGTAGCGTCGGCGAAGACGTTGATGCGCTCTTGCGTCATCGTCTTCCAATCCGTGACGCCGACCTCACTGCCAACCAGGCCGCGAAGTTGTTCAAGGTCTGTGATGACTGTTGCCGGCATATTCTCTCCTTGCCCGGGCTCGCCGGGTCCGAACCGACAGCGTCAAAGCCGCGCCGAGGTCCGCCTACGATTGTACGCGGCGCTCGAGCACGACGCACGAGGCAAGCGAGCATCGGTTCACGGCTCACGGTTCACGAAACCAAGGCTTCGCCGCGCGCAACGTGGCGCGCGCCTCAAGGCCTGCCGTGGTACCGGTCGTGGCGACACAGCCACCGCCGCCACTCCAATTTTGCGATTATCTTGAGAGGCAACTGTTCCCCCATCGACCAAGGACCATTCGAAATGAAACTCCAACCTCCCTCCAATCTGAAGACCATCGCGCTCGCCGCCCGCCGCTCAGCGGCCCTGCTCACCCTCGGGCTGTTCTGCCTCGGCGGCGCCATGCCGAGTGCCGCCCAAGATCCGGCGCGCTGGAAAGCGCACGACATGAAACGCACGCCCCCGCGCGTCGTCTCGTCGGCTTTGCAGCTTCCTTTCCCGCCGCCTTCCGACGCCGTCGTGTTGTTTGACGGCGGTGATCTTTCCAAATGGCGCGCCGCCGACGGCTCCTCGTCGAAATGGATCGCCAAGGACGGATATATGGAATCGGTCCGGGGGGCCGGGTACGCCTTTTCGCGCGATACATTCGGCGACATCCAGTTGCATTTGGAGTGGGCGTCGCCGGCGAATGTCCAAGGCAACAGCCAGGGACGCGGCAACAGCGGCGTCTTTCTGATGGGGCTCTACGAGGTGCAAGTGCTCGATTCCCGCAGCAACCGCACCTACGCCGACGGCCAGGCCGCGGCCATCTACGGTCAGTATCCCCCTTTGGTCAACGCGAGCCGCGGGCCGGGCGAATGGCAGAGCTACGACATCTACTTCCGCCGTCCGCGTTTCAAGCGCGACGGCCGCGTCGCGAAGCCCGCCCGCGCCACCGTCGTCCACAACGGCGTGTTGGTGCAAGACAACGAAGAGATCCGGGGACCGACCCAGTGGCTGCAGAACAGGCCCTATTGGCCCCATCCCGACCGCCTGCCGCTGTCGCTTCAAGATCACGGCAACCCGGTTCGCTATCGCAACGTCTGGGTCCGCGAGCTGGACGAGTGGGTTCGACCCGGCCCGACGAGCGACGACACACAACCGATCGTAACCATGAGCGAGAACGTGCTCGAGCGCTATGTCGGCAAGTATGAAACGGCGCCCGGAGCCTTTTACGAGATCAAGCGCGAGGGCACGCAAATGTTCTTCGTGGTGATCGGCCCGCCGAAACTCGAATTGATGACCCATTCGAAGAAGGAGTTCTCACTGCGCTGGACCGCCGGCCGCGTGGTCTTCGATCTTGACGCCAAGGATAGGCCGACCGGACTGACCTTCCATCTGGGCGGCGTGCCGATAAAGGCGAGGAAGCTGTAGCGTCTTTCCATTGCCCGGGGGCGGCCGGTCCGCCCGTGATATCGACACATGCCCGCCAACAAGCAGGCAATCGACGCGAACGACCTAGAGGCCCGTCTCGATCGGTTCGAACGAAACCGTGTCTCGGGCGCGGTCAACCTCGCGCTTGAGGCCCTCTCAATCGCCGACGGCTGGATAGCCGCCGGGCGAGACCTCCACGAGTTGGCCGACCGCCTGTCGGCCATGCACCGCGCCATCGCGACGGTTTCGAATGTCGCCACCCTGCTCGTATCAGATCGAAGCGGAGATGGCCCCACCCGCGCGCGCATCGAGCAAGCGCGACGCTCATTGGTCGAGGGCAATGTTCAGATCGCGCGCAACCTGAAGCCCCTAGTGGCACCGGGCTCGACCATCATCACGCTCAGCAATAGCTCGACGGTGCGAGCGGCCGTCGAGGCCCTGGGCATCGGGACGGTGTATGTGCTCGAATCGCGCCCGGGCGGAGAGGGCGCCCAACTCGCCGAGCAGCTAAAATCGACCGGCTTGCCGGGTCTCAAAGTCCACCTAACCCCCGACGCCGCCATGGGCAACGTCGTGCCCAAGGTAGACTGCGCTCTCGTCGGCATCGACACTTTCGACCCCGCCGGCGCGATCCTTCACAAGATCGGCACCTTGCCTTTGGCTCTTTGTTGCCGTCACTTCAACAAGCCGCTGTTCGCCGCCGGCCACAGCCTCAAGCGGGTCGAACACGAAATTCGAGCCCCACCCAAACCGCCCGAAGGCGAGCCGCAACTCTTCGACCGCACACCCGCCGAACTGATCACCAAACTCGTGACGGAATAGCCCTCCCACCCTGACCCCGTTGCGCTCGGTGAAACCGCAACGATCTCAGCCGCGAAGCGGCGTAGGAATAATAGCCTGGGGTGGAGCCGAAGGCGGAACCCCAGGTACGGAATCAAACAAGATCGAGCCCTGACAGGGCGAAAGGAACGAAGCCCGTCATCCAACTGCCTCGTCGCCGACACCCACTTTGGTGGCGGTCTTGTGAATGCCGCCCGTTCATGGAACGGACCTGTACCTATCCCCGGACCCGCGTCCCAAAAGGGTAAGAAAGAGCCCCGAAAAACGTTCGCGCAAAAACCCGTTTCGACTAGCATAGAGTCAATGTCTTCGGGCGATTCCCCAGTCGCCGTTTTGAGTCGCCTCCGCCGGGCCGTCGGTCGCGGCGGCGGTTGGGTTGTTGGGCACTCTCGTCCTCTCTTGGGCCTTACCGCGCGCCACTGATCCTCTTCCGGGCACACCGTCCGTGTTCTTGTGGGCTTGGGAGCGCCCCGAAGACTTGCGCTTCCTCGACCCCTCCGAAGCCGGCGTCGCATTCCTGGCGGGAACGATCGTGCTTGGGGGCGACGAAGTCATCGTCAAGCCCCGGTTTCAGCCGCTGCAAACCGCCCCCGGCGCTTCGCTGATCCCTGTGGTGAGAATTGAAACGGATAACCCCGAGTTGTCGGCAAGCCAGGTGGAGCAAACCGCCGACGCGATCGAGCGGCTGACTTTCTCCGACCAGGCCGACGCCGTGCAGATCGATTTCGACGCGACGACGTCCGAGCGCGCCTTCTACCGCGACTTGCTGCTTGAGCTCGACAGGCGCCGCGAACCTCAACTCCCGCTCATGATCACGGCCTTGGCGTCGTGGTGCCTCGGCGATCCCTGGATTCGCGATCTGCCCATTGCCGATGCGACTCCGATGTTGTTTGAGATGGGCCCCGATGAGAGGATCGTCCGGACGCGCCTGGGCCAAGGCCGGGACTTCTCGCTTCCGGTATGCCGGCAAAGCCTCGGGATCGCGACCTACGAAGCGTTGGGCGAAAGGCCGGCGCGGCGTCGGACGTATATATTTCATGACGGACCGTGGAGCCGCAACAAGGCGCGAGAAGCCATTCGGGAGGCAAAGTCATGGCAGTGAAGACCTACTTCGCAACCAAGGCACGCTTTTGGTGCGCTGTTTGCGCCGTTCTCGCGACCTACGCGGTCGTAGTCGAAATCCAGTTCGCCTGCGGCGGCGGCCGGCCCGCGCCCTCATTCAGGCACCTTGACCGCCCCGACCTGCCGTTCCAAGAATATGCTGGCGGAGACCTCGGTATTGTCAAGCCCGGGTTTCGACACGCCTACCTTTTCTTCGCCTACAGGCACTTGGCCGGGATCGGATTCACCGACCAAGCCAAGGCTGAATATCAGCCCAAGATTGCCCGAGCCAACAACCGGGCAAGACCTCAACGGGGCATCGACCTTTGGGAATCCGCACTCGGTGGAGCTCGTATCTCTAGAAAGCGCGATTGGCGCTTTGACCGTCGAAAAGTGCCGGGAGAAGAGTGGCAGTATTTCCTCAATTGCCCCGATCACGCCTTTCGCACCGCCGCGGCGACACTCGAACAACGCACCGAGCAATTCGGACCGGGAAGCGAGGAAGTGAAAGCCTGGGTCGAGGCGCAGGACATTGTGTTTTCCAATTGTCAAAACGGCGAGGATATCCCTCCCGAGGCGAGCGCGGATCTCCCCCCCGTGATTCGAGCCGATCGCGCCTATCAGATCGCCGCCGCCCACTTCTACGCCGGACACTTTGACGAGGTGGCCGCGCGCTTCCAAGCCATCGGGCACGACAACGATTCACCCTGGCGGCTGTGGGGCACGTATCTAGCCGCCCGCTCATGGATTCGCCAAGCCACGCTCGAAACCCCGCGCAATCACATCGGCGACGAAAGCTTCGCCAAGGCCGTGGAGCTTCTCGATGCCGTCCTCGACGATCCCGACCAAGCCGAGCGACACGCTTCCGCCGAGGGACTGCAAGGGTTCGTCGCGGCCCGACTGCGTCCGACCGAGCGCATGGGAGAGCTGGCAAGCCTGCTCTTGCAACCGAACCCGGAGACCCCTATCAATCCGGTGTGGACGGACTACCACTATCTACTCGACCGCGGTTACGGCTCCGATCTCGAGGATGATCTTACCCGCTGGATCCGCACTTTCCCCGCAGCCGGCAAGGACGCCCTTGATCGATCGATCGATCAGTGGAAGCGAACCGGCGGGCTACATTGGCTGGTCGCCGTCTTGACCAAGATCAACTCCGATCACCCGGATCTCGACGAAGTCCTGAAAGCCGCTGCGGCGGTCCCGGAAACGTCGCCGGGGCGGCTTACCGCCGGCTACTATCGTTTCCTCTTGCTCGCCGACCTGGGTCGGGTGCAACAGTTGCGCGACGAACTCGACAAGCTGCTCGACACAACGTTGCCGGCGGTCTCGCGAAACCAGTTCCTGGCTCTTCGAATGCCGCTGGCCCGGAGCTTTGACGAGTTCCTACGCTTCGCCCCGAGAACCTCCACCGGCGGGTGGTACTCCGGAAGAAACCCGAAGGCGCCTATTCTCCTCGACCACGATTCCCTGCGGGTGTTCAACGGACGACTTCCCTTGACGTTGCTCGAAGAAGCCGCCCAAAGCGAATTGATCCCCGCGCCCATTCGCAAAGAGATCGCAATCGCGGCGTGGGCTCGCGCCGGATTGATCGACGAGCCCGAGATCCAGAGGCGGCTTACGGCGCTCGTGAGGGAGCATTGGCCGACCGCGGCCGCGGACCTGGATGCTTTGGCGGCGGCGGCGGACCCGGCTGAGCGGAAGCGGGCGTTCCTCTTTACGGTGCTGCGGCATCCGGGCATCCGACCGGCTCTTCGAGTCTCCACCGTGCGCCGCACCCCCGTCGACGAAATTGACGCTCTTCGAGACAACTGGTGGTGCGGCATGGACGAGACATTGAACTCGCTCAGGTCGAACCGGGAACACCAAATGCTTGCCGAGCACCGACGACGAAACCCCAACGCCCAGCGGACGCTCGGAACGCAAGCCGACCGGCCGGTTGAAGGGCCGGCCTTCCTGAGTGCAACCGACCGAGCGGAAGCCGAACGCCAAATCCAGGAGCTTAAGACGATTGAAACCGGCCCCAACTACCTAAGCGCCCAGGCCATCCAGTGGGCCAAAGAAGCCCCCGAAGATCCGCGAGTGCCCGAGGCCCTCCACCACGCCGTTCGGACAACGCGTTTCGGCTGCGTGGATGAGGCGACTTCCGATTTCTCGAAAGCGGCATTTCAACTGCTGCACCGCCGCTACCCGAAAAGCGAGTGGGCCAAGAAGACCAAGTATTGGTTCTAAGCCGCGCCTCCCGCCGACGCGGGCCTCACTGAATCGCCTCAAGCTGCTCGAGGATCGTCTCCGGGCGGACGCGCACGCGGTAGTTGTCGGTCAGCTCTCGCCATTGCACAACGCCTTCGCGGTCAAGCACGAACACCGCCGGGCGCGCGATGTCCTGCTCGGCAAACGTATTCCCCTGCTCGTGGCGAATATCATAACTGTCGATGACCGACAGCTTCTCGTCGGAGAGAACCGGGAAGGCGAGCCCCAGGTCCCGAACGAACTCGGCGTTCTTCTCGACCGGATCGACGCAGACGGCCACGGTCTCGGCGTCGGCGCGGCGAATGTCGTTGATGCGTGACTGCAAACCTTGCAGTTCGGAGCGGCAGAAGGGTCACCAGAAGCCGCGATAGAAGAGCAAGACAACCTTCTTGCCGCGATAATCGGCGAGCTGAACCGGCCGCTCGTTCTCGTCCGGGAGCGTAAACGCGGGGGCGACTGTTCCTACTCGGGGCGCGCCCGCGGCTGGGGGCAGTTCAGCGCTGGAGCTGAAGATATAGAAACCGAACATCCCCGCGACCCCCAGGGCCAACAAGAACCCGATCCCCGCCGACGCCTTGCCCACGATACCGCCGCCCCGCTTAAACACTTGCACGCAGCCGACGCCGGCAAGGCCCGTCCCCAACAGCGCGATGGGAAGGTTCAGGATTGGAAAATCCCGCAGGTCGGCGAATTGCGCGGCCCAGGTGAAATAGCTGATTGCGCCGACGATCGTGATCAGCAGTCCGCCCCAGACGGCAAGTTGCGGCCGGCGGGGGCTAAGGCGGTTGGCCGTCGTCGCTACGGTCGAGCTTGTTTGCGGTTGTGTCATGCAGCTCCGGGACTCGGCGGCGCCTCACTGCGTGGTGATGCCAGGTAGGTCGAAAGCGTGCCGCCGCGGCCGAGTCCTTACTATTTTGCCTTATCCGAGGAGTCCATTTCTATGAATTTGCGATTTCATAATACCGGCATGAAAATGGGCGCAGGCGGTCCGAGGGGTTGGGCGCGAGCTTCCCGCCGCCCTTTCAGGGCTCGCGCGGGTGGGGGTTCCTCCCAGGGTTCCGCCGTTCCGGCTCCACCCTGGGCAATGTTCCCGCCGCCGCTTCGCGGCTCAAGGTGTTCGCGATCTTGCCGGCCTTGAATGTAAGGCGCCATACGCTTTTTGGTTATTTTCGGAAGAGTCCGTTTCTATGAATCCGGGATTCATAATACCGCCATGAAAACTCGCTTTGGTCGAGGCGTTTTCGGAGAAGACATACCGGCACGAATGCCGGTACGGCACGCAAGAATGCGTGCGCCACGTCGGGCGGGTTCGACATCGTGGGACCTATTTTCGGAGGAGCCTTTCGCAGCTCGCGCCGGCTTTGACTCGCTCTTGCTTAGCGAGCAGACGGCGGGTCAATCACCACCTCCGGTCTCTCTTCGAGAGGCCCGTCGTAAAGTCACCGCGGGCGTCGGTTTCTTGGGTGGTTGGCTGACGGTGGGTGGTCGATGGCGCCGGTTGGTCGCTGGTCGGTGGTTGGTTCCTTTCTTTGGGTCTCCTTGGAGCTATCGGTCACGGTTGCGGGGGGCTTTGAGCTCCCGGGCTACCTGAGACCGTGCGGGCCAAGGGCGGCTTCTGGTGCTCTTTTTTGCTTGTAACTCGTTGTACAGGCTGGCGTTAGGTCGGTCTTGGCTTCGTTTCGCGGTTCTTGGTTCTGGGGAGTGGTGGGTCCCTCTTTTTCACAGACCGGCGCGGTCTTGGGCTGGTGGCTGGGCAGGGCTGGAGACCTGCCCCACTGGAAAAAATGGGGGAAAGTCCGCTTCGCGCCGGTGATGGTTTTGGATTCGAGCGAAGTCTTTTCGGCGGCGCTTGGGACAGTCCCCAATTTTTCGCCGGCGATGGTCTTCGCTGTTTCGCTTGCCAATTTTTCGGCGGGGCGGAAGCCTATCGCTGATGGATGGGCGCTGCTTGGATCTTCGTCGGGGAGGTAGTGAACCGGAGTTGTGGCTCCGGCGTTTTTGGCTTCGTAGGCTTCGCGCAGTTGGCGGTCTTCGCGGCGGATGTTGATCATCAACTCGACGCTGCAGAAAAAACGGCGGGCGAGATGGCCGTCATAGCGGGCCAGGTTGTTGAGCACTTGTGTTCGGGTGATCATGGCTCGGCCCAGCTGCTGGGTTTGGCCCGCGCGGTCGTCGGGGATGGGTCCGGTTTCGAGGTTGAATTGGCGGGTGTTCGCGATGCCGGCGGCGATGACGGCGGTTTCGATGCGCGAGAGACGTTGCATTCTCCAGGCGACGTCGGCGATTTGGCGGACGATTTCTTTTTCGACGCGGTTGCGGGGGAGATAGGTGTCCTCGAAAGAGGTGAGGTGCCGGTCGAAGTCGGCGGGGTCTTCGCCGGGTAGGACGGCGTCGTTGGCCAGCAGGCCGTGTTTGAGAGCGTTTTGGGATGAACGGGCCTTGCCTTCTTGGGTTCGCGGCCCGGTTGATTTCTTTGCGTTTGCGCGGTTGGCGCGGATCTGATTTTTGGATTTCATGAGATTATCTCCTGGGGGCTTGACGCCCGATAACTGGGGGCTCGATGCCCGCTAATAGGATACGTTGAGGTTGTGGGTTTGGCCGGGGGTGGGTTTTGTTAAGTTACTGAAAAGGCTGGAGTAATTTTTTTGAAAGTAACGTGACAGGTTTCGTGAACCGTGAGCCGTGAGCCGTTAACCGAGTGGGGGAGGGGACCGGCCGCAGGTGGCCGGTCTTTGGCCCGCCCCAGGCCCCCGAACGACCGGCGTTGCCGGTCGTTCGCCCGTGGGAGATTCGGTTGGTGGGTTTGCCGGCCCTGAAGGGCCGGCCTATGGGGGAACTCAAGCGGGGTGAACGCCGCTGGGGGCGGTTGCCGGGCGGGGCTGGAGACCTGCTCCGCAGCGAGGTTGCGGGTACGTTGGCGGTGGGCGGGTCGAGACGGGGTGGGCGCCAAGCGGCTGTGAAAAAATGGGGGACAGTCCACTTCGCGCCGTGTGCGGGTACTGATGCAAGGGAACTTGTTTGGTCGGCGCTTGGGACAGTCCCCAATTTTTCACAGCCGCTTGGCGGGCGGTCTTTGTTTTGGTTTGGTGGTGGTCCCTGGGCTTGCGCCCAGGGCTGGTATTAAGTCGGGAGGTTTGGTGGGTGGCTTCAGGGATGGATTGAGGAATGGGCAGGTCTGGAGACCTGCCCCACTGGGGGTCGCGTCGGTGCGAGTGCCGGTCGCTGCCGGGTCGGCGCTTACACGTCCCCCTTGCGCATTTGCTCGGCTAGGTAATCGGAGGCTCGCCAGGCTGTCGCCAGGATCGTCAGGGTGGGGTTCTTCTCGGTCGCGGTCGGGAAGGCGCTGCCGTCGACGACGAAGAGGTTCTTGATTTCGTGCATTTGACAAAAGCCGTTGAGCGCAGAGCGTTTGGGGTCTTTGCCCATGCGGCAAGTCCCGTGCTCGTGAATGGCGCTGCCAAAATGATCGGTCTCGCCGCGCTTGTAGGGCAATGCTTCCGCCTTCATCTCGTGGAGGATTTCCTCGGCGGTGTCGTACATCTTTTCGACCATCTTGCGTTCGTTGTCGCCGATGTCGTAGACGATGCGCGGGATGGGTACCCCATAACGATCCGTCGGCGTGCCTTCAACGGTGATACGGTTGGAAGCCCGCGGCAATACTTCCCCATAGGGGTGTAATTGAATCAGCGCCGGGTAGCGTTTCTTCACCTTTGTCTTGAACTCGGAGCCGAACCCGGGCAGGTTCTTCGCGAAGACGGCGCTGTTCTGACAACCAATGCCCCAGAGCTGGACGCCGAAGCCGCGAAGGTAGTCCTTCTTGTCGCCGGGCCGGTCGAAACGCGGCAGATAGATGTGCCCGCCGCTGATGCCGTCGTCGTTCGAAGCCTGGCGGCCCATCAACTCGGGCGCGAAGCCCTGGAGATGGAAGCGGACTTGTTCGCACAAGTATTTGCCGATCACGCCCGAGCCGTTGCCGATGCCGGCGGGGTATTGGCGCGATTTCGAATTGAGCAGAATGCGCGTTGAATCGACGCACGAGGCCGCGACCACGACTCGCTTCGCCAAGACGACCCGCTCCTTGCCCGTATAGCGGTCAAAGTATTGGACGCCCGAGGCGAGGCCTTCGTCATTCACCAGAACACGCGCCACGACGGCGTTCTCGACGATCTTGAGGTTGCCGGTTTCGACGGCTTGGGGCAGCAAATGGTCGGCGGAGTTGAAGAAACTCCCCGTGTCGCAACCCTTGCCGCAAGAGCCGCAGTAATGGCAGGCGGCGAAGCCGCGATGATCACGTGTGATCACGGCGCGGCGGCCAGCGACGATCTTGTGTCCGATACCGGTGGCGGCTTTCTTGAGCAGCATCTCGCCGCAGCGGGGATTGGGCGGCGGCATGTGGTAGCGGCTGCCGGGGAGCCAGGGCTCGTTGTCGTCGCCGCCGCAGACGCCGATGAGTTGGTCGACCTTGTCGTAGTAGGGCGCGATGTCGTCGTAGCGAAACGGCCAGGCGACCTCCCAGCCGTCGCGCTCGGGTTCGGTGAAATTCAGATCCGAATAGCGCAGCGAAACGCGACCCCAGATGTTCGTCTTGCCGCCCACGCCCCAGACGCGCCACAAATCAAAATAGCGATCGTCTTCCCACTCGTAGGGCTGCTCTTGGGTGGAGAGAAGAAATTGCGGCGGACGCTTCCCTTGGCGCCTCATCTCGTGGGCTTGCCAGGGCGAGACGTGGGTCCAAAAATCGCCGCGATTGAATTTCGAGCCGGCATCGAGAATCAGAACCTTGGCGCCTTGGCGCGCCAGGTTCCAAGCGGTAATGCCGCCCGACGCTCCGCTGCCGATCACAAGGACGTCGTGGTCGAATTCGGCTGCCATTATTGGTGCTCGTCGTGAGTGCAGCCGGGGAACTCTTTAAGAAATGTGTTGCCGCGGTAACCCAGTTCGCGAACCATTCCGGTTTCGGTCGAATAGTAGCCGTCGATGGTCATGTCCTTGAGCAGAGTGAAGAACTCGCCCTTTTCGCCGTCGCTGTTGCTGAACTCGGCGAGCAGCCGGACGCGGTCGCCCTGGTCGCGCTCGGAAAACTTCTCGGCCTCGAGCAGGGCGAGGCCTTGGCGGAATTTCGCGCGGGTTTCCAGGTCGTTGCTCAGGGTTTCATCGACGATGCGATCGACCCCGGCGGCGGCCGCGCCCGAGGTGTCGGTCGCGGGGATGATCATCTCGACCAAAGTGGTTACGAGCCGGAATTGGTCGCTGGAGAAATTGCGCGGTCGATAGGCGGTCGCGATTTGCACGAGGGGCGTCGCGGCGGCGGCGCTGGCGGCCGGGACGACAAGCCCGGCGGCGACGGTCTTGATTGCATCGCGGCGGGTAGGTTGTTTCGCCATCGCCTCTATTGTAGAGGCCGGCGATGGGTGGCGCGGAGATAGCGGGACAGATTCCAGCCATGCGAACGAGGTGATTCCGTACCCAGGGTTCCGCCTTCGGCTCCACCCTGGGCTATTTTTCTGTCGCCGCTTTGCGGCTGGAGAGATTTGAGGCTTCAGCTTCGACAAGGTAATACGTCGTACACTTTAAGAGGGTTTTCCGGAACAAGCAGACATGTCGGCACGAATGCCGACACGGCACGCTGAAAGCATGCGCCACGTCGCCTGCTGCTCGAATTGCCGGTTCGGCGGCGGCCCTGTTACATTCATAGTTGGCTCCGCCGCAGTTTTTCGCCGCTTCGGGCGAGGCCGCGAGGCACCGCCGCCGGGTTCGACCCCTCTTCACCGCCGGTCTTGAGAGCAATTCGCGCCGGGTTCGAGCGGCGCAGCGAGAAGTTTCGCGTCCGGCCGACGAAATCGCTTTTGGGAAAATGCAAAGGATGGATGCATGACGTTCAATAACCTGTCGGTCCCCACCGACGGCGAGAGCATCGAGGTCCGAGACGGCCAATTCATCATCCCCAACAACCCGATCATTCCCTTTATCGAAGGCGACGGCACGGGACGTGACATCTGGAAAGCCTCGCAACGCGTCTTTGACGCCGCTGTCGAGAACGCCTACGGAGGCGAGAGGCGCATCGCTTGGTACGAAATTTTTGCCGGCCAAAAAGCCTTCGACCAATTTGAAAGTTGGCTGCCCGACGACACATTGGCGGCCATCCGGCAATTTCACATTGCGATTAAGGGGCCGCTGACGACGCCGGTCGGGGGCGGTATTCGCAGCCTCAACGTGGCGCTGCGGCAACTGTTGACGCTCTACGTTTGCATGCGCCCGGTGCGCTATTTCGCGGGCGTCCCCTCGCCGGTCAAGGAGCCCGAGAAGCTCGATGTCGTGATCTTCCGCGAGAACACGGAGGATGTTTACGCGGGCATCGAATGGCGCCAGGGCACCGCCGATGCCGCCAAGGTGATCGCATTTTTGAACGGCGAGATGGGCAAGAGCATCCGCGAGGACTCGGGCGTCGGCATCAAGCCCATCAGCATTACCGGCTCGAAACGCCTGGTGCGCCGCGCCATTCAGCACGCCCTCGACAACGATCGCAAGAGCGTGACGTTGGTTCACAAGGGGAATATTCAGAAGTTCACCGAGGGGGCCTTTTGCGATTGGGGCTACGAGTTGGCGAAGGAAGAATTCACCGACCGCGTGATCGCCGAAAGCGACCTCGACGGCGATGTGCCCGAGGGCAAGATCCTGATCAAGGACCGCATTGCCGATTCGATGTTCCAGCAGGTCTTGCTGCGTCCCGCCGAATACGACGTGATTGCCACGACGAACCTCAACGGCGACTATCTCTCCGACGCCTGCGCGGCCCAAGTGGGCGGTCTAGGCATGGCGCCGGGGGCGAATATCGGCGACGAGTACGGCGTCTTCGAGGCGACTCACGGCACGGCGCCCAAATACGCCGACAAGGACGTGATCAACCCCAGCAGCGTGATCCTGTCGGGTGCGATGATGTTCCGCTTCATGGGTTGGCGCGAGGCCGCCGACCTGATCGAACAGGGCATCACGAAAGCCATCGCCGCCAAGACAGTTACCTATGACCTGCATCGGCTGATGGAAGGGGCGACGAAGGTGAAGACCAGCGAGTTCGCCGAGGAAATCGCCAAACAGATGGCAGCCTGATTGCTGCTGTTTCCCATGGGAGCGGCGTGGAGCGATCAACGAGCCGGCCGCTATCTTTTTCCAGGAGAACAATCATGAGACCGAAAGTAACCGTCATCGGCGCCGGCAATGTCGGCGCGGGCTGCGCACAACGGCTGGCCGACAAGGAACTGGCTGATGTCGTTATCGTCGACATCGTGGAGGGAGTGCCGCAGGGCAAGGCACTCGACATGCTCGAGTCCTGCCCGGTGGGAGGGTCGGACGTGAAGGTCACCGGCAGCAACGACTACGGCGCCACGGCCGACTCCGACATCATCGTTCAGACGGCGGGTTTTCCGCGCAAGCCGGGGATGAGCCGCGACGACCTGCTGATGAAGAATTACGAGATCGTCAAGGCCTGCGTCGAGCCGGCGGTCAAGTATTCGCCCAACGCGATTTTGATCGTGGTTTCGAATCCGCTGGACGCAATGTGCCAGGTGGCCTACCAGGTCAGCGGGTTTTCGAAGAACCGCGTGATCGGGATGGCGGGCATCCTCGACACGGCGCGCTTCCGGACGTTTCTCGCCGAGGCGGCCGACGTGTCGGTCGAAAACGTCTCGGCTTTTGTGCTCGGCGGGCACGGCGATACGATGGTCCCGCTGGTGCGCTATACGAGCGTCGCGGGGATTCCGATTACGAGCATTCTCGATCAGGAAACCATCGATCAAATCGTGCAGCGCACGCGCGCCGGAGGGGCGGAGATCGTCAAGTACTTGAAGACCGGCAGCGCCTACTACGCTCCGTCGGCGGCGGTTGTCGAGATGGTCGAGTCGATTTTGAAGGACAAGAAGAAGGTTCTGCCGTGCGCGGCGCTTCTCGAGGGCGAATACGGCATCGACGGCATTTTCGTCGGCGTTCCGACGAAGCTCGGGGCCTCGGGCATCGAAAAGATCTATGAACTGGACCTGACCGACGACGAAAAGGCCGCGCTGGCCCACAGCGCCGACGCGGTTCACGAGTTGGTCGATGTACTGAAGCCGCATCTGGGCTGAGGGCCCGCGGAAAAATTGGGGACAGTCCACTGCGCGCCGGATGCGGTCTCTGATGCAGTGGAACTTATTCGCTCGGCGCTTGGGACAGTCCCCATTTTTCCGCGGGCCGTCGGCAAGGGGGCCGGTGAAAGGTAACTTTTTACACGTTCGGGAAGTTGCCCGCCGATCGCCAAGGGGCTATAATGGCCCAATTGCATAAAAGTTTTCTTTGGGAGACTACTCGTCTGATCTTAGGAGGATAGATATGAAAAAAGTTGCGATTCTGATGATGCTGCTGACGCTCGTGGCCGGTACAGCTCTGGCTGGTGAAATGGTCGGCTGGATTTCCGATGCGAAGTGCGGCGCCAACGGCGCGAAAGAAGCCCATGCCGGCTGCGCCAAGAAGTGCGTCGAGGGCGGACAAGCCATGGTATTCGTGAACGATGCCGACAAGAGCGTCTACACGATTGCCAATCAGGATGCCGCCAAAGGGCACGAAGGCCACAAAGTCACCGTGACCGGCAAAATCGACGGCGACAGCATCCACATTGATTCGCTGAAGATGTAGAGACTGGTCCCGCGGGGGACCACGGCATTGTCCTGCGGGGGACACCGCCTTGCAATAGATTTCGAGACGGGGCTGCGCCTTGGTTGCAGGGCGTAGATCCCCGGCCTCGAGCTTCCTCCGCAGTTCCCGATTTTGTTTGCCGCGAGTCCGTTACATATGTAACCGGCTCATTCTTGCGTACGGGACGTCGTCCGGACTTGCGCTTGGCTTGCCTGTGGCCGCGACGTTCTAACGTCCTTGGTGCTCGGTCGCTTGCTCGGAACCGGCGAGGGTCGGCAGGTGACGCTCGACCAGACGGCGCAGACGGCGCTCGGCGCCTTCGCGGCGGGCGAACGTGTTTGCTTGGGAAAGCCCACCTCCCCAAAACAAGGCGTTCCAGCGGCTGCGCGATGGTTGGCGCAGTAGGACGGCATGCATGACGCGGTTCCCGATTCGAAAGGTGCGGTCTTGGGCCGCCATGGCGGAGAAGTTTCTCCGAGCTCTCTTAGCCAGGATTTCCATTTTGGCCCTGGCACGGTCACAGGATACACCCCCGCTGCGCCGAATACCACGTCTTTTCGCGCTGAACCCTGCACATCACCTCCGCCGGTAGGCGCCAGGGCTCGTCCGTCCGCTCACAGACGTTGATTGAGCGGACTGAACGGCGCTCCGGCCGACACTGCTCCCTGCGAAACCTTTTTGGAGCCAAAAACTGTTGATCCTCGCCCGGGCAACGCTACCCACCCGGCACAGGCAGCGCCCAGATCCTATGCAGCATGTCACCGAACAGCCGCCGGTTCAGATGCCCCTCCGCCAGCAGCAACCAGTAGTAGCGAGCATGCTTGACCAGCCGACCGCCGGTCTTCATCAACCTGTGTTGCAAACTCGTTAGCGACCAGCTTTTGATTCGCTGCGGCAGCCCTAGCCGCCGCCACAGGTTGCCCAGGTTGTAGGCCGGCACGCTGAGTTGCAGCCGTACCTCGTTGGCTCGGAAGCGGTGACACGACAAGCGGGTCCAGTGCGTGGCCTGTTTGCCTTCTTTGATCCACTGCTCCGCCGTGCCGCGCTTGTTGTAGAACCGCACGACCGAGCGGCTCGGCAAGCTCATGCTCGTCACGACAAATCCGACGCGCGGGAATAGTTCGCCCTGGTGATGCTCGACCTTGGCGACAACTCGCCTTGCCTTCGACCAGCTCTCGGCCTGATAGCGAAAACTCTTGTAGCGCACTAGGGGCTTGGCGTTCGGCCTGCCCGGTGGCCGAAACAGGATGTCCTCGATCTCCAGCTCCAGGCTCTTGTTCGCCGGGATGCGAATCACGTAGTCCACGCCGCGCTCCTCCATCGCCTCGTAGATCTCGGGCTTGGCGAAGGCGGCGTCGGCGCGGAACGTCACCTGTTTGCCCTCCGCCTGTTGTCGTTCGATCTCCGGCAGTAGCAGCTCGTCCCAGTCCTCGGCGCTGTGCACGTTGCCGGGACGCAGCTTCGCGCCTAGGCAGTCGCCGTGCTGGTTGAACAGCAACAGCGGGTGATAGCAGAGGGACTCAAAATGGCCGTTGTAGGCACTGCCTTCCTGTTGGCCGTGGACGGGGCTCTCCGTGGAGTCCATGTCGAGCACCACGCGGTCTGAACCGTCGGGAGCTTCGGCTTGCGCGACCAGCTCCCGGTTCACTGCCATCAGCCCCAGCAAGTTCTCTTCGCTCGCCAGCATCTCCGTCTCGAAGCCATGCAGCGTCGAGGTCAAGGCTGCTCCGCGATCCCAGTTCCTCTTCGAGCCGATCAAGCGAAAGGTCGGATCGGCGGATACTCGAACGGCGTCATTGAGGTCCTCGTAGCCAGCGAGTCGGCTGTAGACCGACTGCCGCAGCAGATCGGCCAGCGCGAACTTCTTGTTCAAGCCTTGTCGCGAGTCGCTGAGATGCTCGTCGATCAGCTTCCCGAGTCCGAGTCGTTCATCCAGTTCGCGAACGAGAATCAGACCGCCATCCGAGGTGACTCGCGATCCTTGGAAATCGACTTTGAGAAATCCATTGAACGTGAGCTGAAACGGCTTGTTTTCTTTTTCACCCATCGGGTGTTGACCTCCATGGCGTCCTTATCGGGCTCTAGCCCCTATCAATAAAGACGCTGAAGGTCGCTGGATGGTCTGAAGCTCATACATCAAATTGAAAATGCGGGCTTATTGAGTTTCGCAAAATAAAGTGACACCTTTTTGGGGTACGTACGTCTTTGTATGTATGGGAAATATAAAAGGCGTACGGCGGGATTTCGAGGCCCTGGAGAAGCGCCGTTTCAAAGCGATCCGGTTGGTCGAGCAAGGCTGTAGTCAGTCCGAGACAGCGAGGCGATTGAAGGTCGCGCGGCAAAGCGTCAGCGAGTGGCTGCGACGATACCGGCGTGACGGCGAAGCCGGGTTGCGCCAGGCCGGCCGCGCCGGCCGTAAGCCGCTGTTGGACGCCGCGCAGCTCGAACGCCTCGAGGCGTTGCTGCTGGAAGGCCCCGAGGCGCACGGCTTCCCGACGCCGCTGTGGAGCTGTCCGCGGGTCGCTCGTCTGATCGGAGACGAGTTCGGCGTGCGCTATCACGAGGGCCATGTCTGGAAGATCCTGCGGGCGCTCGGTTGGAGCCCGCAACGGCCCGTCGGCAAAGCGCGGGAGCGCAACGAAGAGGCCATCCGCGGCTGGCAGCGCAAGACTTGGCCGGCCATTAAAAAAAAGCCCGCAAAGAAGAACGTACGATCGTCTTCATCGACGAAAGCGGATTGAGTCAGAAGCCGCATCGTTGCCGCACCTGGGCGCCGCGCGGCGAGACACCGGTGTTGGAGTTCAACTTCAACTGGGACAAGCTGTCGGTGTCGGCCGGGCTGACGTTGCGCAACTTTTACTTCCGGCTCTATCCCGGCGCGATCGGCGAGCTGGAGGTCATCGACTTCCTGAAGGCTTTGGTGCGCCACATCGACGGCCCACTGCTGATCGTCTGGGACCGGCTGCCGGCGCACCGCAGCCGCCTGGTGCGGGAGTTCATCCAGCTCTCCGAGGATCACATCGCAACGGAGTACTTGCCGCCCTATGCGCCGGAGTTGAACCCGGTGGAATACATTTGGGCGTACTGGAAGCAGCACGAGTTGCCCAACGTCTGCCCGAAGGACTACTGGGAACTCGACGAGCGCGCCCGCAAAGCGCTGCGGCGAATGCGCCGCAAACCGCGCTTGATTACCGCTTTCTGGAAACAGTCTTCTCTTTGTCTCGATTGACAGTATATTATGCGAGACTCAGTAGGTGGTATCGGCCGCAATGGGAGAGAACTGGAATGGGGGGACCAACCCAGTCGTCCCAGCGGGCATTGCACACCAAACCGAGCCGCGCGTGTCAGCAAGTGGTATGCGATGCTGCCGTGCAACTCGAACGAATGTGGCGGAAGCGTGGTTCCCGGGAAGGTGCTCCCGGAGGTGCTCCCCCTGCTTGGCCGGCGGCGCGTTGGGCTTCGACGCCCGGACCGGCCGGGGACGCCCGTATCGGCAACTCCCCTAAGGAAGCGGTTTAGGCTCGCCACTGTCGCGGCTTCCAGGGCTATTTCATCGCGTACCGCTAGCTGACGCGCGCGGCGCGGTTTGGGTTAGCTCGTTGCTACTTGCAGGACGGAGTAGGAACGGGCGGGCAACTTGACGGTCATCTTCGAACCGGCGTTCGGGGCGTCGAGGGTCGCCGGGGCGATGTTTGTCGGCTTGGCGAACGAGTTGGCGGCCTTGAGGTCCTTGCCGGTCAGGGTTTCCGACGCCAGCACCTTGGTCGGCGTCATGTCGCGGAAGGTGATCTCGACTTCGCGCTCCTTGTCGAGGTCACGGTTGAGCAGCAGCAGGCTGCAATTGCCGTTGGCCGGGTCGTGCGTGGCCGAGATATCCACAAAGGGCACTTGCTCCTTCCTGGCGACGGCCGTGCCCGTGTAGTTCGCTCCGTATTTGCGCTCGATGTCGTACGTTTCCGACTCGACCAGCAAGTCGAGAACCTCGCCCTTGGCGTATTTGATGCCCCAGGCATAGGGGTAGTAGATCGTCTGGCGCATCACGCTGTCTTTGTTGGTAAACAACGCCGCGATGACGTTGATGATTTGCGCCAGGCAGCCGATCTTGACGCGCTCGGCTTGCCGCAACAGCGAGTTGACCATGCCGCCGACGAGCAGGGCGTCTTCGAGGTTGTACATCTCCTCGAGCAAATTGGGCGCGAATTGGCCGTGACCGTTAGCGTCGTCGCCGCCGCGGGCGCGATACCAGACATTCCATTCATCGAAACTCAGCCACAGCTTCTTGGGCGACTTCAGCAGACCGCCGACATAGTCGCAAACGGCCACGGTTTCTTGGATCTGAAGCTCCATATCGAGGTTGAGCGCCAGGAAGCGGGTGGAGTCGCCGCCGGTTTCCTGCTCGGTATTGCCGTAGTAGCGGTGCAGGGATAGCCCGTCCACCTCGGGATAGCATTCCTCAAGCGCCTCGCGGTCCCATGTGAGATAGGTCGGCATGAAGGGGCCGCTCGACCCGCAAGCGATTAGTTCGGTCGAGGGACCGACGCCCCGGGTCTGGTTGGCCGCGTCGCGCGCCCGGCGGCCGTACTCGCGCGCCGGCATGTGGCCGATCTGCCACCAGCCGTCCATCTCGTTGCCCAGGCACCAATACTTGACGTTGTGGGGCTTTTCGTAGCCGTGCTCGCGGCGCAGGTCGGCCCAACGCGATCCCTTTTCGAGATTGCAGTATTCCACGAGCGCCACGTGCGTCTCGGGCGTGCCGGTACCGAGGTTCGTCGCCATCAGCGGCTCGGTGCCGATCAGCTTGCACCAGTCCATGAACTCGTTGGTCCCGAATTGGTTGGTTTCCTGTGAATTCCAGGCGCGCTCGAGCACGGTCGGGCGGTCTTTCTTGGGACCCACGCCGTGGAGCCAATCGTAGCCGGAGACGAAGTTGCCGCCGGGATAGCGCATGATCGGGCACTGCAACTCCTGCATTTCCTTGACGACGTCTTTGCGGAAGCCGTTTTCATCGGCCAGAGGCGAGCCGGGTTCGTAGACGCCGCCATAGATGGCGCGGCCGAGGTGTTCGAGAAAAGCGCCCATCAGGCGCGGGTTCATCTCGGCGCGCACGCGCGATGCGTTGACGGTCACTTTGGTGGGACCGCCGGATTGGGCGTAGCCGAGGCTTGTCAACCACGATGGGGCGGACAAGGCGGCGGAGGAAGCAACGAGGGTCTTGAGAAAATCGCGTCGTTTGTTGTTAGTCATGAGAAATGCTCGGTGTTCAATTGGAAGAAGATTCAGCGACTCGGGATCCAGGCACGGCCGCCAACGTAATTAAACAGGGTACGACACTTGACGGCCCCCGCGGTAGGTTCGCGCGCGAGGGTGAGCGACATAAATATGGGAGCATTGGCGGCACCGCCGCGAGTGTCTACACGATCCCGCGATTTTCCGCATGGTTCACCCAGGGCTAAAGCCGAAGACGCGGGAAGGCCGCTGAAGCGGCTTAGTTGCCGGCGGCACTGCCCATACCCGGCCCTACAAGGGCCGGCCTAGTTGAAACCAAGCCCGGTAAACCGGGCTCCTTCTTCCACATTTCCGTCGAACACCCAGGAAGGCCTCGGCGCCGTATTAGTGCGGATTGAGCAGTGTTCTCACCAGCTGCGTCTTTTCCTCTTCTTCGCGCAGCCCCTTGGCGAGGGCGAGGCGCTCCTTGGCTTCTTCGCGCAGACCCATGCGCACGAGCAATTGCCCTAGTTGATAATTGGCGGCAGGGGATTTGGGGTCCAACTCGATGGCCTTTTCTAATTGGGTGCGCGCTTCTTCGTATTGCCGTTGCTTGAACAACGACCGGCCGAGGCCTTCATACGACTGAGCATGGTCGGGGTGGGTTTCGAGGATCTCCCGGAACATCCGCATCGCTTCGTCGGCATGCCCCTGTTTTTGGGCGGACATGGCGAGGTAGAAAGGCGACAGCAATTGCTCGGGGTTGAGACGGATGCTTTCCTTCAGATACTTCTCCGCCTTGTCGAAGGCGACCTGCAGATAGAAGACCGAGCCGACGGCGTAGTTCAATTGCGGATCTTCCGGGTCCTCATCGAGCAGAGCCTTGTAGAGCGCGAGGGCCTCGTCGTATTGGCGCGCGGCGCCGCGGGCGGTCGCCAGCCAGTAACGAGTCGGCTTGTGGTCGGGCCGCAACCGGGCGGCCTTCTCGAGCGCCCCGGTAGCGTCTTCGATGAACTCAAGCCTGAGGCTGACCGTCCCGAAGGCGAAGAGCACGTCGGGGTCGTCGGGGGCTTCGAGCTTGGCGCGGATCAAGAACGAGAGGGCCTTTTCGAGTTCGCCTTGCTTTTCGGCGATGCGCGCGGTTTGGCGCAGGGCCGGGAGCGAGCGGTCGTTGAACGTCAGGGCCCACTCGTAGTTCTCCGAGGCGCGTGCCGGGTCGCCCTTGAGTACATAGAAACCCGCGAGATTGAACGCCAGCTCGTAGGAAGCAATACCTTGGCTCTTGGCATGTTCGAGGATCTTGATCGGTTCGTCGGTCAGACCGCCGTCGGAAAGAGCCACGGCGAACTTCATGATCCAAGCGGCGGGCACGCCCCTGAGCCGTAGCCAGTCGGGAACCAAGCTCTGGCCCCCCTTGTGATCGCCGACGCCCGCGAAGGCCTCGGCCAGCAGCAGAAGACCGTCGGGGGAGGAGCGAAGCTGCTTCTCGACGGGACGCGCCAGATCAAGCGCTTGACGATGATTCCCCTTCTTACTCGCGGCCTGCACCAGGGCGAGGCGGGCGTTTTGGTTGTCCGGGGCGAGTTCGAGGACGCGCCGAAACAAGGTTTCCGCGCGGTCGGCTTTCCCTAGAAAGGCGTAAGCTTGGGCCAGGCTGAGATGAGCGCCGACGAGTTGCGAATCGGCCTTGATAGCGCGCTCGAGCAGTTGAGTGCCCTCTTGATACTTCTTTTGTTGGAGCCGAATCGAGCCCAGCAGGGCATAGGCGACCGGTCGCGTGGCGGGGTCTTCGAGAGCCGGCTGGAGGGCTTCCTCGGCCGATTGCAGGTCGCCTTGCTGTAGCAGTTGGACCGAGCGTTGGAGGTGGTCGGCGGAGTTGGGCGCGGCAACGGCGGGTATGGCGATCAGGGCGGCCAGGCAGAGCGCCGCCGCCAACCAACGAACCGATTTGCGGTCTGTCTTCGACATGCTGAATCGCCGCGGCGAGAGGGTGCTTGGTTGGGTCGGCGCCGCGGAATCACTGACCCGGCACCCTGAGGGCATTCTATCGAACGGCCCTGGAAGAGCGCTACCGGTGCGTGGCAGGGGGGTCTCATTTCGATGCATCCGGGGATACATGATGGCGCCATGAAAATGCGTGGGCGGGCTTCCCGCCGCCCTTTCAGGGCTCCTCTGGGTGGGGGATTGTACCCAGGGTTTCGCCTTCGTCGCCGCTTCGCGGCTGCAGCCGCGGGGTGCTAACCCGCATTTCTCATCGCCTGACGGGCAAAGCACACGATAGGCCCGCCATTACTTCGTTGCGCTTGCTCGCCGTGCTCGCCGTACTGTTCAAGTACGCCTCCGCGCGCCAAGCGGCGCGCGCCTCGTACTGACGGGCCTCTCATGCACTTTGCCTCGCCACGCGATGAGAAAAGCGGGCTAAGGCTTGCGAAGCGGCGGCGCCTTTGGGTCGGGCTCGAGGGGTTTGCCCTCTACCGCGAGATAGAACTTGCCGGGGGTTGCGGCTTCATGGCGGTCGCGTTGGCCGGAGGGCCAGCGGATCTCCAGGTCGGCTGAGTCGGCATCGCCTAGACCGACATGGACACGCATATCGTTGCTCGAAAGGTAGCTGTCGCTGCCGCGCACCTCGAATACCCGCCTCACATCGCCGGTGGTGACGAAGATCTTCGCGCCGATGCCGTCGCGGCTGCTTTCGACGCCCTGAGTGCGGATCGTCAGCCAATTCCGGCGATTGCCGCCGTCGTTGCGTAGAAACGTGGGTTTCTGGTTTTTGTTGATCACCAGCACGTCCACGTCGCCGTCGTTGTCGAAATCGGCGAAGGCCGTGCCGCGACCGACGCGATTTTCGATCTTGCGCATGCCGACGGCTTCGGAGACGTCGACGAAGCGCTTGCCGTCGACGTTGCGCAAAAGGTAGTTGGGCTCGGCGTAGGTGTCGGTGGGGTAGCGGGCTTCGAGGCGTTCGTCGGTGTGACCGTTGGTGATGAAGAGATCCAGCCGGCCGTCGTTATCGAAATCGATGAACTTCGTGCCCCAGCCGCTGTAGTTGAAGCCGACCGGGTCGAGGCCCAGACTAGCTGTCTGGTCGATGAACATGTTGTCGCCGTCGTTTTCGTAAAGCGTGTTTGACTGCTCGATGAAGTTGGTGATGAAAATGTCGAGCCGGGCGTCGTTGTTGTAGTCGCCGACGGTAAGGCCCATCGAGCCCTCCGGCTCGCCGTGCTCGTTGACCATGCCGCCCGATTCCCAACTGATGTCGTTGAAGGCCCCTTCACCGTCATTTTCGTAGTAGAAGTTGGGCCCGGAGTCGTTGGCGACATAGAGGTCTTGGTCGCCGTCATCGTCGTAGTCGGAGAAGACGACGGCAAAGCCGTGTCCGGGCTTTTTCTGATGCAGGCCAGCGGCCTCACCGGTTTCTCGAAACGTCCCGTCGCCGCTGTTGAGAAAGAGCAGGTCTTGTTGGCCCTCGTAGTAGTCGGGCGCGCAGACGATCGGTACGCCCTTGAGCTTGCAGGGGCTGTCCTCGGTGGGGGGCGGTGGAGAGGTCTCGGGATCGAATTTCGTGAAGTTGGCGGCGAATAGGTCGAGGTCGCCGTCATTGTCGACGTCGGCGAAGGCGGCTCCCATGGTCCACTTGGGGGGCGTCCAGTCGGGGCCGCCCACGCCCGCCGGCCGGGTCACGTCGGAGAAAGTGCCGCCGTCGTTTCTATACAGCTTATTGGGGCCGTAATTGGTGACGTAGAGGTCGGGGTCGCCGTCGTAGTCGCCGACCGCGCAGCCGCTCGACCAGCTTGTATCGCCGAGGCCGGTTCGCTTGGTGACGTCGGCGAAGGCGCCGTCGCCCTGGTTTCGCAACAGGTAATCGTGGGGGGGCGTGCCAGCGCGATTGAGGGCTTGCGAAGAGCCGTTGGCCAGATAGATGTCGAGAAAGCCGTCGCCGTCGTAGTCGAGGAAACAAGCGCCTTGTCCGTTGACGTCGATGCGGGAGTGGGTGACCGGGTCGCCACAGGTGATCTTGTAGGCGAGGCCGGCTTGGTGGGTGATGTCGTGGAAGGAGGGGAGGGCATTGTCGGCGGCTTGCGTTGGGCCGGCGGACAGGAAGCCGAGAGCGAGGGCGAGAGCTTGTGATGCCTGAGCGGACGACACCTTTAGATGTTCGCATAGATGTTCATTCAAGTCGCCAGCGGGGCAGGGCTGGAGACTTGCTCGACGGGGCGTTCGGCATTGAGCACTTCCGGGCGGGGCATCAGTTCATTGCCAATGCGCGGTCAGATCGTTTCGCGTCCGCCGCCTTCCTTCTTGCTGATGGGCCTCATCTCACACCGCTCCCTTACGGTCGCGGCTCGGTTTGGGGGTGGGTCGCCTTGGCCGGGGCTGGAAACCTTCCCCACCGGCCTGGCGGCCCCAGAGGCTGCTCTGGTGGACACAAAAGAAAACGGGGCCCGGAAGCGTTTTGCTTCCGGGCCCCGGGTTAAGGGTTAACTATGCAGCGCGACTAGAAGTCGACGCGAAGCGCGAACTGAATCGATCGCGGAATGTTGCACTGCCCGAAGACTTGCCCGAACGAACCGGCGCTCCAGTTGCCGTTCGGCGGGCAGTAGACCACTCGGTTGAAAATGTTTCCGAAGTTGGTTTCAAAGCGCATCTTGAACCGCTCGTTCAGCCACATATCCTTGAAGATGCTGAGATCCTCGGTGATATTTTTCGGGCCACGGACGGTACCGTCGTTGATGGGAGCGTTCCCAAAGTTGAACGAACCCGGATCGGTCCACCCGGACGAAGAGAGGTAGCGATCGACGTTCGGGTCGAAACTGCCGCTCGTTTGCCCCTCGCCGCCGGCACGATTGGGCCGCTTCTGGGGATTGAACAAAATACCGCCCATATCATTCGCCATGAAGATGTTGAGAGGCCGTCCTTGGTCAACGCGAAACACGCCGGAAAAGCTCCAGCCGCCGACCAGCCTCGCCAGACCCGACTTCTTGTCCCTCATGAAGGGCAGTTGATAGGTCCAGGCCATAAAGCCGCTGTGGCGCATGTCATCGGAGCTGAGCGTTTTCACGTGGGCTTCGATGGGGTTCTGGCGGCGGGCGCTGCGCCCGTCACCCGACTGGGCGTTCTCGGTCCCGGTCCCTTGCAGCTTGGCGAGGGTGTAGGAAGCACGGAATTGCAAGCCGTTGGCAAAGCGCTTATCCAACTTCGTTTGCATCGAGTGGTAGATGCTTTGCCCGGTCGGCACGCTTCTCCAGCGGATCCCCGTCACTTGCGGGAAAGGTCGCAACGCTTGGGCGACACTTCCAGAGAAGCCCTCATAGGGAAGGCCGATACCGGCGTCCCGTGCCGCCTGTGAATTGATATCCGAGTTCAAAACGGACGCCCCAAAGTTAAGCACGTCCGGGTGGCTCATGTTGTTCAGCAGACCCAGGGAACTGGGGTGGTTGGTCAGCCGCGTCCCACGGTTCCCGATGTAGGAGACATCGAGCACCATGTTATCGCTGAGCTGGCGTTGGAAGGTCACTGACCAGTTTTGGAACCTCGGCAGGGTCAAGTCGTCCTCGGCCACAGCGATCGGACTCTGGTTCAGCGAGACCTCGGGGCGAATATCCGGCGGCAGAATGATCAAGTCCCTCGGGATGCCGGCGTCCCAGTGATAGGCAGGGATTCGACCGCCGCTTAGGTCGTTCGCGGCCGGGAATTGCTCGAAGCCGAGAATCGGAAGACCGGTGAACTGGCTGTTCGCAATCCCGGAGTAGTAAACACCGTAGCCGCCGCGCAGCACGCTCTTGTCGCTCAGCCGGTAGGCGAAGCCGAAGCGCGGTCCCCAAGCGTCCTTGGGTGGTTTCTGGAACTTCCTCGAACCCGTCCGTCCAGGGCCGTCGCCGGCGAAAAGCTGTGCGCCGAGGCGGCCGCCGGCGCCCGGGTTGGGCGTGTTGATGTCGAAGCTCGAGTACTGGTCGTTGGTCTCGATTCGAGCCGTCTGGTAGTCCCAGCGCAACCCGAAGTTGACAGTCAGCTTGTTGGTGAACTTGGCGTCCACATTGAACCAGGGAGCCGCATAGCGTTCGTAGAACGTCGGCTCCGCGGCAATGTGGAAGGTCCCGGTGCTGACTTGCCCCAGGACGAACGAGGCGTAGGGGTCGCCGGTCTGGCCGAGGAGGTTCCCGTCGACGTCGTAGCCCGCGGTATGCGCCCGACTGAAGTTGAACCTGCCGCCGGGCGAAGCGCCCCACTGCCGGAACGGGTATTGGTGATGACGGAATTCCATGCCGATCTTGATCGTGTACTTACCCTGGACCCAAGTGAGGTCATTGGAAAACTGCCAACGGTTGTTGGTGTTGAATCCGGGGCCGCCTTGTCTTCCGCCCCAGGGGTTGCCCAGTCCGGAATAAGGAGTGTTGCCCGAGAAATTAATCTTGGGCGGCCCTGTGCCTTCTTCAATCAAACCGCCGCGGTCGGGTCCCCACAGCCTCTCGGGCCACTGCGTTTGGGCCGCCAGGGAGTTGCCGCCCATGTACCAACGGTCGTAGGCCAGCGTGGTGTGGTTGATCATGTTGTTCGAGATGATCCAGTCGAATTGCTGGTGCAAGTGATGCGTGGCAATCGTCTGGTTGAAGCCTTCCCCGATGTAGTTCGTGTTGCTGGCGAAGTCCGTGGTGGAATTCACGGTACAGCCGCCGACACCGCCGCAACGGCGGGTCGAGGGACGGTCATTCTCGAAGTAGCTGGTGGTCGACCGAAAGTTGTCGCTGAAGGCGTGATCGACACGGAAGAGGACGGTCTGGATATCAAACTGCCACGTTTGGTCGCCCGAACCGCCGCTCACGTTAAACGCGGTACCGGCGCGATCCGGGCGGACCATCACGTCGCTGATCTGCTGCGCCGCCGTGCTCCGCAACGGGTGCGAGGCAGGGATCACGTTGTTTGGAAACGCGTCACGCGTGGGAACGCCGTTGACGGTGCGCGTCGTGGAGGGGTCGTAGATACCCCCGTCCAGAATCGGCCGGCCCAGGGCGTCGGTACCGACTTGACCGCCCAGCAGAGCTCCGAAATCGCCGGTCTTAAAAGCATCGGTCGGCGTGGTGTTCGTGAAACTCGGCAGCGTGCCCGAACGGAAATCGTAAAGATCCCAGTTCAGGAAGAAAAAGGTCCTGTTCTTAATAATCGGTCCGCCGATCGTGAAGCCGTAGTTGTTCTTGCGATCCTTCGGACGGAAGGTACCGAAGAACCCGCTGGCGTTCAACTTCTCGTTCGAGAAGTACTCATACACCGCGCCGTGGAAGTCGTTGCTTCCCGACTTGGAGGTGTACTCGATGAATCCGCCGCTGGTGTGTCCGTACTGCGCGGAGTAGGTGGTGCTGATCACCTTCATCTCGCGGATGCCTTCGATCGGCACGGCGCTCTCATGCGTCTGTTGGTGGCCTTCCGCGAAACCGAAGGCGGCGCCGTCGAAGAAGTTCTCGGTGGCCATAGTCTGGCCGCCGTTGATGCGCGAGTTGAACTGGCTGCCCTTGAACATGGGGTCGCCGTTGGGCTCCATCGGCGTGTAACCGGGTTGCAGCAGCAGCAGCGACTCGGCCAAGCGGATGTCCGCTCCCATGACGACGGGAAGGTCTTCGTAATACTTGTTGTCGACCGTGTGCGTCACGTCGGCCTGCACCACGTTGATCATTTCCGAGGTCGCGATGACCTCGATGGTTTCGGTGACGTCGCCCAGTTCGAGAATGGCGTCCTGGCGGTAGATTTGACCACCGATAAGAATGATTCCGGCTCGCTGGAAAGTCTTGAAACCGGCCCTTTCCACCCTGACGGTGTAGGTGCCCAAGATGAGCGGCGGCGACGTATACGCGCCCGCCGCGTTGGATTCCAAGTCGGTCCCAAGCCCCGTGCCTTCGTCCAGGATGGATACGGCCGCGCCTGGTACGAACGAGCCGGTCGGGTCGGTTACGACACCTGTGATTTGCGCGCGGTCAGCTCTCTGTGCGGAGAGCGAACCAACGACTACCTAAAGATAGGACAAGCAGTCCCACCGCGTAGCGGTTCATCATGCTGTGTTTTCCTCCCTGAAAAAATTCCGCGATCCGCGCCAGCCCCTGAAAGAGTGCAAGCGCTTGCAAACGAGACAGTATCCAGCCCAAATTAGCCCCCTGAACAGGCGGTGTCAAGTGCGGTTTCCGAGGATTTGGGTGTGGATTCGTACATTCGCGTTTCCATGAACGCGCGGCATTCCTATTCACCGCCATGAAAATGGGTGTCGATGGCGTTCCCGCCGCCCCTTCCTTCATGCCATATCGCACACAGCCGATGGTGGAGTGTGGAGGCCGAGGCATGAAAGCAAGCCAGGGAGACGTCGAAGGATCAACGGTCCGCGGTTGGGAAAAGAGGAAAGAAAAATATTGGCCAGGGGCGTAAGTCCAGGGGCTAACGCCCCTGGCCGGCATTAATGAATACAACTACAGCTCGACGCGCCGGAGCCATTGGGGGTTGTCTCGGCGTCCCGGCGGACAAGCTGAGAGCTTGTCCGGACTGTCGACTAGGACAAACAAGAGTGTTTGTCGCTACCGGTTCGGCCGGGCTTGTGCGGGTGACAAGGCTGACTCGGGGGGAGGCGAGAAGCGGCCGAGAGCTTCCTCGATCTTGGCCGCTACGGAGAGGGCGATCTCGTCCTCGAACGGTCGGCCGACCAGCTGCACGCCGATCGGCAGCCCCTCGGCGGATTGACCCGCCGGGACGACGGCGGCCGGGTTTCCTAATAGGTTGAAGATCTGCGAATAGACGAATGGCTCGGGGTAGCGCACCTCTTTCCCTGCGATCGTCCAGGAACGTTCGCCGTGGCGAAATGCCGGTATCGAGGCCGTCGGACAGAGCAGGACCGGATACTCTTCCATTTGCCCGAGCAGTTTCGAGCGTACGCGGTCGCGGTTGACCCAGGCATCGAGGAATCGCTCGTAGGTCATGGCCTCGACCTCGTCTTTGGTCGCCATCAACGACTGCGAGAGGGGATGCAGCTCGTCTTCCCTGCCGGCGATCATCGGCTGGAGCGCGGTGGTCGCGACGACGCCGAAGAGCGTCCACCACAAACCGGGAGCTTCCTCGAGACCCGTGATCTTGACTTCCTCGACGGCGAACCCTTGGTCTTCGAGCGCCTTCGCCGCGCGCTCGACGACTTGGCGGGTTTCGGGCGTCACCGGGTTTCGGCCGTTGTCGGCAAACCAGCCCACCTTGACCGACCGCAACTCGGCTTCGCTCGGGGCTCGCATCTCGACCGGCGCGGCCGAGGGGTCGTGGTGCTCGACTCCGGCGGTGACTTCGAGCAACAAGCGAACATCCTCGACCGTGCGGGCCATGGGTCCGATCAATCCCAAGAAAGCCGAAGGCCCCAGGCAAGCCGGCCAATGCCCCGTGCGCGGGATCACACCCGGCGTCGGCTTCAAGCCGCAAATACCGCTGAAATGTGCCGGCACGCGAACCGACCCGCCGCCGTCGCTGCCGAAGCCGCCCGCGGAACACCCGGACGCAATCGCCGCCGCCTCGCCCCCGCTCGAACCGCCGGCGGTGTAATCGAGGTTCCAAGGGTTGTTCGTGCGGCCGTATAAATAGTTGTCGCTCTCATAGGCCATCAAGAACTCGGGGGTGTTCGTTGTGCCGAGAATGATCGCCCCCGCTTCTTTTAGGGTGGTTACCAGGGTCGCGTCGCGTTCGGCGACGATGCCCTGGCGGAGTCTGGTGCCGCACTCGCATCGGAAGCCCTCGACTTCGATCGAGCTCTTGATCGTTAGGGGGACGCCGTGCAGAGGGCCGGTCGGCTCGCCCGCCATGATTTGTTGCTCGGCTCGCCGCGCCTGCCCGCGGGCGCGGCCTGCTTGCAGGTCGGTGATGGCGTTGAGCACCGGGTTGACTTGCTCGATGCGGGCGAGGTGAGCCTCAACGACCTCGACGGGGCTTACTTCCTTATTGCGGATGCGGCGGGCCAGGTCGCGGGCGGAGTGGCGGAATAGTTCGGTCATGGCGTCGTTCGGTTCCTTACTTTACTAACCTTGCCTGGTTACATCCTCGATGTGTCCGTCGCGCAGCCGAACGACGGTATCGGTCACACTCGCGGCTTCCATGCTGTGGGTGGCCATCAAGATCGTGGTTCCGCGTTCGTCGGCGGTGCGCCGCAGCAGCGTCATCACGACGTCGGCGGCAGCGGTGTCGAGGTTGCCGATGGGCTCGTCAGCCAACAGAATTTTCGGCGCGTGGACCAGCGACCGCGCGATCGCGATGCGTTGCATCTGCCCGCCGGATAGCTGGTGCGGCAAACGATCGGCGTAGGACTCCATCTCGACCCATCGCAGGCTTTCCAAGGCGCGGTCGCGGACGTTGGTTTCTCCCGCCAACATCAACGGCAGTTCGACATTTTCGACGCCCGTTAACGTCGGCAACAGATGAAAGAATTGGAAGACGAACCCGACCTTCGCGCGGCGTACGTGCGTCAGCCCGCGGTCGTCCAGCGATGAAGTATCGCTGCCGTCGAGGAGGACCTTTCCCGAGGTTGGGAAATCCATCGCGCCGCCGAGATTCAGCAATGTGGTCTTGCCGCAGCCGCTGCGGCCGACCAGCGCGACGAACTCGCCCTCGGCGGCATCGAGAGAAACGTCGGCCAGAGCCGACACGGTTTCTTGGTCAGTGCGGTATTGCTTCGTGACGTTTTCAAGGCGCAGGACGGGCAACCTCCAGAATACAGCGGGTGCCTGCGGCGGGCGCGTGCATCGGTACTTGACGTGGCATACTCTTTCCGAATGCTTATCGCTGGTATCGATTCGGAGGAATTACAATTCCTTCATCGGCGGTCGAACCGAAAATGCGTTTGCACGACGCCCAATCGGGCTGAACCGGCGATGCTGTTGCTGTCGTCTTGGTAGTATTGCTTGCCGATTTGGGAGTGGTGTGACGCGTCGATCTGACAAGAGGAGGCAATGCAATGGCACATTCGATCAAGGACTGGCACATAAGCCCCAACTACACCGTCCAGCAGCTGACGTGCGGGGAGGTCTCGCAATTGGATGTATTCGAGAACCAGGTACGCGGATGGGTGCTCGACTTCGCAGAAGAGTTGGCAGAAAAGAAGCATTCAGGAATCGCTGTTTTGATGCTCGTCACCTCATATTTTGTGCCGATCGAACGTTTCCGGTCAGGGCAGGTTAATGCGGATGGCGGACGCCTTTTCAAAAGCAGTGTTCGGAGAGTATTTCCGGAGATCGACGCAAGTTCTCTACCGGAAAACGTGGCGGGAATTCTTTTCGACCATTTGCGGGCCGGCTTGTTCCATGCGGGTCTGATCAAGCCCTTGTTGGTACTTGTGCCCGAGGGCAAGGCGATCACGGTTGAACTTGAGGATCGACGGGTACGCGCAATTATTGAATCTCGCAAAATAAAGTGACACCTTTTTGGGGTACGTACGTCTTTGTATGTATGGGAAATACAAAAGGCGTACGGCGGGATTTCGAGGCCCTGGAGAAGCGCCGTTTCAAAGCGATCCGGTTGGTCGAGCAAGGCTGTAGTCAGTCCGAGACAGCGAGGCGATTGAAGGTCGCGCGGCAAAGCGTCAGCGAGTGGCTGCGACGATACCGGCGTGACGGCGAAGCCGGGTTGCGCCAGGCCGGCCGCGCCGGCCGTAAGCCGCTGTTGGACGCCGCGCAGCTCGAACGCCTCGAGGCGTTGCTGCTGGAAGGCCCCGAGGCGCACGGCTTCCCGACGCCGCTGTGGAGCTGTCCGCGGGTCGCTCGTCTGATCGGAGACGAGTTCGGCGTGCGCTATCACGAGGGCCATGTCTGGAAGATCCTGCGGGCGCTCGGTTGGAGCCCGCAACGGCCCGTCGGCAAAGCGCGGGAGCGCAACGAAGAGGCCATCCGCGGCTGGCAGCGCAAGACTTGGCCGGCCATTAAAAAAAAGCCCGCAAAGAAGAACGTACGATCGTCTTCATCGACGAAAGCGGATTGAGTCAGAAGCCGCATCGTTGCCGCACCTGGGCGCCGCGCGGCGAGACACCGGTGTTGGAGTTCAACTTCAACTGGGACAAGCTGTCGGTGTCGGCCGGGCTGACGTTGCGCAACTTTTACTTCCGGCTCTATCCCGGCGCGATCGGCGAGCTGGAGGTCATCGACTTCCTGAAGGCTTTGGTGCGCCACATCGACGGCCCACTGCTGATCGTCTGGGACCGGCTGCCGGCGCACCGCAGCCACCTGGTGCGGGAGTTCATCCAGCTCTCCGAGGATCACATCGCAACGGAGTACTTGCCGCCCTATGCGCCGGAGTTGAACCCGGTGGAATACATTTGGGCGTACTGGAAGCAGCACGAGTTGCCCAACGTCTGCCCGAAGGACTACTGGGAACTCGACGAGCGCGCCCGCAAAGCGCTGCGGCGAATGCGCCGCAAACCGCGCTTGATTACCGCTTTCTGGAAACAGTCTTCTCTTTGTCTCGATTGACAGTATATTATGCGAGACTCAGTAGGATCAGCCCTACGGTTTTTCTTAAGCGCGTTGTAGAAGACTTCAACGACTACATTCGCCGGTTACGGCTCGGGCAAGGTCAGCTGCTGCTGGACAACTTCAACGAAATGTGGAAGAAGCGCGGCGGAGTATCGAGTGGTCCAGCCGGACCCCTTCCGATTTCAGAGTTCGCGCCAGAGCCAGAGCAATCCGGGACTGCGACGAGTACTAGTCCAAGCATTGATCCAAATCGCTTCATGCGAGAGATTTGATGCACGACCCCGTCAACGACCGACCTCCTCAACGCCTGAAGGCGTCGATAGAGGTCCTAGACCTGAACTACCCTGCGACAGGTGCGCCTTGGGTGTTGACGCTGAAAAGCCGATGCATGAGAAGTTCCAGTATTGCGTTGCGGGAGAGGTTCGTGAGAGATTGGGACGAACCGTCGCGGGTTGGGGAGACGTCTTTGGGGGATCTTGCACTTTCGCTGTCCACAAAGCTGGCGATGCTTCCAGTGGCAAACGGGCGGTTGAACGAGAGCCTGCGGACACTCAGCGAGCATCTGAACCCGCATTTTCAATTTGATGTATGAGCTTCAGACCATCCAGCGACCTTCAGCGTCTTTATTGATAGGGGCTAGAGCCCGATAAGGACGCCATGGAGGTCAACACCCGATGGGTGAAAAAGAAAACAAGCCGTTTCAGCTCACGTTCAATGGATTTCTCAAAGTCGATTTCCAAGGATCGCGAGTCACCTCGGATGGCGGTCTGATTCTCGTTCGCGAACTGGATGAACGACTCGGACTCGGGAAGCTGATCGACGAGCATCTCAGCGACTCGCGACAAGGCTTGAACAAGAAGTTCCCGCTGGCCGATCTGCTGCGGCAGTCGGTCTACAGCCGACTCGCTGGCTACGAGGACCTCAATGACGCCGTTCGAGTATCCGCCGATCCGACCTTTCGCTTGATCGGCTCGAAGAGGAACTGGGATCGCGGAGCAGCCTTGACCTCGACGCTGCATGGCTTCGAGACGGAGATGCTGGCGAGCGAAGAGAACTTGCTGGGGCTGATGGCAGTGAACCGGGAGCTGGTCGCGCAAGCCGAAGCTCCCGACGGTTCAGACCGCGTGGTGCTCGACATGGACTCCACGGAGAGCCCCGTCCACGGCCAACAGGAAGGCAGTGCCTACAACGGCCATTTTGAGTCCCTCTGCTATCACCCGCTGTTGCTGTTCAACCAGCACGGCGACTGCCTAGGCGCGAAGCTGCGTCCCGGCAACGTGCACAGCGCCGAGGACTGGGACGAGCTGCTACTGCCGGAGATCGAACGACAACAGGCGGAGGGCAAACAGGTGACGTTCCGCGCCGACGCCGCCTTCGCCAAGCCCGAGATCTACGAGGCGATGGAGGAGCGCGGCGTGGACTACGTGATTCGCATCCCGGCGAACAAGAGCCTGGAGCTGGAGATCGAGGACATCCTGTTTCGGCCACCGGGCAGGCCGAACGCCAAGCCCCTAGTGCGCTACAAGAGTTTTCGCTATCAGGCCGAGAGCTGGTCGAAGGCAAGGCGAGTTGTCGCCAAGGTCGAGCATCACCAGGGCGAACTATTCCCGCGCGTCGGATTTGTCGTGACGAGCATGAGCTTGCCGAGCCGCTCGGTCGTGCGGTTCTACAACAAGCGCGGCACGGCGGAGCAGTGGATCAAAGAAGGCAAACAGGCCACGCACTGGACCCGCTTGTCGTGTCACCGCTTCCGAGCCAACGAGGTACGGCTGCAACTCAGCGTGCGGGCCTACAACCTGGGCAACCTGTGGCGGCGGCTAGGGCTGCCGCAGCGAATCAAAAGCTGGTCGCTAACGAGTTTGCAACACAGGTTGATGAAGACCGGCGGTCGGCTGGTCAAGCATGCTCGCTACTACTGGTTGCTGCTGGCGGAGGGGCATCTGAACCGGCGGCTGTTCGGTGACATGCTGCATAGGATCTGGGCGCTGCCTGTGCCGGGTGGGTAGCGTTGCCCGGGCGAGGATCAACAGTTTTTGGCTCCAAAAAGGTTTCGCAGGGAGCAGTGTCGGCCGGAGCGCCGTTCAGTCCGCTCAATCAACGTCTGTGAGCGGACGGACGAGCCCTGGCGCCTACCGGCGGAGGTGATGTGCAGGGTTCAGCGCGAAAAGACGTGGTATTCGGCGCAGCGGGGGTGTATCCTGTGACCGTGCCAGGGCCAAAATGGAAATCCTGGCTCAATGATGAAGCAGAAATCTCAGCCTGTCTGACTGAGAGTGCGGGTTACAGGATTCGAGACGAGAGAGTGCTTTGGGAACTCGTCGTGAGTTTAGACTGTTTCCTCTTTGAGACGTACAGCACATTCCAGATCCTCGACTTGTTCTTGGTCAGGTTTTGCCGATCAATTTTGCGGCAACGTGTAAAAGGCGGCAGGGACGGTAACGCTGTTAAGGTACTGGCCCAGAAAACTGGTGACGTCGGCTGGCTCGACGAACTCCGGGCCAGCCGACATTTCTTTAGTCACGAAGCGGCACCTTGGATCGCTCTTGAAGTCACAAACAAGAACCCGTTCGGCTTTGAGCTACTTGTCCTCAAAAGGCCTGGCGGTGACTCTTCCGACCCGAGTTTGCGGCTCCACATCAATCAATGCCGCGAGATCTGGTCTGGCCTACAGTCAGCTTTGAGAATTCTCCATGAGTGGTTGAACGAGCAGATGGAGGAAGTTGAGCGATCCGAAGCCGCTGGGGGGACGTCAACAAGTCCTTCAATACCGTGAGTCTTTTAAAACTGAATGCCACAGGTATCCCGTGCGGCGGGATCCGCTCTCGGTCACCGATTGGCCCCGCGACCGCCGGGTAGATTCTATGTATCCATCAGCTCTGTAGATACACAAAGAGACAGATGTCGAACACCTCAGCTGGCCGAACCGTCGGAGGGCATCCTTCCGCCGGCGCGTTCCCGAGTGCAGCGGGCCGGGGCACCCCGAGCCAGTTGGTATTCTGAAACTGCCGTGAACCATTGCCCCTGCCGATCGCGGACCGCGCGTATCCGAACCAACGAGCGTCCCTCGCCGTTCGCGATACTCGTACTGCTGCTCTGCTTGCCGCCGGCAGCGGCAGCCCCTCTGCCCCAGCCCAGCGGCTTCATCAATGACTACGCCGGGGTACTCAACGCCGGGGTGAGGGGCCAACTCGAGGCGATCGCGGTGGAGCTGAAACAGAAGACCAAGGCCGAGGTCGCGGTCGCCGTCGTCAAATCGCTCGAAGGCGAATCGGTCGAAAACTACGCCAACGTCTTGGCTGAGCAGTGGGGCGTGGGCGACGAGGAAGACCGCGGCGTCCTGCTGCTGCTCGCGATCGACGATCGCAAGTTGCGCATCGAAGTCGGCTACGGGATCGAACCCATCCTGCCCGACGGGCGCGCCGGCGAGATTCGCGAACAGATGCGTCCCGCCTTGCAGGCCGGCGACTATGACCGCGCCGTTGCGATCGGCTTTCTGGCAATTGCGCAAGTCGTCGCCGACGACACCGGCATCAAGCTGGCGGGCGCGCCGACGACCCAGAGGACCCCACAGCGGCGACGGCGCTCACGCGGGTTGCTCGGCCTTTGGCCGCTGATCTTGTTCCTGCCCTTCCTATTCGGGCGGCGCGGCGGCCCGGGCAGGCGCCGCGGCGGCGGCCTGACCTCCGCGTTGCTGCTCGGCGGGCTCGCCGGCATGGGGCGGGGCGGCTTTTCGGGAATGGGCGGCGGAGGTTACTCGGGCGGCGGTTTCGGCGGGTTCAGCGGCGGCGGTTTCGGCGGCGGCGGGGCTTCCGGTTCGTGGTAACGCACTCGTCGGCGAGTGAGTCAAGAACGGGCATCCAATATGACCAACGATCAACTTCTCGAAAGCCTCGTCCGCCGCCTGAGCGAGGCGCTGGGCGATGATCTGGTCAGCGTCGTTCTCTACGGCTCGGCGGTGACGGGCGACTACCAAAAGAAGGTCTCGGATTTGAATGTCCTTTGCGTGCTAACCCGCGTCGGGGCCGAGCAGCTGGACAAGGTGAAAGCCCCGGTTCGTTGGTGGTTGAAAAGGCAGAAAGCGGTCCCGATCTTTCTTTCCCGCGAGGAAGTCGAAAACGCCCACGACGCTTTCGCCATAGAATTTCTCGATATTCGAGCGGCCTACCGCGTCCTTCACGGCGAGGACGTTGTCAGCGACATCCAAGTGGAGCCGGAACACCACCGTTACCAGGTCGAGCATGAGTTGCGATCGGGTCTGCTGCGCTTGCGCGAGCGCTACATCGCCTCGCATGACGATCGCCGCGAGCTGACGCGTTTGTTGGTCGAATCGCTGCCCAGCATGGCCACGCTGCTGCGTCACGCTCTCATTCTCCACGGCGAGGAGTCGCCGGTCACCAAGCACGAAATCTTTGAACGCGCCGCCGAGCGCTTCTCGATTTCCACGAAGCCTTTCGAGGCGATTCTGGCCTTTCGCCAGGGGAACGAACGGCTCGACGACCACGATATTCACCCCCTGTTCGGGGACTATCTGTCGCAGGTCACCAAGGCCGCCGAAGCCGTGGACAAGTTATAATTCGGCTGGACGCACGGCGGCTTCGCGACGCGCCCGCGGGAGGAACTCTTGAAAAAAGCACTCATCATCGGAGGGGTTCTTGTCGGTCTGTTGCTGCTGGTCGCGCTGGCGGTGGGCAGCACGTTCATCGGGCACCGCAATACGATGGTGCAGCACAAAGAAGCCATTGCCGGCGCCTGGGCGCAGGTCGACACCGTCATTCAGCGACGCCTCGATTTGGTGCCTAACCTGGTCGAGACCGTCAAGGGCATCGCGGCGCAGGAGAAGGAAGTCTTTTCGAATATCGCCAACGCCCGCGCGGCGATGGCGGGAGCGCGCACTCCGTCGCAGCGCATCAACGCCAACGACCAACTCGGCGGCGCCTTGTCGCGACTGCTGGTCGTCATGGAGCGGTACCCGGATCTGCGGTCGAGCCAAAATTTCATGCGCCTGCAAGACGAGTTGGCCGGGACGGAAAACCGCATTGCCATCGAGCGGCGCAAGTACAATCAAACCGTCCAGCTATACAACACCTATATACAGCTCTTCCCCAACAACCTCGTCGCCTCGATGAGCGGCTTCGCGCGCGAGGACGCCTATTTCCGCACCAGCGAGGAAGCGCGCCAGGCGCCCCCGGCCGTGAGTTTCACGCAGGAATCGGGCCAAGCGGAGCCGGCGGAATAATCGCCAAGAAAATCGGTGTCGGGAGCGTTCCCGCCACCAGGGCGTCGGCGGATGGGAAGGGGGACGTTCCTGTTCGCCGGCGTTGTATCGCGCGATTGTTCCTACGCCCCGTCCGGGGCTGCTGGTGATTTGTGGTGGCGACCCCGGGCTGAAGCCCGGGGCTAGGGCTCCCGTCGCCGCTCCGCGGCTGCAGTCGTTTGTGATTTCACAGCCCTGAAGCAACGCAGTTGGTGATCGTAAGGCCGCGGCCCGGGCCGGCCTAGGCTAGGGCATGGGAACTACTGGCTCAGCGATTGCAGCATCTTCTCGAACGCCGCCTCGGCATTTCCCGCCGTGTTGGCCGGCGCGGTAAGTTTGAAGAACACCGGACCCGCCGGACCCTGCGCAATCGCGGCGAGCATACGGTAGCCGGGCTTTGGTGTGACCTTGGGCGCAAACCGCGCCGGTTTGAAAAGATAGGTCCCGCTTACCTCCAGCCAAGTAACCGCGATCTCGCCCACATTTTTCTCCGTGACCCTCGCCGACTCGTCCACCGGACCGCCCTCGGGAGTACGAAATTGGCCCAGCCACCGCCGCACGTTCGCACGCACGCTGCCGCCTTGGCCGGGACCGAAGTAGTAAACGGCGCATTCGCCGCCTTCGGAGTCGCCCGCCGCGGCGGGAATGGCATAGGTCGCCGCCCTCATGCGAGTCGAACCTTTCGAAGTCCAATCCGCGGGGGCGGTCCACTGCAATCCGCCCGCGGCCTCGGCCCTCGCGGAGGATGTGGCTTGCTGGATCCACAAGGCCCCGGCCGCCATGAGAACAACGCTCGCCGACTGAAATCGAGTGCCGCGAAGGGTCATATCATCTCTCCCAGGCGCTCAGTATAGAACAACGAAGGCCGCCGTCCGGACCGCCGCCGACGCGGTCCGGACGGCGAAGGGCGGTATGAGGATCAGGACAGCCGCAGGCCCCGGGAGGGCCCGTGTGGCGGAGTCAGAAAAGAGTGGAGACGGCCGCTGCTATTCCCGGTCAGGTGCGTCCGCCGGGAAATCTCGACTGCTCCCAACAGCCGCCGGCAGCAGCGCCGGCGGCAGCGTCTTATCGGCGGAACGGCTATTCACTGCCTCATCCCACCGAATGAGTGCCTCGAGTCCGTTCATGTCAGCCGAAGGCTCCGAGGCATCCAGCGGAGTCGGCGGCGGAGCTTCGCCGCGGGTACGGCGCCGGACGCCGGCGGGGAGTAGGAGTAGCACCAACCCAGCGGAAAAAACGACCCCGCCAGCCAAGGTGTCTCCAATTCCCAAAAAGGAAGGCAGCCAAGACGCCGAATCACGAAGACCGTGAAAGGCCAGCACCGCGCCGGCGGCCATCACTCCCGTGCCGGCCATGGAGCGCCCGAGTCCGAGGCCGATCGGAACGAGACTCGAGTTCACGTGTGACACGGTTAACAGTTCTCCCTTTACCTAAATGTATTCCTACTTCCGGGGTCCGAGTCTCTAAGCGAAACGACCGATTGATCTTGCGAAACCGCTGTATTACCGGGAAACGAAAATGCCACCTTGCAACGACGTCGTTCTCGTGGAAGCTTTTGAGGAAATAGGGGATAGTCCGTTTCTTGGCGCCAAGCCCGCGACTTCAATGGAAGTGATTCGGCCCGCGCCAGGCACAGTCTTCGTTTACTGCCGCCGTGTACCCTGCCGGCTCGGCGTATGCGGGGTCGGATCGACTGGGGACTCACGGAGAATCCCCTAGGAACAAAGGTTCGTCCGTACCATTGGCAATATGACTGTGCCGATGCATGATTAGGGTTGCGGCGCTGGGCGATGGATTCGCCCCATGAAAGAATAGTTGCGTTTCCATGCAAGATCGAGACTCCTTCATCGACTTCTACGAAGTTCTCCAGATCAGCCCGACCGCGGAGTTGGAAACGATCCGACGCGTTTACCGACTGCTGGCCCTGCGGTACCATCCCGATAACAATGAGTCCGGCAATCAGCGCGAATTTGAGATAGTCTTTAATATATTTACCGTATACAATCGGGAACCGTAGACTACGTTACGGTCTCTTGTGCGGCCATAGCAGACGAACTGCATTTAATACTGGTCCTAGGGGTGCGTGGGTGCTTGGATATATCGCTGATCACCGTCGCCCTGCCCCCGATAAAGGTCTTTCCCCGCTCGACGGCCGTCATCGGTACCGTCGCCAGAACCCCTAGCACCCCTAAACCAGGATTTCCATTTTGGCCCTGGCACGGTCACAGGATACACCCCCGCTGCGCCGAATACCACGTCTTTTCGCGCTGAACCCTGCACATCACCTCCGCCGGTAGGCGCCAGGGCTCGTCCGTCCGCTCACAGACGTTGATTGAGCGGACTGAACGGCGCTCCGGCCGACACTGCTCCCTGCGAAACCTTTTTGGAGCCAAAAACTGTTGATCCTCGCCCGGGCAACGCTACCCACCCGGCACAGGCAGCGCCCAGATCCTATGCAGCATGTCACCGAACAGCCGCCGGTTCAGATGCCCCTCCGCCAGCAGCAACCAGTAGTAGCGAGCATGCTTGACCAGCCGACCGCCGGTCTTCATCAACCTGTGTTGCAAACTCGTTAGCGACCAGCTTTTGATTCGCTGCGGCAGCCCTAGCCGCCGCCACAGGTTGCCCAGGTTGTAGGCCGGCACGCTGAGTTGCAGCCGTACCTCGTTGGCTCGGAAGCGGTGACACGACAAGCGGGTCCAGTGCGTGGCCTGTTTGCCTTCTTTGATCCACTGCTCCGCCGTGCCGCGCTTGTTGTAGAACCGCACGACCGAGCGGCTCGGCAAGCTCATGCTCGTCACGACAAATCCGACGCGCGGGAATAGTTCGCCCTGGTGATGCTCGACCTTGGCGACAACTCGCCTTGCCTTCGACCAGCTCTCGGCCTGATAGCGAAAACTCTTGTAGCGCACTAGAGGCTTGGCGTTCGGCCTGCCCGGTGGCCGAAACAGGATGTCCTCGATCTCCAGCTCCAGGCTCTTGTTCCCGGGATTCGAGTCCAGCTCTCCATCGGTAGATCCGGGCTGATAGCGTTTGCCCTCCGCCTGTTGTCGTGCTCTAAAACTCTTGTAGCGCACTAGAGGCTTGGCGTTCGGCCTGCCCGGTGGCCGAAACAGGATGTCCTCGATCTCCAGCTCCAGGCTCTTGTTCGCCGGGATGCGAATCACGTAGTCCACGCCGCGCTCCTCCATCGCCTCGTAGATCTCGGGCTTGGCGAAGGCGGCGTCGGCGCGGAACGTCACCTGTTTGCCCTCCGCCTGTTGTCGTTCGATCTCCGGCAGTAGCAGCTCGTCCCAGTCCTCGGCGCTGTGCACGTTGCCGGGACGCAGCTTCGCGCCTAGGCAGTCGCCGTGCTGGTTGAACAGCAACAGCGGGTGATAGCAGAGGGACTCAAAATGGCCGTTGTAGGCACTGCCTTCCTGTTGGCCGTGGACGGGGCTCTCCGTGGAGTCCATGTCGAGCACCACGCGGTCTGAACCGTCGGGAGCTTCGGCTTGCGCGACCAGCTCCCGGTTCACTGCCATCAGCCCCAGCAAGTTCTCTTCGCTCGCCAGCATCTCCGTCTCGAAGCCATGCAGCGTCGAGGTCAAGGCTGCTCCGCGATCCCAGTTCCTCTTCGAGCCGATCAAGCGAAAGGTCGGATCGGCGGATACTCGAACGGCGTCATTGAGGTCCTCGTAGCCAGCGAGTCGGCTGTAGACCGACTGCCGCAGCAGATCGGCCAGCGGGAACTTCTTGTTCAAGCCTTGTCGCGAGTCGCTGAGATGCTCGTCGATCAGCTTCCCGAGTCCGAGTCGTTCATCCAGTTCGCGAACGAGAATCAGACCGCCATCCGAGGTGACTCGCGATCCTTGGAAATCGACTTTGAGAAATCCATTGAACGTGAGCTGAAACGGCTTGTTTTCTTTTTCACCCATCGGGTGTTGACCTCCATGGCGTCCTTATCGGGCTCTAGCCCCTATCAATAAAGACGCTGAAGGTCGCTGGATGGTCTGAAGCTCATACATCAAATTGAAAATGCGGGATATAGCCCTCTGAGTAAACTCTGCTAGGCGTCGGTAGTACGCTCCACGAGCGATGCGGTCCGATGCCGGTAGGGCGTGCAAAGCGTGGTCTGGGTTTATGGGGACACCGTCAGAGTCCTGCGGCCTATCCCCTTGGAAACGATTGGCTGACGCAACGGTGGCTGGAGTAGCCCGCGGCAAACAGCGGGATCTTCTCCGGCACCTTTGGCAGTGTCACATGGATCGAGGAACCGGGAAATGAAACTCCGACTATTCAACCAGGATTTCCGATTTGGCTCCTCTGACGGCACGAGTCTACACCCTCACCCGGCGAAGCGCAACCATTTCTCCACCCGAAAGAGGCGGCGGCTGAGGCGGGACCGATCGAGCCCCCTTCTTGCCCCTCATGGGGGCTGATCCGCCGCTGCGAAGTCAATTTCGCAGACACCCCTCCGAGCTTCCGTCCTCAGTACACAGATTTCGCATTCGCCAAGTGCGGTGCTAACCACCCGGCACAGGCAGCGCCCAGATCCTCCGCAGCATGTCGCCAAACAGCCGCCGGTTCAGATGTCCCTCGGCCAAGAGCAACCAGTAGTACCGCGCGTGCTTGACCAATCTGCCGCCCGTCTTCATCAACCGCTGCTGCAAGCTCGTCAGTGACCACGTCTTGATCCTGTGCGGCAACCCGAGTCGCCGCCACAGGTTGCCCAGGTTGTAGGCCGGCACGCTTAACTGCAAGCGCACCTCGTTCGCCCGGAAGCGATGGCACGACAGCCACGTCCAGTGCGTCGCTTGCTTACCTTCTTTGATCCACTGCTCCGCCGTGCCGCGCTTGTTGTAGAAACGCACCACCGACCGGCTTGGCAAGCTCATGTTCGTCACGATAAAACCGACGCGCGCGAATAGCTCGCCCTGGTGGTGCTCGACCTTGGCGACAACTCGTCTCGGCCCCTTCCAGCTCTCCGCCTGATAGCGAAATCTCTTGTAGCGCACTAGCGGCTTGCGGCCGGGCCTCCCCGGCGGACGAAACAGGATGTCTTCGATCTCCAGCTCCAGGTTCTTATTGGCCGGAATGCGGATCGCGTAGTCCGCGCCGCGCTCCTCCAGCGCCTCGTAGATCTCCGGCTTGGCAAAGGCGGCATCGCCCCGGAAGGCGACCTGCTTGCCCGCAGCCTGTTGGCGCTCGATCTCCGGCAACAATAGCTCATCCCAGTCCTCGGCGCTGTGCACGTTGCCGGGACGCAGCTTGGCAGCGAGGCAATCACCATGACCGTTGAACAAAAGCAACGGGTGGTAGCAGACCGACTCGAAGTGTCCGTTGTAGGCACTGCCTTCCTGTTGGCCATGGACCGGACTCTCGGTGGAGTCCATGTCCAGAACGACCCGCTCGGAGTCGTCGAACGCCTCCGCTTGCCCGACCAGCTCTCGGTTCAGCGCCATCAGCCCCAGCAGGTTCTCTTCGCTCGCCAGCATCTCCGTCTCGAAGCCATGCAGCGTCGAGGTCAAGGCCGCTCGGCGATCCCAGTTCCTCTGCGAGCCGATCAAGCGAAACGTCGGGTCAGCCGACACTCGGACGGCGTCGTTGACGTCCTCGTAGCCTGCCAAGCGGCTGTAGATCGACTGGCGCAGCAGATCGGCCAGCGGGAACTTCTTGTTCAAGCCTTGTCGCGAGTCGCTGAGATACTCATCGATCAGCTTCCCGAGACCGAGCCGCTCGTCCAGTTCGCGAACCAAAATCAGGCCACCGTCGGAAGTGACATGCGATCCCTGGAAATCGACTTTCAACAAGCCGTTGAAACTTAGCTGGAATGGCTTGGTTTGTTTTTCACCCATTGGGTGTTGGCCTCCATGGCGTCCTCATCGGGCTCTAGCCCCTATGAATAAAGACGCTCAAGGCCGCTGGAAGGTCGGGATGTCAAACATCAAATTGAAAATGCGGGTTTAAGGCTTATCGGACACTTTCGGACCCGGAAAAGCGAGCCGCCTTCGATGTGAAGCATCAGGAGCATCAAAAGCTGCGGTGGAAGATCTTCGACCAAGAAGGCGCATTGACCTCGCGCGAAATCGAAAAGCGGCAGCGAGACGGCATACTGTCCATCATGTATGCGAAGCGTCTTCAAGAGAACCGCAACCCCAGCGTGACGATGCGCGAGTTGGAGAGTCTTCTGAATTGCGCTCGAGAGCACCTCGAGTTCTCGTTATGGTATTTGCGCGAACGAGGGCATATCCAATCCGGCGACAGCGGCACGTATTGGATCACCGTTGGCGGCGTCGACTGGTGCAACGAGGCCGAGTCGGGGAAACCGGCACAGGATGACGAGAGTAGGCGTCTGATGATCGAAGCCGGTCGGCGCAACGGCAACGAGGAGCCGACGACGAACGCCAACGGCCATCAAGCCGGCCAACCGGCGACGCCCCAAAGCGGCCCGGTTGTCGCCGGGCGCGCCCGCTGAATCGCAAAACCCCGCGTGGAGCGGTCGGCCGACCGCTCCACCAACCTGACTTCGTTTGAGGTAACCGAGCGGAGACAAGCTGAGAGCTTGTCTTAACGGTTTCCTGCAACGACTCCGAATAGGTTGAAATCGTCCTACGCGAATGCTATCGTCTTGCTTCCGTCGGTCTTTGCTTGTTTGACGCAAAGGCGAGCTCCAGGCGGACGGAAGGCCGCGTTTTTCCCGGCTACGGCCGTTCACGCAAAACGATGGCGCGGACAGGGGGAGGAGAAGCATGAATTCGAAAGCTTTGACGACGGAGTTTATTGGAACGTTCGTCTTGATCTTCATTGGAGCCGGCGCGGCCACGATCAGCGGGAGTGTGGTTGCCGCGGCCTTCGCGCACGGACTGGTCGTATTGGGGCTTGTCTATGCCTACGGGCACATATCGGGCACGCACATTAATCCCGCGGTGACGATCGGGTTGCTGGTCGGCCGTCAAATTGATGCCGGCACGGCGGTGGGGTACATCATCGCCCAGCTGGCGGGCGGCGTCGCGGGGGCCGGGGCGTTGGCGTTCGTGTTGGGCGAAAAGGCGGGGGCGTTGGGAGCGACCGTTCCGGCCGAGGGCATCGGCACGGCCCAGACGTTTGTCCTCGAGCTGCTGTTGACGTTTTTTCTGGTGAATACCATCTACAACACGGCGGTCAGCGGCAAGGCCGGCAATATGGCCGGCGTGGCGATCGGTTTGACGCTGGTGTTCTGCATTTTGATGGGCGGACCGCTGACCGGCGCGTCGCTGAACCCGGCGCGGTCGCTCGGTCCGGCGCTCTTCGGTAATGCGCCGACGGCGATGTCAAGCTTGTGGATTTATTTTGTGGCTTGTCCGCTGGGCGGCGTGCTGGCGGCGTTGGTGTATGGGTTCTTGAAAGATCCCGAGTAGGGGCCGGCGCGGCTATCTCCTACGCCTCGTCCTGAAAAAGCCGCGCGGGTTTCTTTGAACTCCGCGCTTAGGTTCTTCGCGGAGACGCGGTTCCAGAGCGTGTGGCGGTTGGGTACGCGTGGCCCGTCGCTTGCGCTCGGGGCTCTGTATCTGTGTTGCGAACTGTATGCACCGGCGCGAAGGGGGCTTAGGCCAGCAGGCCTTTGACGACGTGTCCATGCACGTCGGTCAGGCGGCGGCCGATGCCGTTGTGGTAGAAGGACAGCTGTTCGTGGTCGAGTCCCAGCAGGTGCAAGATCGTGGCGTGGAAGTCGTAGATCGTTACGGGGTGTTCGCCGGGGCGATAGCCCAGCTCATCGGATGAGCCATAGGCGAAACCGGGCTTGAGACCGGCGCCGGCCAACCAGCATGTGAAGACGTCGGGGTGGTGATCGCGGCCCTTCTTGCCTGCCCCCTGCGCCACCGGAGTGCGGCCGAATTCGGTGACGCCCATCACAGCGGTGTCGTCAAGCATTCCCCGGGCGTCGAGATCGGTGAGCAGCGCCGCCACCGGCCGGTCGTACTCGGCGGCCATATCGCCGTGATTGCCCACAAGGTTCCCGTGCGCGTCCCAATCATGGGAGGGGCCACCGTGAAAGATTTGGACGAAACGCACGCCTTGTTCGAGTAGGCGGCGGGCGAGCAGACAGTTCTTCGCGAGCGGCTCGGTTTGCTTATCCTCGACGCCGTAGAGTTGCCGTGTCGCCTCGCTCTCGCGCCGGAGATCGGTAATCTCGGGAACGCTCAGCTGCATGCGGGCGGCGATTTCATAGGAGCGCAGGCGAGCCTCGAGAGCCGTATCGCCGGGATGTTCCCGTTGATACTTGCTGTTGATTTTGCTGACCCAGTCGAGCCCGGCGCGCCGCGAGGATGCCGAAACGCCTTCGGGCGTGGCCAGGTCGGGAACGGCTTCGCCGGAGGTCCGGAAGGCGGTTCCTTGGTGCGAGGCGGGCAGAAACGCGGACGACCAATTCAACGATCCGCCCCAGGGCAGCGAGCGCGGGTCGGGCAAGACGACGTAAGCCGGCAAATCTTGATTCTCGCTGCCAAGGCCATAGCTCACCCAAGCGCCCATCGCCGGAAAGCCGGTCAGCACAAAACCGGAGTTCATCTGCGCGATCGCGGGCATGTGATTCGCGCTCTTGGCGACCATCGATCGAATGACGGTCAGCTTGTCGGCGCATCCGGCCAGGTTCGGCAACAAATCGCTCACCCATAGGCCGCTCTCGCCGCGCCGGTGGAAGGGGAAGGGACTCTTGTACAGATTCCCGGCCTGGCCGAAGAAAGTCGAGATGTCGAAGGATTGACCATCGCGGCGGTCGAGTTCCGGCTTGTAGTCGAAGGTGTCGAGGTGACTCATGCCGCCCACGGCGAAGACTTGCACGAGACGCTTGGCGCGGGGCGGGAAGTGAGGTTGCGGTTGCCGGGAGGAGCCGGCGGCGCGGGCTTCTCGGGACAGCAGATAGGACAGGGCGGTCGAGCCCAGACCGATCGACGTGTTGGAGAGGAAACGACGTCGCGAGAGCGGGTCGGCGCGCGGAGGGCCGATGGTTTCGGCGCGTTTCATGAGAGTTCCGTTTCTATGAATCGGGAGATTCATAATACCGCCATGAAAATGGGGACCGGCGGTCCGAAGGGTCGGGCGCGATCTTCCTGCCGCCCTTTCAGGGCTCGCCCGGGTGGGGGTTCCACCCAGGGTTCCGCCGTTCCGGCTCCACCCTGGGCTATATTCCCGCCGCCGCTTCGCGGCTCAAGGTGTTCGCGATCTTGCCGGGCTAAAACGTAGTGCACAATACTTTCGAAGGCTATCTTCGGAAGATCCGCCGAAAGCGCGGCTCCGCGACAAGTTGCTTCTACTGTACACGACCCGCGGCCACGTTGCGGCCCTACAGCGTCCGCAGCCGGAATCCGCCGTCGACATCGATCACCTGCCCGGTCGAGTAGTCGAGCAACCCGTCGGCGATGGCGCGGACCGCCTTGGCGACATCCTCCACTTCGCCCATGCGCGGTTGGGGAAGCATGCCCTCGGCGATTAGTTTGTCGTACTTCGCCTTGACCGGGGAGATCATGTCGGTGTGGATGATGCCCGGCCGCACTTCAAACACGGTGATGCCGTCAGCGGCCAGGCGGTGGGCGAACAGAGTGGTTGCCATCGCCAAGCCGGCTTTCGAGACGCAATATTCACCGCGGCTGGGTGACGACGTATAGGCCGATATGGATCCGATGAAGACGATTCGGCCCGCTTGCCGCTCGACCATCCAGCGGGCGGCGGCCTGGGTTAGAAAGTACGGGCCTTTCAGGTTGGCCGCCAAGACCTCGTCATAGCTTTCCTCGCCGGCCTCGAGAATGTCGAGGCGCTGACGAGGGCCCATACCGGCGTTGTTGACGAGAAGATCGAGCCGCCCGAATTTTTCGCGGCAAAACGCCAGCAAGGCCCGGCGGTCGTCGCCCGACGCCATGTCGACGCGAAAGATTTCGGCGCCGCATTCCTGTTGCAAGGAGCGCGCCGTCTCTTCGCGGCGGCGGTAGGTGGCGATGACATTGTGGGTCGCGGCCAGATCCTTGGCGATGGCGCGGCCGATGCCGCGGCCGCCGCCGGTGACAATGGCGACGGGCCGGTCTTCCATAACGATGTTCTCCTCTTGCTCGGCGCGGGCCGTTGCCGGGGCGGGGTCGCGGGACCGCTGCCCGCTATCGGCGAAGCTGCGGTTATTGTAGGACGATTTGGAAGGGGTGCCGAGCCCTTGGCCGGCGGCGGCCGCAAGACGTTACGTGTTGGAAGAGGGCAGGCCTGGAGACCGGCCCCACTTGGCCGCCGGCGCCGGGTTGGAAGAGGGCAGGCTTGGAGACCTGCCCCACTGATCGCCGGTGCCGATGAATGAACTGTAGAAACTCCGGATGTCGGCGGAAACATCGACGCGTCCAGGCTGAAAGCGTGCGCCGCGGCGGCTCGATTATGATGAGGTCTTGCGCCGCGAAGCGCTTACGAATTCACGGGTAGGCTGTTCTTGCGTTCCACATCCCCACTACGAAGCAACGAGCCGGACTCGGCTTCCATCCCGGTGCCGCGTCGAATACCGGGCGGCGCCCATGGGGCTCAACAAGCGACGGCCAAGCTGTACGGCGTCGAAAACTGGGGCTTCGACTACTTCTTCATCAATGAAGACGGCAATTTGGCGGTGGCCCCGAGCAAAGACCGCTCGCGCTCGATTGATCTCTATCGCGTGGTTCGAGAGCTGACGGGGGCGCACCAATCGACGCCGGCGCTTTTGCGATTCCCGCAGATTCTCGATGAGCGGATGTCGGCGCTGCATGAGGCGTTCGCGAACGCGATCAAGGAATTCAACTACGAAGGGCGACACCTGGCGGTGTATCCCACGAAGGTCAACCAAAAGGCGGGCGTGGTTCGGCGGTTGCTCGAAAGCGGCGCGGGCTATCAATACGGCCTCGAGGTGGGCAGCAAGGCCGAGTTGGCGGCGGCGTTGGCGATGCCGTCGGAGCCGGGCGCGCTGGTGGTTTGTAACGGCCTGAAGGATGATCTATTCTTGCGGGCCGCGGTGCTGGCGGAAAAGGTCGGTAAACGTGCGCTCATCGTGGTCGAGGAGGCGGCCGATGCTCTCGCGGCAATCGATGTAGGAGAAAAATTCGGTGTTACGCCGCACCTGGGCATCCGCGTGAAGCTCTCGTCGCGAGGCAGCGGGAAGTGGGAGGAATCGGGCGGCGAGTTCGCGAAGTTCGGCATGAGTACGGTTGCGTTGGTCAACACAGTGCGGCTGCTCGAAGAGCAGGGCAAGACTTCGGCGCTCGAAATGCTGCATTTTCATATTGGCTCGCAAATCACCGACATCCGGCGCGCCAAGCAAGCTTTCAAGGAAGCCGCCCGCGTCTACGCCAAGGTACGCGGGATGGGCTGCGCGGTCGAGTACCTCAACGTCGGCGGCGGTCTCGGCGTCGATTACGACGGCAGCAAGACGGCGTCGGAATTTTCGACGAACTATTCGGTGCAGGAGTTCGCCAACGACATCATTTACACCGTAGGCGAAGTTTGCGACAACGAGGACGTGCCGGCGCCGACGATTGTCACCGAGAGCGGCCGCGCCATGGTGGCGTATCATTCGGTGCTCGTCACCGACGTTAAAAAGGTCATCGCGCCGGGCGCGGAGGGCTTTGACGTCGATGAGTCCGTCGAGTCCGAGGCCGAGCCCGTACTCGAACTGGTTGACCTGGCGCGAGACATCAACGCCAAGAACTTTCGCGAGTACTATCACGACGCCGTGCAGCAGCGCGAAGACCTCAATTCACTTTTTGAACTCGGCTATCTCGACCTCGAGGACAAGGCCAAGGGAGAGTGGCTGTTTTGGACAGTGTGCCGTCGGGCGGCCAAGCTCTCGCGCGGAATGAAGCAACGGCCCGAGGAGTTCGAGGAGCTCGACCGGCTGCTTTCGGCCAAGTATATTTGCAACTTTTCGATGTTCCAGTCGTTGCCGGATTTCTGGGCTTTCGATCAGCTGTTCCCGATCATGCCGATCCACCGCCTCAACGAGATGCCGACCGAGCGCGGCGTGCTGTGCGACGTGACTTGCGATTCCGACGGCACGGTCGACAAGTTCGTCGACGTTCGTAACATGAAGGAATCGCTCGAGCTGCATGCCGTCCGCGAGGGAGAGCCGTATTATCTGGCGTTCCTGTTGCTGGGCGCCTACCAGGAGACGCTGGGCGACCTACACAATCTCTTCGGCGTGGTCACCGAAGCCGGCATCACGGTCGGCGAGGACGGTGAGACGGCGATCGAGGAGGTCACGCGCGGGGACTCGGTTCGCGAAGTGCTCGAATACAGCGACTACGATACCGACGACTTGCGGGAGTCGGTCGCGAAACAACTTTCGGAGCGAAAAGACCGGGGGCTGATTTCCGACGACGACGAGCATGAGGTGCTCGCGACGTTTTCGCGGGTGCTTGATGACTATACGTATTTGGAGTAGCGGCGCCGGGGGGGTGGCCGGCTGAGAGCCGGTCACGACTGGGGGCTGGGACCCGGCACGAGCGCCGGTCGCTACTCCGGTCGCTACCGAGGTCGTTGGCGCCGAGGTTCTCAGTCCTCCGAGGGCTCTTGTTGCGTGGATTCGAAAGTATCCACGGCGGCCTCGAGGGAGTTCTTGTCTTCCTCGCCGCGTTGGCGCCTTCGGCGGGCGGTCTCTTCCCGGCGGGCGGCGCTTCCGGAGCGCTCTCTTGCCGCGGCCGGCGCGATTCGCTGATTCGCCAGATCGTTGTAGGCGTTGGAAATGAAAGTCATGCGCGTATCCCTCCCTACTGATTAAATCGGCAGGGACCGCAGAAAGGTTCATCCCTTGACCACGGATTTGAGGCGGCCGGCGTCGCTCGGCTGAAGGTGGCGCGCACTACCGAGCGGGTGCGGGTTTACCCTTCGCCGCCGTCGTGCATTTGCTGCGAGAGGTAGACGCCGATGCCCATCTCTTCGATCATGCCGAGCTGAGCTTCGAGCCAATCGACGTGTTGTTCTTCGTCGACGAGGATTTTTTCGAAAAGCTCGCGGGAAGCATTGTCGTTGGCGGCCACGGCGTTGTCGATCGCTCCGTTGAGACGAGGGATCGCCTGTAACTCCAGCGCCATGTCGTTTTCGATTTGGGTCTTGACGTCTTGTCCGATCTTGATCGGGAACATGGAGGCCATGTTCGGCAAGCCCTCGAGAAACAGGATGCGTTCGATCAGCGCTTCGGCATGCCGCATCTCGTCGATCGATTCTTTCCTGATATAACCCGCCAGCTTGTTGTAGCCCCAGTTTTCACACATCTCACCGTGGCAGAAATACTGATTGATCGCCGTCAGCTCGGCCTTGAGCACTTCATTGAGATCTTTGAGAACCTTGGGGTCGCCTTGCACGCTGGTTCCTCCCGGCGGGGCTTTTTTGAATGCGAGCCCCGAGCTCGAAAATGGAGACCTTATTGTAACGAAATGGTTTGAGCCGCAGCGGCGCTTTGTACACTGAAACGGACTTGGCGGGCGGGAGGCAACGGAGGTGAACGAGGGAATGAACAACGGACGAGGGGGCGGTGGTATCGCACTCGGGTTGGCGGTGGCGGCGACACCGGCTCTGCTGTTATTCGCCGCCCCGGTTTTGGCCGACGGCGGCGAGCTCGATCGGCCTTGGGCGCGGCATACGATCGACGATTCCTCGCGGGGCGCCGACGGGGTGCGGCTGGGCGACGTGAACGGCGACGGGCTCCCCGACATCGTTACAGGATGGGAAGAGGGGGGACGGGTTCGCGTTTATGTTCATCCCGGAAAGAGCGCGGTTAAGCGGAGATGGCCCGCGGTAACGGTTGGAGAGGTAACCAAACCGGAAGACGCCGTTTTTGCTGATCTCGACGGCGACGGGGCCTTGGACGTCGTCAGCTCGACCGAGGGCGAGACGCGGACGATTTTCGTTCACTGGGCGCCCTCGGCGAAAGAACGCTATCTCGACGCCGAAGCCTGGAAGACGGCGGCGGTGCCGGCTTCGATATCGCTTACGCAGTGGATGTTTTCGCTGCCGCTGCGGATTGACGGGCGCGGCGGATTGGATCTGGTTGCGGGTTCAAAGAACGAAGGCGGGGAGATTAGTTGGTTCGAAGCGGCGGCGGACAATCGGCGCGATCTCGCCGCATGGAAGCGGCGCCCGCTCTACAAAGCCGGCTGGATCATGTCGCTCGAAGCCTATGACGTCGACGGGGACGGCGATCTCGACATCCTGGCAAGTGACCGCAAGGGGCCGAGGCGCGGGGTCTTGTGGCTTGAGCGGCCGGGCGCCGGAGTGGCAGGGGCGGGCGCCGCGAACAGACCCGCATGGAAGGAGCGCCGTATCGGTTCGACAGGCGATTACGAGGCGATGTTTTTGACGGTCGCGGATTTGGATCGCGATTGGCTCGATGACGTTCTTGTGGCGGTTCGCGAGGGGCCGATTCGGTATTTTCGGCGGACGAAGTGGTCGCCGCCGGAGTGGGAAACGCACAGGATCGAGCTTCCTCCCGGTAGCGGCACCGGCAAGAGCGTAGCGGTCGGCGACATCGATCGAGACGGCAAGCCGGATGTCGTTTTGTCCTGTGAAAACGCGTTTGACGCGAAAGCCGGAGTTGTGTGGATGTCCTATGGCGAGACGCCAGCTGATGGGGATTGGCGGCACTACCCGATTAGCGGCCCCGAGGGCGTGAAGTTTGATTTGGTGAAGCTCGTCGACCTCGATGACGACGGGGACCTCGACGTGATTACGTGCGAAGAGGCCGCGAACTTGGGGGTGATTTGGTATGAGAATCCGCTACGGTGACGTCTACGCCGCCGGTTGCGGTTCGTAACGTTTGACTTTGATCTGATCCGCGCTCTGACGCGCCCGCGATAGGTCGTGGGCCGTTTGCAATCGCAGCCAGTGGTCGGCGTTCGACCAGCCGGCCCTTCTCCAACCGAATCGCCATTTCAGGGGAAATTCCGGCCTGGCCGTTAATCACACGCGACAGCGTATGCCGAGCTACGCCGAGGACCCTGGCGCCTTCGGTTACACTCAATCCCAAAGGGGCTAGGCAGGCGTCTTTGATCGATCGCCCGGGATGGGGCGGATTCTTCATAGGCATAACGTCGGCTCCCAATGTTTAGTGGTAATCGACCAAATCGACGTCAAAAACATCGTCGTCCTCCAAGCGGAAGATGATCCTCAAATTCCCGGATATCGTGACGCTCCAATAACCCTTGCGATCACCCTTCAACGGGTGAAGCCGATAACCGGGTAAATTCAGATCACCAGGAGTCACGGCTCGGTCAAGGTGGCCCACTTCATCATCCGAATCTCATCTTCCCCTCGCCCCGAGCTAGTCGCCCGGCGCCGGTTCGCTCGCGTGACCGAAGAGACTATGCAGGCCGTTGATGATCGCTTGCTTGATGTCCAGGGTGAGGCTGAATAGGGCGGGCACGAGAAAGAGTGTAAATACGGTGGATAGCAGCAGGCCGCCGACCACTACGCTGCCGAGGCCGCGATAAAGCTCCGAGCCCGAGCCCGGGAACAATACCAACGGCATCATGCCGCAGACACTCGTCGAAACGCTCATGAAGATCGGGCGGATGCGGGTGCGGGTCGATTCGCGGATCGCCTCGCGGGGCGCCATGCCGTCTTTCTTCATGTGGTTCAGCGCTTGGTGGACGATCAGGATGGCATTGTTCACCACCGTCCCGATCAAGATGATGAACCCGAGCATCGTCAGCACGTCGAGTGCCTGGAAGGTCAGGAACTTGTTCAGCGCGGCGAGCCCGAGAAAGCCCCCCAATGCCGCCAGCGGAACGCTGAACATGATGACGAAAGGATGCAGGAAGCTTTCAAACAATGCCGCCATCAGCAGGTAGGTAATGATGAGGGCGAGTACCAAATTCCACTTCAACGCTTCGACCGTCTGGGAAAGTTTGTCGGCTGTCCCGCTCAACCGCGTTTGATAAAGACCGCCCAATCTTCCGGCTTCCCGCATGGGAGCGAGGATGCCCGCCTCAACGAAGTCCATGGCTTCCTGGAGAGGCGTCTCCGGGGGCGGCGTGACCTGAATCGTAATCGTGCGCAGCCGCTCGGTATGGTTGATTTGCACCGGTCCGTTGACCAGGGAAAGGTCCGCCACCGAACCCAGCGTGATCAAGCGGCCGTCCGGGGTGGCAATGGGCATTTGTTCGATCAAGTGCGTGCGGTGAGCAAAGCTCCGCTCGGCCTTGACGATGAGATCGATTTCCTCGCCCTGGTACTGAAAGTCGCTGGCCTTGGCCCCATCGATCAGAGCGCTGACGGTGAAGCCGAGATCGCGGTTCGTCACCCCCGCCTCGGCGGCGCGGCGGCGGTTTGTGACGACGCGAACCTCCGGATTGCCCAGTTCAAGGCTCGGGATGGGGCGTACCTGTGAACCCGGAATACCCTGCATCGCTCGGCCTAGGATTTCACCGCCCAAGTCGATGAGACGTTCGATTTCAGGCCCGGTGATGTCGATATCGATCCCGCGCCCCTCTCCCAACCTTCTCGAGAAAATGCTGGATTGCTGCAAAAACGCGATCGCGCCCGGGAAAGACTGAATCACCCCTTGCACCACGGGGATCAGTTCGCGAACCCGCCCCGGATCGCCGGAGCGGAATCCCATCATGGTTTGATTCGGATTGGCGATGAAGAACAACCCGCTGATGCCGCCGCCCGGTAGAGCGGCCGCCTCCTCGTCGGGCGTCTGCCAGAGATAGCCCAGTTCCTCGACGATTCGGTGGCGGTAGGCGAAGATTTCGTCAACGCTGTGGCCGGGCGGCGGAAGTATGATGCCGAAGGCGAAGTCCTGGTTGCCGCGAGGAAGATACTCCGCCTTGGGCATCAACCAAACACTCAAACCGATCGACGCCGCCGTGAGCGCGGTCACGGTCAGAAGCCTTCGGAAGAAGCCACCGCAGAGCCAATAGACGGCCGCCGTCGCGGCGTTGGTGACGGCTTCGCCTACCCCCACCAATCCGAACAAGTTACGGAACCCGAAGCGCGCATGGTCGCCCTCGGCCGCACGCAGAATCTTCGCCGACAGACTCGGGATGACGGTGATCGAAACAATCAGGCTCAGGCCCACCGCGCAGCTGATCGCCAACGCAATGTCGCGAAACAACTGGCCTGCTTCCTCTTCAATGAACAAAACCGGCAAGAAGACCGCGATCGTGGTCAATGTGCTGGCAAGAACGGCTCCCCAAACCTCCGACGCACCCGTGTAAGCGGCCTGAAAGCGTGATTTCCCCATTTGCCGGTGGCGATAGATGTTTTCGAGAACGACGATCGAGTTGTCGACCACCATGCCGACGGCAAACGTCATCCCGGCCAGGCTGATGACGTTCAGCGTGCGCCCGAACAGATTCATCATCAGAAAGGTGCCGATGACGCTGATCGGAATGGCGACCGCGACCACGAGCGTGCTGCTGAAGCTGCGCAAGAAGATCAAAAGCACCGCGATCGCCAAACAGCCTCCAACGACGAGGCTCTGTTGAACCAATTCGATCGAGCTGTGGATGTAGGTCGATTCGTCGTAGACCTGTATCAGATGCAGACCGCGCGGTTTCAGCAGCCGTTCATTGATGTCGGCAAGTCGCTGCTGCCATACCGTCATCAAGTTGAGCAGATTGGCGCCCGGCTCCTTGACGACGTTGATTGCGATTATTTCGCGGCCGTAGAAGGCCCCCTTCTCGGTCGCCTTGCGGTAGCCGATCTGCGCGTAACCGACGTCTCGGATATAAATCGGCACGCCGTTGCGCACCGTGATGACAACGTCCTCGATGTCGGCCGGCGAGGCGTACTCTCCCACGGTGCGAACCAGGTAACGGCGCTTGCCCTCGTCGAAATCACCGCCGCTATAGTTTCGGTTTTCGCGTTCCAGCGCGTCGCCGAGTTGGTTGAAGGTAACCTGTCGAGCGGCGAGTTTAGCCGGGTCGACGATGACGTGCATCTCGATTTCCCGGCCCGCCATGATGTTGGAGCTGGCCACTCCCCCGACCCGCTCGAATTCGGGTTTCACGAAATCGTCGAGGAAGTCGTACTGCGTGGCGATGTCGCCCTGGAACCCGTCTTCTTCGGTCGGCGCCAACAAGAACCAGCCGACGGCGTTAGCACGAACATCCACGGTGCGAATGATCGGCTTGTCGGCGTCGTCAGGGTAGCTGGGAACCTGCTCGAGTGCGTTGGACACCTTGAGAACGGCCGTATCCAAGTTCGTTCCCACCAGGAAACGAAGAGTGACCTGCGCCTCGTGTTCGCGGCTCTCGCTCTCCATCTCGACGAGGCCTTCGAGACTTTTGAGCTGCTCTTCTTGCTCGTCGACGATCTCGCGCTCGACCTCATGCGGGCTGGCGCCCGGCCACCGAGTGATGACGGTGACCTCCGGGTCTTCAACCGTTGGAGTCAGCTGAACCGGGATACGAAAAAGCGCAATGGCGCCGAACAGCGTCAGCAACATGACGCCGATGGCCGTGGTGACCGGGTTTTTAATCGCGCCGCGTACGATGGTCATGGCAACTCGTACTCGATCGGTTGGCCCTGGGCCGGGTGTCCGGGGCGCAAACGCTCATTTCCGCGCGTGACGACGCGTTGCCCGGGAAGGATCTCGCCGCGCACCTCGACCCAGTTTCCGACTCCGGAGCCGGATCGGACAGGCATGCGGTTCACCTTGCCGTCCTCGCCGAGCAAGAAGACGAATTCGTCGGGGCCGCTGCGGACGACCCCACGAAAGCCGAAGCCTGCCTGAGCTGCCATCCGGTGCTGGTTTTTGACCAAGGCGGAAAGTATTTGCGTTCGATGGGCGAGGGGTTGTTCGCGCGGCCCCACGGCGTCCACGTCGATCGCGAGGGCAACGTCTGGGCCGTTGATGACGGCGGGCATATCGTCTTGAAGATGGACCCTTCCGGCCGCATCCGCATGGTGTTAGGCCGCAAGGGCGAGGCGAGCGACGACCCGGATCGCTTCAACCGTCCGACCGACGTCGCGATCGGCCCGGGCGGCGAGATCTTCGTCAGCGACGGCTACGGCAACTCCCGCGTCGTCAAGTACTCGAAAGACGGCCGCTTTCTCAAGGCCTGGGGCAAGAAGGGCGTCGCCAAAGGCGAGTTCAATATTCCGCACTCGATTGCCGTCGATGACGACGGGCTCGTCTATGTCGCCGATCGGGAGAATTTCCGCATTCAGATTTTCAACGCCGAGGGAGAGTTCCAGCGGCAGTGGACGCACGTCGGCTCGCCCTGGGGGCTGGAGTTGACCGACGACGCGATTTACATGGCCGACGGGTACAACAACCGCGTCGTGAAGCTCGACAAAGACGGCGGAGTTATCGGCGTTCTCGGGAAAGCGGGCAAGTTACCGGGCGAGTTCAACTACTGCCATCACATCGCCGCCGGCCGAAGCGGCGCCATTTACACCAGCGAGATTTTGAACTGGCGAGCTCAGAAGTTCGTCCCGCGATAGCTCAGCCGGCTCGACATTTGCCGAGGAGCTCCGTGCCGGCGCTCTGGAGCGAAACCCCCAACACGCCGATCGACGACCTGTGAGAATAGAAAAGTCTCCATGCCCGCGCCGCGTATTCCCCGCTGGATTGGCTGGCCGTTGCTCGGCCTGTGGGCTTACTTCGTGCTGACCTTCTTCGCCAACAGGGCTGTTTTTCACCCGAGCCGCTATCCCGAGGGGCTTTGGGATACGCAGTCTCATTGGAAAGCGGAGGACGTTTGGCTGGATACCTCGGATGGCACGATTCACGGTTGGATGATTCCCGCGGCGGACTCGAGCCCGCTGATCACGCTCTACTTTCACGGTAATGCGGGCAACCTGACGCACCGGGTTGACCACATCGAGGCCATTATCGAGGCCGGCTCGCCGATGTTGATCCTCGACTATCCCGGTTATGGGAAAAGTGACGGATCGGCTTCGGAGGGGGGGTGTTACCGGGCCGCCGACGCGGCTTACGAGCACCTAACGTCGCACGGGTATGCACCGGAAGAGATCGTCCTCTATGGCGAGTCGCTTGGGAGTGCGGTCGCCGTCGATTTGGCTTCGAGAAAACCCTGTGCCGGCGTCGTCTTGGAAGCGCCTTTCCCCTCGGCCCGAGCGGTGGCGGCGAGGGTGCTGCCGGTGATCGGGCCGCTTGTCGTTTCGGGCCTCGCAACCGGCGACAAGATTGCGAACGTCAAGGCGCCGGTCTTCGTGCTGCACGGAACCCTGGACCAAGTTATCGCCTACGATTTAGGGCAGGAAGTTTTCAATCTGGCGAATCAGCCCAAGCGGTTTTGGTCGGTCGAGGGCGCCCACCACAGCGACATCGTTGTCCGCGAGGGTCCGGAGTATGTGAAGAGGCTGCGGGAGTTTTACGCGAGCTTGGCGGCTGAGGATTTGGACAGCACGCCGTAGGTCGCAACGTCGCGGCGGTACGGTGGCCACAACGCAAACAGCACACCGTCAAGAATCCGGCAGAAGGAGTCGGGCGTCTTATTCGGGCGATTGTTTTAGCGCGCGGGACTCAATATCCTCACGCTGATCGAGAAGGGTGTTTAGCTTCTGAATGGCCTGGGCGTGCTTATGGACGTTGTTGCCCAACCAGCCAAGGACAAATGTCAATAGGGTACGACCACGCCTAGAGGAGCGCGATGAAAATGGTGAAAGCTCTTTCCATTCTTCCGGTCATCTCGGCCTGTGAGGCCTGGATTGCCACAATCGTGCTCTCGATATTGTTGACAGTGCTATCGACCTTTTATCGGCTTTCTCCAACTTGACACTACCCTCTCACTGGGTCGGCGTAGCCCGCGGCAGAGCGAACACCCAGAGCACTCCCCCTTGAGGCACGTAGGTCTCGGTCCCGAGCAGGCGGTTCAGCATTGCCTGCTGGCGTTCGGAATCGACGCCCCAGCCCGAAAGCACGGCCACGTATTGGATGCCGTCTATCTCGTAGCTGCTGGGCACTCCCGTCACGCCGGAGTTCGTGCGTTGCTTCCAAAGCTCGTCCCCCGTGCGGGCGTCGAAAGCACGGAAATAGCGGTCATTCGTGCCGCCCATGAAGATCACGTCGCCCGCCGTTGCGAGCACCGGGCCCCAGTTGTGGCTTGCGAAGGTCGTCGTCCACACCTTCTTGGGCCCGTCCGGATCCCAGGCCTGCAGCTCGCCAATGTGGTCCTTGGCGTCCTCGTGAAGGATCAGCTCCGCTCCCTGGTTAACCGCTCCAATGAACATCCGACCGCGTCTATACTCGATTTCCTTACCCGTCATCGAGCCGCAGAGGTTCTCATTCGCGGGGATGTAGAGGTAGCCGGTCTTCGGGCTGTAGGCCGCCGGCGGCCAGTCCTTGCCGCCCCACAGCGAAGGGCAGAACTCGGTGCGTTTTCCGGTGCCTGGTTTGCGCGCCGGGTCGTAGCCGGGCCGTCCCGTCTTGGGGTCGATGCTCACGAAAACGTTCTGGCGCACATAGGGCCGCGCGTCGACGAAATCGATGCGGTCACGCCCGCGCTCGAGGAACCAAAGATAACCGTTGCGGCCGGGGTGGACCAGGCCCCGGATCGTTCGGCCGTCGCGCCGGAAGTCCAGCAGCAGCGGGGCGGAGACTTCGTCCCAGTCCCAGGAGTCGTTCCAGTGGTACTGGTGGTGGGCGCGGAGCGCGCCTGTCTCGACATCCAGCGCGATCACCGACGTGGCGTAGAGGTTGTCGCCGGGGCGCGTGTCACCCATCCAGGGGGCTGCGTTGCCGGTGCCCCAGTAACTCAGTCCGAACCGCGGGTCGTACGAGCCCGTGATCCACACCGACGCGCCGCCTGTCTTCCAACTATCGCCCTCCCACGTTTCGCTGCCAGGCTCGCCCGGTGCTGGGATCGTGTAGGTCTTCCAGGACTGCTCGCCCGTCATCGCGTCGAAGGCCGCAACGAAGCCGCGGATGCCGAACTCGCCGCCCGAGACGCCCACCATCACTTTGCCCGCCGCGACCAACGGAGCCAGCGTCATGTAGTAACCCGCCGTGTAGTCCTCCACCTCGCGCTCCCAGACCACCTCGCCGCTGCGCGCGTCGAGGGCGACGAGGTAGGCGTCCGCCGTCGCCAGGTAGACGCGGTCCGCGTAGAGCGCCACGCCCCGGTTGGTGGGGTGCATCTGGAATTGGTCCTCGGGCAGCTCGCGGTCGTAGCGCCAGAGGAGATCGCCGCTGCGGGCATCGAGCGCCAGCACGCGATTGTGGGGCGTCGTCACGAACATCACGCCCTCGTTCACGATGGGCGGGGCCTGGTGTCCCTCGCGCATCCCCGTGGAGAAGGTCCAGACCGGAACGAGCCGGCTCACGTTACTGGTGTTGATCTGGTCGAGGGCGCTGTAGCCCTTCGAATCGTAGCTGCCGCGATACATCAGCCAGTTGCGCGGCTCCGGATTCGTCAAGCGCTCATTCGTTACGTTCTTGTAGGCAGGCGCGGACTGCCCGAGGCTCGACGAGGGAAGCCCGCCGGCAACGAGCGACACGGCCAGCCAAACGGCGACCGGATGGAATCGGGCAAAAACGGACGTAGGACGTAGCATGACTCTCCTGTGGTGGGTGGGCTGGGTGGCTGACGGTTATCGTCGTGTCACCGCGGCTGAAAGCCGACGCGGCGCGTAAACCCACGCGCCACGCGCAACTCGTTCTCGGCGATCTCGAGAGGCAGCATCGCTAGGGGTTTCGGGGCCGGTCCCGTCAGAACACGGGCACCGTCGGAGACCTCGAATTCGGATTCGTGGCATGGGCAGACTAGCCGGTGCGTTTCCTCATTCCAACCCTCGACATCGCAACCCGTGTGGGGACATATGGCCGAGTAGGCCACGATCCCGTCGGCAGCCCCCCGTGCGGTTTTTTCCGACAGCGTCGCCGGGTCCAGTCTCATCACCATCACGCGATTGAGTCGTGACCCGTTGCGCACAACCCCGGTGTCCGGATCCTTCGGCAAGGCCGCCACCGGCGCCGCGCCCAACGTCAGCTCTTCCGATTGCAGCGGCTCGCCCTCGCGCGGACCGAACGCGAAAACGAGACGGTCCCCTGGCTGAGGCCGCAGCTTTTCAGGCTTGGCGCCCGCCTGCGCCAAGCACCGCATCGGCACCGACAGGGCCAACGCCACGGCGGGCTCGAGGACGGCGCGCCGCGTCGAGCCTTGTTTGGCGTGCAGCTTCTCGGGCGGGGGGGATTTGTCGTCAACGGTAGCCATCGTTCTCAAGCTCCTGCAAACAAGAGTGGACTACCGGCCTCCGTGACTCTAGCAGACCACTTTCGTTTATCGACCGCTCCCTGTATGCGCCGTGTCCGCTCATGCAAGATGAGCAGAATTTCGTGGCGGTTTAGGCGCGGGACTTTGACTCTGTTGGGCCAACAGGACCACAGGGAGCGATAGTAAAGCGACACAAGCAGCCGAAATGCGCAGGTTTCAAGACTCCGCTGCCTTGAGATTATCACGAGATCCAAAATCGAAGGATCGAAATTTCCACGCTCAGACGAGTCACGAACTTCCGGGGGGTGCTGAGCGCGTCGTTCGGCCCACCTACTCGCCGAAAGCGGCGTCGAAAGCCCTGCCCGAGGGCGCGAAGTCAAGGTTCCGGATAAACTGCTGGGCGTCGGCGGCGCCGTGTTCGCGGTCCATGCCGGCGTCTTCCCACTCGACCGAAAGCGGCCCTTGGTAACCGATCTCGTTGAGCGCGCGGATGATCTCTTCAAAGTTGACTCCGCCGTGGCCGGGTGAGCGGAAATCCCAGCCTCGCTCGGCTTGCCCGAAATTCAGGTGTGAGCCGAGAATGCTGCTTCTCCCGTCCAACTGCAAACCGCAATCTTTCATGTGGGTGTGATAGATGCGGTCGGGGAATGTACGGATAAAGCGAGCCGGGTCGACCTGTTGCCACAGCAGATGGCTGGGGTCGAAATTGAAGCCCAATGCCACGCGCCGTCCCACGGCATCGAGCATTCGCTCGGCGGTGACGATGTCATAGGCGATGCTGGTCGGGTGGCATTCGTAGGCGACGCGCACGCCCGCTTCGTCAAAGGCGTCAAGGAGCGGGTTCCAGATTTCGGCGAAACGGCGAAAGCCCGCTTCGATGGTTTCCTCGGCGACCGGGGGGAAGCTGTAGAGCAAATGCCAAATCGACGAGCCCGCCAAAGTCGTCACGGCCGAGACGCCCATGTTGCGCGCCGCCTGGGCCGAAGCCTTGACCGAACGAATCGCCCATTCGCGTTTCTTTTCCGGGTTGCCCGCGCAATCCGCCGGGGCGAAGGCGTCGGAGCGGGCATCGTCGTTGGGGTCGAGCGTCAACTGCCCGGCGATGGCACAGGAAATGGCCCAACAGTCGAGCCCGTTCTTTTCGAGCAGGGCTTTTTGGGCGGCGCAATAGGCGGGGTCTTCGGCGGCCCGAAAGACATCCAAGTGATCGCCCCAGGTGGCCAGCTCGAGCCCGTCGTACCCCCACCCCGCGGCTTTTTCGGCTAACTCGGCCAGGGGCATGTCCGCCCACTGGCCGGTCATAAGCGTAATTGGTCGACTCATAGTCGGAAACCTCGATGAATCAAAGCCCAGAGCGCAAGCGACGGGCCAAGGGAAGGCAATCGCCACGAACTCCGGACCGCATCACCGCGAACGTTAGCGCATTTCAGGCTCAGCTTGAGTCTACTCGAAACCGTTGTGCCCCCGGCCCGTCGCTTGCGCTCTGGGCTTCCATGAGAGGTGGGTCGCTTGTCAAGGGCGGTCGTTGGGAGGCGTTGGTCGGTTTGTCGGATCCGGCCCGGGTCCTCATGCCTTGCGGCGTGTTGAGGACCGGGCTTCCATTCGCAGTGTTATCGGTCTCGTTGTTGACCTCTGCTGGTTGGGGTCCGGTCTTTCGGCGCTGCTCTCTCTGTTGCGGCTTCGACCCATCCTCGAAAGAATCGGCCTGCCTGCCCAGAGCCCGCAGTCACCGTGACACGATCTCGATTCTCCGCCGCGGCCTCGCTTCGTCCGCCCAATCCCCTACTCCCTTCCTTTCAACAGGAATCTTCTTGCCGCCGAGTCCCCGTTAGGGGGCTCGCGGATGTCCTCATCACGTTGCTTCATCCGAAACCGTTGCCGCCGACTGCGCCTCATCGTCCCTGCCTTATGGGGAAACCGTTTCCGTCAGCCCGTGCAGCGGATCGTAGTTTTCTTGTTTCACCCACAACACATGCATCAGCACCGCCAACTTGCGCGCCACCGCCACCACCGCCCGCTTCTTCGCATGTCCTCCGCCGCGCGCCGCCAAACCCAAACCCCAGCGCCTGAGCGTGGAGTCGGTCCCGAACGGCCCCAGCACCCAGTGCGCGCACTGAATCAACGTCCGCCGCAGCAGCGGATCTCCCGATTTCGTCACGCCCAGCCGCAGTGACCGCTCGCCCGATTGGCGTTGCTTGGGACGCAGCCCCACCAGCGCGCCGACCTGCCGCGAACGCTTCACGCGGCCCGGGTCGTTGTCGAGCGCCAACACGAACGTCAACGCCGTCAGCGGCCCCACCCCTCCGATCGTTCGCAGCCGCTCGACCGCTGCGTATTGCTTGCCCAACGCGACGATTTGTTTGTCATATTCGCGGATCGTCGCGCCGAGGCTTTCGATTTGTGTCGCCACCCCCAACAACGCCGCGTGCAACACCTCGGGGCAGGCCTCCCGGACGCGCTCGACCCATTGGTTCTGGGCGCATCGGCCCAAGCGGATGCCGTGCGACTTCGCCATGCCGCGCAAACTCCCTTTCAATTTCGTGCGGCACTCGAGCACGGCCTCGCGCGCCCGCAACAACGTGCGTTGTTGTTCGGTCTCGAGCTTGCGCGGCGCGACGGGATTCAACAGGGCCGGGTTGGTGCGTCCCAGCTCGGCCAACCAATAGGCGTCGTTGCGGTCGTTTTTCGAGTCGGATTGGCTGATTAAACGCAATTGCCGCGCGTCGGCGACGAGCACGTCGTGGGCGAGGGCGGCCAGGCGGCGGCGAATCCAGTTGCTGTGGCTGCCGGTTTCGATCACAATGCGCAGCCGCGGCCAACGGCGGAACCAGCGATCCAAGGCCTCCGGGCGGGTGGGGACTTGGCATTCCTCGAGGCTTTCGCCGGCGAGGTCGGTGAGCCGTACGAAGCAACGTTTGTCGCCGATGTCGACGCCGGCGACGGCGCAAATTTCGTTGTCTTTTTGCATCTGGATGCGTTGTTGCGCCAACTGTTGTTCGAGCTGGGTGAGTTGGCGGGTCTTCGCTTGTGAGCTGTCGGCTTTCTTGGTTTGGTGTTTGTCGGTTTGGTTCTTGTCGGTCTGTTGTTTGCTATTCTTCTTCATGGCTGGTCGCCTCCTTTTCAAAAATCCATTGCACCTCCCTTGTGGAGAAGTGCGCTGCTGCCGGTAGCCTACCGCTTCCCGGCGCCAAGCGACCAGCCTCTCATCCCATCTCTGATTCCGCTTCCCGCATGCGCGTGCGACATTAAGATCCTGTCCACGCGGACACGCCCCTTGTGGGCTCCGGTCCTCGGCGGGGATTTCGCCTCGCCGGGGGCCACCAAACTCACTCGCCTAGACCCAAGTTGGACATGAGGCCGGCAGGAGCATGCGCCCGGGCTCTCTCCCGGGTACCGCGCGTCCGCCGCTTTCCCCGCGGGCCGCGCGACTCCGTCGGATACCGCTTGCTGACGCGCGCGGCTCGGTTTGTAATTACGCGCTGGAACTAGAAATTCACCTTCAGCGCGAATTGCATCACGCGGGGTTCGGAAACCGTCTGGGTGATCTGACCGAAATTGGAGTTGGTGACGTCGAATTGCGGCGTCTGAAAATTCACGTTGTTGAAGGCGTTGAAGACCTCCCAGCGGAATTCCACTTCCGCCCTCTCGCCCAGATGCGTTCTCTTCGCCAGGCTGAAGTCGAATAGAAACCGGCGCGGCCCGAAGAGAAGCCCAGTTCCCAGCCGACCTAATTCGCCCGGCTCGGGAAGCCGCAACAAACCTTCGGGCGAGCCGCTCGTGCAAGATCCGCCGAGAAAAGACGACGTACAGGGGTCGATCCAGAAAACGCCGCCGCCCACGTCTCTTCGGCCCGTCAGATCACGCAGCTCGCCGGCGTCGAGGTTTTGCGCCAGATTGATTGTATTTAAGATGGACCCCGCGCTACGGTGGAACGTCCCCACGCGAGAGATCAACGTCAACGGCCTGCCGCCGCGCCAGTTGACGATGCCGCCGAACTGCCAACCGCCGAAGATTCGGCCGGCCGCGCCCTTTTGGTTGAGGAACGCCTTGCCGGGGCCGATGGGCAGCTCGTAAATCCAGTTCGTCTTGAACAAATGCCGCGGGGCGAACTCCCCGCGCGTCGAGCGGGGGAAGCGCACCGAGCTCGGCCGCACGGCGTTCAGCAGCGAATTCTCGTCGCCGTCGAAGTCCGCGATCGCGCGCCCGAACGTATAGCTGCTTTGAAACGAGAACCCGCCGGCGAAGCGCCGCCGCACCTCGACCTCGAGGGCGTTGTAGTTCGAGCTACTGTCGTTAACCAGCACGCGGGCGTCGGCGACAAACGGGTTGACCTGGAAGAAATTGGCCGGGAACCGCCCGTCGAGCACCTGCCCCCAAAAACCTGCCGCCGCGAATGCGGCCTTGGCGCGACCCGGGCCGCGAGAACTCACCTTGCGTCAGCCGATGGACGAACTGTCCGGTTTCATTGCGTTCCAGGGCCGTCGTTAAGCTGCTGCGTGACCCCAAACGCCCGGCGTCATTGGCGACCAATGCCGCCATCAGCGGATTTGGTTGAATGCAGTCGACACCGGTCGAATCGAGAAACGTGTTGCCGCCTCCCGAGCCGCAGTTGCAGTCCAAGTTGTGCTGCGCTCTCACGAACGCGTCGCGAAACGTCTGCCCGGTTACGGGGTCTTGGGCATCGACGTTAATCTCGTTGTAATTGGCCGTGCGCTTGAGCTTGATGCCTCGGTTGCCGATATAGCGAACTTCCAGCGCCCAGTTCTCAAAGATCTCGCGCGAAACGCCCAACGTCCACTCGGCGTAGTAATCGGTCGCGAGATTTTGATCATAAGTGCGAAAGTCGATCGTCGAGCTGTCAAGAATCGAACGCACCGCCGGCAACTGAAACACGGGCGGCGGCGGCAGGGGCGGCGATCCGCCGTTCATCACATCGCGCAAGAGCCTCGGGTTGCTGAGGCATTCGCCATCGGAGGTGACGCAGGATTGGCGAACTTCCAGGCCCTCGTTGTCGTCGATGTTCAGCCCCACCAGCGAGAAATGGTCTTGGCCCGCATTTTCAATTTGATGTATGAGCTTCAGACCATCCAGCGACCTTCAGCGTCTTTATTGATAGGGGCTAGAGCCCGATAAGGACGCCATGGAGGTCAACACCCGATGGGTGAAAAAGAAAACAAGCCGTTTCAGCTCACGTTCAATGGATTTCTCAAAGTCGATTTCCAAGGATCGCGAGTCACCTCGGATGGCGGTCTGATTCTCGTTCGCGAACTGGATGAACGACTCGGACTCGGCCAGCTGATCGACGAGCATCTCAGCGACTCGCGACAAGGCTTGAACAAGAAGTTCGCGCTGGCCGATCTGCTGCGGCAGTCGGTCTACAGCCGACTCGCTGGCTACGAGGACCTCAATGACGCCGTTCGAGTATCCGCCGATCCGACCTTTCGCTTGATCGGCTCGAAGAGGAACTGGGATCGCGGAGCAGCCTTGACCTCGACGCTGCATGGCTTCGAGACGGAGATGCTGGCGAGCGAAGAGAACTTGCTGGGGCTGATGGCAGTGAACCGGGAGCTGGTCGCGCAAGCCGAAGCTCCCGACGGTTCAGACCGCGTGGTGCTCGACATGGACTCCACGGAGAGCCCCGTCCACGGCCAACAGGAAGGCAGTGTCTACAACGGCCATTTTGAGTCCCTCTGCTATCACCCGCTGTTGCTGTTCAACCAGCACGGCGACTGCCTAGGCGCGAAGCTGCGTCCCGGCAACGTGCACAGCGCCGAGGACTGGGACGAGCTGCTACTGCCGGAGATCGAACGACAACAGGCGGAGGGCAAACAGGTGACGTTCCGCGCCGACGCCGCCTTCGCCAAGCCCGAGATCTACGAGGCGATGGAGGAGCGCGGCGTGGACTACGTGATTCGCATCCCGGCGAACAAGAGCCTGAAGCTGGAGATCGAGGACATCCTGTTTCGGCCACCGGGCAGGCCGAACGCCAAGCCCCTAGTGCGCTACAAGAGTTTTCGCTATCAGGCCGAGAGCTGGTCGAAGGCAAGGCGAGTTGTCGCCAAGGTCGAGCATCACCAGGGCGAACTATTCCCGCGCGTCGGATTTGTCGTGACGAGCATGAGCTTGCCGAGCCGCTCGGTCGTGCGGTTCTACAACAAGCGCGGCACGGCGGAGCAGTGGATCAAAGAAGGCAAACAGGCCACGCACTGGACCCGCTTGTCGTGTCACCGCTTCCGAGCCAACGAGGTACGGCTGCAACTCAGCGTGCTGGCCTACAACCTGGGCAACCTGTGGCGGCGGCTAGGGCTGCCGCAGCGAATCAAAAGCTGGTCGCTAACGAGTTTGCAACACAGGTTGATGAAGACCGGCGGTCGGCTGGTCAAGCATGCTCGCTACTACTGGTTGCTGCTGGCGGAGGGGCATCTGAACCGGCGGCTGTTCGGTGACATGCTGCATAGGATCTGGGCGCTGCCTGTGCCGGGTGGGTAGCGTTGCCCGGGCGAGGATCAACAGTTTTTGGCTCCAAAAAGGTTTCGCAGGGAGCAGTGTCGGCCGGAGCGCCGTTCAGTCCGCTCAATCAACGTCTGTGAGCGGACGGACGAGCCCTGGCGCCTACCGGCGGAGGTGATGTGCAGGGTTCAGCGCGAAAAGACGTGGTATTCGGCGCAGCGGGGGTGTATCCTGTGACCGTGCCAGGGCCAAAATGGAAATCCTGGCTTGGATGTAGCTAATCCGAAAACCCGAGCGCAGCGACGTCTTGCCGTCGCCGAACGGGTCCCAGGCGATGCTGACCACCGGGGCGAAGTTGTTGAGGTCGTCGTTCCAGAGCGGTCGGCCGTTGCTCGATGTCGCCGGGAAGTAGCGCGTCGCGCAGTCTCGAATCAGCCCCACGGCGTTGGCGGTTGTCTTGGCTCGCGGAAGCCCGTTCAACGAGTCACAGCCCGTGCCGGCGAAAGTTCCCGGGTTGAAAAATCCCGAGCGGCCCGACACCCCGAAGACCGCGTCCAAACCGCCCTCCGGCGCCAATGCCAACCCGTTGACCTCATACGGCACGGTGGCGTACTCCCATCGCAAACCCACATTCAGCGTCAAGTCCGGGCGCAGGTACCAGCGGTCGTTGACAAACCAATCGAACTCGTGATTCTTGAACGATCGCCTTTCGGGAAACAGCGGAACAAAGCCCGAGTCGAGGCTCGAGACGTTGTAGTTCGAAAAGACCTCGCCGACAAAGCCTGTGAGATTGTTGATCATGTCGCGGGCCAGCTCGGCATTGGCGGAGTTCAGGCTCCCCGCCCCGCTCAGCCTATTCAGATCGCCCGATGAGAACGCATCCGGCGTATCGTTGTCGTCAAAACCGATCGCTCCGAAAGGGTTGACGCGGTCGAAGTCGTAGCGATCAACAAAGCGCTGTCGCCACTCAACGCCGTACTTCACATGATGCTTGCCGCGAATCCAACTCGTCACGTTGCGCAGATGCAGCGTCCGGTTGTCGCGAACGTCGTCATTGTCGTCCCATTCATAGGGATCGCGAATCGTGTTGAGATCAAGCGTAAAAGGCGTCCCGAAAGGCTGATTGATCAAGAAAGCGTTTTCGCCGCCGAGGAAGCCGAAGCGTGCTTCGTTGACGAGCGTCGGCGTGAAAGTCGAGGTGAGCGCGGCGGAGAATCCTTTGGAATGCGTCACGCGGCTGCCGATCGCTTCCAGGCCGGGGTAGACGGGAAGGCGGTTGTTGATGAAATCGCCGTCGATATCGCGGTCGACGTAGTTCGCCGTGGCGTAGAAGCTGTGCCGGTCGTTGAACCGGTGATCAAAACGAGCGCTCGGTAGGTGTTCGACCAGGGAGGAGCCGGCATTAAATCGGAATCCGCCGGTGTTCAACCCGTCGCCTGCGTCGACGTTATTCGGCAACGGCATCACGCCGAAGACGGTGCCCGTAATAAAAGGGTCGAGCGAAGTCGGATCGGCCCCGCTGAAACGCTGATCCACGCAATCACGCTCCAGCGCGGCGGCGACGCTCGGGCCGCAACCCAAAAGGTCCACGCTGTGAACCGAGCCGGGGTTCGCGGCGACGTTCGCCGGCGTATTTTGAAGCCCGTCGAGATAGCGGAAGACCCCTTGTCGCGCGGCGGCCGTGTAGACGGTGCGGTTCACCGATACTCCCCTCACCTGGCGGGTTTGTTGGTACCCGAGGTAGAAGAAAGTGCGGTCCTTCCGAATCGGCCCGCCGATGCGCCCCCCGAACTGGTTGCGGTTGAGCCGCGGAGTCTCGACCCCGGAGCTGTTGTTGAAAAAGTCGTTGGCGCTGAAAACGTCATTGCGGTTGAAGGCAAACAGCGACCCGTGAAACTCGTTGCCGCCCGAGCGCGTGACGGCGCTGATCGACGCCCCGCCACGGCTGTATTCGGCCGAAGCAATGCCGGTGACGACCTTGAACTCCTGCACGTTTTCGGCCGCCAGCGCCAGCAGCGGCTGGTCGATCATGATCGACGAGGCTTTGATGTAGTTGTCCTGGGTGTCGATGCCGTCGAGCGAAATCTGAATCGAGCGGTGGCGTTGTCCGTGGATGAAAAACTTGTCGCCTTGCCCGTCGGGCGCGCGTTCATAGTAGACGCCAGCCTGCTGCATCGCCAGCTCCGCAGCGTTGCGCCCGTTGAGGGGCAGCTCGAGTACGCGGCGGTTGTCGACGGTTGTGCTGAGTTCGGCGTCGAGTGAGTTAATGACGGCTTGGACGGCGTCGGCGGTGACGGTGACCTCGAAACGCACTTCGCCGACCTCGAGCGAGATGCGAAGCCCGGCAGCTCCGCCGACCTCGACGAGCACGCCGGTCACCACCGAGCGCTTGAAGCCGTCAGCCTCGGTGCGCATCGTGTAGGACCCCAACCGGGCGTTGGGGATCCGGAATTGCCCGCTTACGCCGGTCTTGGCCTGGTAGATCGTATTCGTTTCGTCGTGGCGGGCGCTAATGGAAGCTTCGGGAACCGCCGCGCCGAGCGCATCGGTCACGCTGCCTTCGATGCTGCCGGTGAGCTGCTGCGCGGGAGCGGTATACGCTGCAACACCCAGCAGCAACGCCGCCCGCAACAAGAACGGGGGGGCCATTCGACAACTTCTTGATAACTGACTACTCAAAACAATGAGCCGGCGTGGACATGCCGGCCTCGCCTTTGCGGCCAATCTGCTCGATGAATCGACGGGCCGCCGCCCTAGCCCAAGCCCTAGCCCGCATTTCTCACCGCCTGACGAGCAAAGCACACGATAGGCCCGCCATTACTTCGTTGCGCTTGCTCGCCGTGCTCACCGTTCTGTTCAAGTACGCCTCTTTGCTTAAGAAATGGGCGTCAAGCGGCGCGCGCCTCGTACTGACGGACCTTTCATGCACTTGCCTCGCCACGCGGTGAGAAAAGCGGGCTAGATGTGCGATCTTCGACTTCGGCTGGTCCGCAGTTTGTCAGTATAGTCCCCCGGATTTTTGACTGGCCCCACAATACCCCGGCAATCCGGAATCCCAGGCTCTTCCTTTCGGATTTGCTATGCCACGCTAGAATGACAGCATGAAGGCTCCCTACAGCCGGACCGTTGTCATCGAGGGCGTTAAGCTCCACCTGGCCCACCCGGATGAACTGTCGATCAAGTGGGTCGGCCAGGACGAGTTGATGCGCCAGTTGCTGGCCGCTTGGCTGACGATCCACGAACACGACATGCCGATGACGCCGCGTCTGCTCGGCAAACCCGGGGTCGGCAAGACTACCCTTGCCTATGCCGGCGCGCAAAAGCTCGGGCGGGAAGTCTACATCACCCAAGCTACGCTCGACACGCGCCCCGAAGACCTGCTCGTCACGCCCGTGATCGAGGGCGAGGGACAGTTGCGCTACGTGGCTTCGCCGCTGGTCACGGCGATGATCCGCGGCGGCGTGGTAATTCTCGACGAAGGCAACCGCATGAGCGAGAAAAGCTGGGCGTCGCTCGCCCCGCTGCTCGACAACCGCCGCTATGTGGAATCCATCATCGCGGGCGTCAAGATTCACGCCCACCGCGATTTCCGCATGGTGGTGACGATGAACGACGACGCCTCGACCTTCGAGTTGCCCGAATATATTCACTCCAGGCTGCAACCGCAGATCATGATCGACTTTCCCGAGCACGACGAAGAGCTCGCCATTCTCAAAGAAAACCTGCCCTTCGCCGACGACGAAGTGCTCAACTACGTCACCGATTTCCTGCAATCGGCGCACGCGGCCGACGAGCGCTACACCGCCCGCGACGGCATCAATATCGCCCGCTTCGGACTCAAATTGGCCGAGGGCGACTCGCCCCGCGACACCGGCAAGGTGCTCTACACCGCGATCGTGCAGACGCTGGGGCGCGAGGCGCTGTGCTATGTCCCGCAATCCTGATGCTCCGCGATCCTGACAGCGGTTTGCGACGCGGCCGGATCCACTATTTTCCGGTGGTTCCCATGCGTATGGAATTCGCCCAACGCTTGCGCGAGGAACTGCTTCGCGAAAAGCCCGCCATCGTCGCCGTCGAGCTGCCCGTCACGCTGTCGGAGGTCTACCGTCGCGCGGTCGATCGGCTGCCGGAACTCTCGGTCATTATCTACGACGACGAGGGGTCCAAGCGGTCCGAACACGACCAAGCCGACCGAGCCGTCTATCTTCCCGTCGAGGTGACCGACCCATTTGTCGAGGCGCTTCGTACGGCGAAGGAAATCGGCGCGGAAACCGAGTTTCTTGATCCCGACATCGGCGACCGGCCGCACGTAGATGAATCCTACCCCCACCCCTACGCCGTCGAGCAACTGGGGCTCGAAAAGTACGTCGGGGCGTATCGCGTTAACCCGCGTGCTCGAAACTCCGAGTTGGCGGTGCACGCCGAGGGGCTGGCGTGGAAGCTGCGGAGCCTCGACCCGGAAGCCTCCGTTTTCGTGGTGGTCTCGCTGAACTTGCTGGACCCGTTGCTGCAGGCCATGGAAACGCCCCGGACCCGGCCGCTCCGTAAGGCGACGAGGCGGGGCGTTCGCTTGTTGAACTTGCATCCGGAATGCCTGGCCGAGGTGCTGACCGACATGCCTTTTCTCGGGGCCGTCTATGAAGCGCGTCGCCGGGGCGCGCCGCCGCCGGCTCCGGCCGAGGTCGAAACCCGCGCCGCCCGCGGCGGATTTTCCGTGGTCGGCGCGCCCCACGTCGATCCCCGCGAGGCCGCCATAGCGCGAGCGGCCCAAGAGCCGCTCGACCGCCGCAAACTGCATTTTCGGCTCTTCGCCGAATCGGAACGCCAATACGCGAAGAACACCGGTGAGGAAATCAGCCATTGGCAGCGTCGTCTGTGGGCTCGCTATTCGCGCAATCTGGCGCTGGTGTCGAATCAATTGCTCGGCGGGTTGTTCGAGCTAAGCGTGGCGGCGCGTTCGGTCGTCGACGACAACTTCGCCTGGGAGATGTGGGAGATGGCCGGGGCCTTCCCGGCCCAGAAGGTCGAGTCCGACCTGGCGACCGCGAATGTTTCCGGCGAGCAGATGTGGCTCAACACGCGCTTGATTCGCCTGCGGCCGCGCCGTCCCCGCAAGAAGGGCCGGCGCCGACCGCTCGGACTCAAGGACCGCAAGAAAGAGCGCTTCCCCGGCGAGTGGCAGCGGCAATGGCAGGGACAGGGCGTCTGCTCCTATCCGCCCGAAGACCTGGTCATCGAAAACTACGGCGTCTTTCTCAAGAAGAAAGGCAAGAGCATTCTCTCGGAAGAGCGAACCTACTCCGAGCCTTTCCAAACCTCGATGCTCGACGGCATCGACCTGCGCGAGACCTTGCGCAATTGGCACGAGAAGAAGATCTACGTGCGTCGACAGCAACGCGTGTCGGGGGAAGTCGGCGCGGTTGTGATCATCTTTGATGAAGACCGCGACAACCGTTATCCCTATTGCCTGACCTGGCTCGGCGAGCACCAAAACGAGTCGGACATGGCGTTCTACGCCACCGACCCGTACGAAAACACGGTCGGCCCCGGTATCGGTCGCGCCGAGTACGGCGGCTTGCTGCTGACCCTGCCCTCGCAACGCCTCATGGACGTGTGGACCGATCTCGACTACTCTTTCGCCCGCACGAAGCCTGAACGGCTCTTGCTCGCCGCGATCGATTATTCACTCGAGAAGCTTGTTGTCTACGTCGCCCCCAAGCCGCCGCGCTCGACGTTCAAGAGCATCGCCGGGCGGTTGGGTCGGCAAATCCTCTACATCCCGGCCGGGCAGCTCTCGCCGGTGGCCTTGAAGAAAATCCGCGTCATGCATCTGCTCGACGGCCACGACACCCGCGAGCTGGCGAAGGACTACATTTGGTGAACGGCGACCGGCCGTCATTACTTTCGTTACGGTTGCTGTCGTGCTCATCCGGGCGCAATCGTATAATCAACAAGCCCTGAATACCGATGCAGATCCAAGTGATGTATCATATGCATAGGAGAGCAGATCGTGCGAACAACACTTAACATTGATGACCAAGCGTTGGCTTCCGCGATGGAGCATTCCGAAGGCCGAACGAAGACGGAGGTTATCAACCAAGCTCTCCGCCAGTTCGCGCAGACTCGACGTCGGAAGAAACTCTTGCAGTTGCGCGGCAAGGTGGCGTGGGAAGGCGACATCGACGCCCTACGAAAACGCCAATGAGGGTTCTGGTCGACACGTCGGTTTGGGTGGACTTCTTCAACGGTCACCCTAGTCCCGAAGCTGAGGTGCTCGCCGGCCTCATAGAGGATGAGGTGGATATAGTTACCTGCGGCGTTGTGATCGCCGAGTTTTTCCAGGGTATCCGTAATCGCGGTTCGCTCGAGAGTTTGGAATCGTTTTTTCGAGACATGAAGTGTCTGACGCCCGCGGAACCCGACAGCTATCTCGCCGCCGCCGCGCTATATCGGAACCTCCGCCGGCGAGGCGTCTCCGTGCGCTCGACGATTGATTGCCTCATCGCGCGGTTGGCGGAGGAGGCCGGGGTGTTCTTGCTCGCCAAGGACGGGGACATGCGGCATATCCTGGCGTCGGGTTTGTGCGGAGCGCGGAGCGCGCCGGGCGGATTCCTCGGCCAAGAGTAGGAGGCATTTCGGGTGCCGTTTCTCTGCTTGACCGAAAGGGGGAGCCACCGCCTGTACGGGCACAAACAGAACGAAATGTTTCCCGGAGTAACCCAGGCGGCAGGCCGCCTAGACTGCCCCGTGGCCAATCCGCGGGCGTTCCCCGCGAGCGCGGAGCGGCCCGAGAGCTTCATCCTGCTCGCCGGGCACCCTGACCGCCGGAAATCAGGCAACGGTATAATTGGGCGTCATGGTGGACGGGACAATCAGCCATTACAAGATCCTCGCCAAGCTCGGCGAGGGCGGGATGGGAGTGGTCTACAAGGCCGAAGACATCAAACTCAAGCGTATCGTTGCTCTGAAATTCCTCTCCTCCCACCTGCTCGCCAACAAACAAGAAAAAGCCCGTTTCATGCGTGAGGCGCAGGCCGCCGCGGCGCTGGATCACCCAAATATCTGCACCGTCTATGAAGTCGATGAGGTCGACGGGGAGACCTTCATCGCCACGGCCTACATCGAGGGCGACACAGTCCAGCTCAAAATCGCGGAGGGCGAGTTGAGTCTCGAGGAAGCTCTTGACATCGCTATCCAAGCGGCGCAGGGCCTGCAGGCCGCCCACGAGAGCGGCGTCGTTCATCGCGACATCAAACCCGGCAACATTATCGTCACGGAGAAACGGCGCGTGAGCATCCTGGACTTCGGTTTGGCGCAAAGAACCGGGGAGAGCCGCCTCACGAAAACCGGCATGATGCTGGGCACGGTCGCCTTCATGTCGCCGGAGCAGGCTCTGGGCCGGCCACTCGATCACCGAACCGACATCTGGTCGCTCGGGGTGGTCCTTTATGAGATGGTCACCGGACAACTGCCTTTCGGCGGTGAGTACGAGCTGGCAAGGATGTACTCGATCACCAACGACGACCCGGTCGCCCTTACTACGCTCAAGCCCAGCGCGCCCGCCGAATTGCAGGGCGTCATCGACCGCGCACTCGCGAAAGAGAAGGACAGCCGCTACGCAACGGTCGCTGAGATGATAGCGGACCTGAGGAGCATCCTTGGCCGGTCCGGCGAATCCGGTTTCGATGCACCCGAGGCGGCGACGCGATCGAGTTCTGATGCGACGGTAAAGCTCCCCGTCAGGGCACGACGGAGAACTCCTCCCGGCCGCGGCGCCGAGCAAACGTCCCTGGCGGTGCTGCCGTTTCGGAGCCTCTCATCGGACCCCGACAACGCCTATATGGCCGACGGCATTGCCGCAGAAGTCGTCAGTGCGCTGGCCGGTGTTCCCGGAGTACGCGTGGCTCCGCTTCTCGCGACGTTCCGCTTCAAAAACCAACCTACCGATCTCCACGCCGTCGCGGAGGCATTGCAAGTCCGCTACGTGCTCACGGGGAGCCTTCAGCGGGCGGGCGACCGCATTCGCGTGGTCGCGGAGCTGGCCGATGCCGTCGACGAGAAGCTCGTCTGGTCCCGTACCTACGACCGCGGGCTCGATAACCTTTTCTTGGTTCAGGAGGATATTGCGGGAGCGATTGTGGGAGCGACCGGAGGCCAGCTGATTCGTGCCACCGCCGAGCGGGCCGGCATCGCTTCGCCTGAAAGTTTGGATGCCTGGGGCCTCGTGCGCAAGGCTTACCACTTCATGAACCAGGCCTACAACGAGGAAGGCGCTGTCGATGCATCGAATTTGCTGCGACAGGCGATCGAGCTGGCGCCGGATTACGCGCCGGCGCATGCGTTCTTGGGTTTCTATCTGATCCAGTGCATCATCATGCAAGCGAGCCCGGACCCGGCCGGCGATCGAGAGAAGGCTCTGGCCGCGGTAGAGCGCGCCACGCAGCTCGCCCCGGGTGACCCGGAAGTACTGGAGAACGCCGGCATCGTCTGGAACGACGCCGGCATGCACGAAAAATCAGTGCCGACCTTGCGACGCGCCGTCGAGATTGCGCCTTTTAACCTCGTCGCGTGGGGGTATCTTTCCGTCGCGCTGGTTTGGCGCGGCGGCCCGGGAGATCAACAGGAAGCACTTCGCATTCTTGACCGGCTCCTCACCGACACGCGCGACCACCCCTCCTACCCCTACTGGCTCTACTTCAAGTCCCTCGCCTATTCCGCTTTACAGCGCTTCGAGGATGCCGCCGAGGCGGCGGCCGGCAGCATTCAGGCGCAGCCTCTCTTCTTGCTGTCGCGCTTGTCATATGCCAACGCCCTCGGGGTGCTGGGCAGGCTCGACGAGGCCCGCGCTGAACTGGAGTGGATTCGAAAGAATCACGCGCACGTCCAAATCGACGTCTACGTGGACGAGCTTTTCGTCCATGCGCGGAGCCAAGAGCGGGTCGAGGAGCACATCAAAGGTCTGCGAGCCGCCGGCGCGATTGAGGGCGGAAACTAAAGCCCGGCGGCCAACTCCTCCCGCGCGGTGGTTGGAAAACGGTTCACCCTACCACCCCCTCAAAGCGTCTTTAGATATTCCAGCAGAGCTTGCACGTCTTCTTGGCGGTCACCCCAGTCAAGGCGGAGTGTCGAGCCGTTGGCAAGTGTAACGTCTCGGTCATGCCCGCTTGCCGAAAAGACCGGGCTGCCGGCGTCGTGGATCCACAACCCGTCCGCCCCTTCGCCGCTCGGGTCCCAGCGAAAACCGACGTTTTGCGTATCGTAACTCCAGGGCGCCGCGAACAAACCGGGCGGGCCGCTCTCCCGGGACCAACAGATGGTAGAGGGTCGGAACCGACCCGTTGTGAAGGTACGGCGCCCGTGCCCAAATTCCTTCGAGCGGCAAGGCTTGGTAGCCGTACGGCGTCGCCGGGTCGACACCCCGCGCATGCATGATCTGGTCCGTCGGTATCGGCCGGCCCAGGAACTCTCGGCAAGGACCCGCGCTAAAACGCTCTTCCAGCTTCGAAGAGTCTTCCGGAGGCGGCGAGCAATTGACCCCCGCGCCATCCTCTCGCCCTTGTAAGCAGCGGCACAGCATGTCAGCCTGGGCCCGTTGCAACATCGCCGGCGTGATCACCTTCGCTCGCCCCAAATCCGTGCCCAGGTCATAGAGTTCGCCGTTGCCCGGGCTGTGGCACGAAGCGCAGTGCCGCGCAAACAGTTCCTTACCCTGCGCGGCCGATTCCATATCGACGTCAAACGGGTACGGGGGCGCCGGCAGGCCGGATAGCGACTCCGAACTATCAATAGCCACGCGGAGGTCGACCTGATGACTTTGGTTGAACATTCCCGCCGACGCGGCCGCGAAGTTTCGGAACAGCGGAATCGGGATATTGCCGTCCCATTGGCCGCCGCCGCGGACCAGCGCCTTGCCGTCGGCGTCCCACTCAGGCCGGCGCAAGTCCTGGCGCCAAACGCTCATGAAGTCCGTCATGGCCGGCTGCGGGGGTTGCAGCCTCGCTGTCTTCGCCTCGGTCGCCGTCGGTGCTTTCCGTCCTTGAGCCGCGGCCGCCTTTTGACCCGCATTTCCAATTTGATTCAGACCTCTCGACCTTCCGGCGGCCTTGAGCGTCTTTATTCATAGGGGCTAGAGCCCGCTGAGGACGCCATGGAGGCCAACACCCAATGGGTGAAAAACAAACCAAGCCATTCCAGCTAAGTTTCAACGGCTCGTTGAAAGTCGATTTCCAGGGATCGCACGTCACTTCCGACGGTGGCCTGATTTTGGTTCGCGAACTGGACGAACGGCTCGGTCTCGGAGAACTGATTGACGAGCATCTCAGCGACTCCCGGCAAGGCACCAACAAGCAGTTCACGCTCGCTGATCTGTTGCGGCAGTCGATCTACAGCCGCTTGGCAGGCTACGAGGACGTCAACGACGCCGTCCGAGTGTCGGCTGACCCGACGTTTCGCTTGATCGGCTCGCAGAGGAACTGGGATCGCGGTGCGGCCTTAACCTCGACGCTGCACGGCTTCGAGACGGAGATGCTGGCGAGCGAAGAGAACCTGCTGGGGCTGATGGCGCTGAACCGAGAGCTGGTCGGGCAAGCGGAGGCGTTCGACGACTCCGAGCGGGTCGTTCTGGACATGGACTCCACCGAGAGTCCGGTCCATGGCCAACAGGAAGGCAGTGCCTACAACGGACACTTCGAGTCGGTCTGCTACCACCCGTTGCTTTTGTTCAACGGTCATGGTGATTGCCTCGCTGCCAAGCTGCGTCCCGGCAACGTGCACAGCGCCGAGGACTGGGATGAGCTATTGTTGCCGGAGATCGAGCGCCAACAGGCTGCGGGCAAGCAGGTCGCCTTCCGGGGCGATGCCGCCTTTGCCAAGCCGGAGATCTACGAGGCGCTGGAGGAGCGCGGCGCGGACTACGCGATCCGCATTCCGGCCAATAAGAACCTGGAGCTGGAGATCGAAGACATCCTGTTTCGTCCGCCGGGGAGGCCCGGCCGCAAGCCGCTAGTGCGCTACAAGAGCTTTCGCTATCAGGCGGAGAGCTGGAAGGGGCCGAGACGAGTTGTCGCCAAGGTCGAGCACCACCAGGGCGAGCTATTCGCGCGCGTCGGTTTTATCGTGACGAACATGAGCTTGCCAAGCCGGTCGGTGGTGCGTTTCTACAACAAGCGCGGCACGGCGGAGCAGTGGATCAAAGAAGGTAAGCAAGCGACGCACTGGACGCGGCTGTCGTGCCATCGCTTCCGGGCGAACGAGGTGCGCTTGCAGTTAAGCGTGCCGGCCTACAACCTGGGCAACCTGTGGCGGCGACTCGGGTTGCCGCACAGGATCAAGACGTGGTCACTGACGAGCTTGCAGCAGCGGTTGATGAAGACGGGCGGCAGATTGGTCAAGCACGCGCGGTACTACTGGTTGCTCTTGGCCGAGGGACATCTGAACCGGCGGCTGTTTGGCGACATGCTGCGGAGGATCTGGGCGCTGCCTGTGCCGGGTGGTTAGCACCGCACTTGGCGAATGCGAAATCTGTGTACTGAGGACGGAAGCTCGGAGGGGTGTCTGCGAAATTGACTTCGCAGCGGCGGATCAGCCCCCATGAGGGGCAAGAAGGGGGCTCGATCGGTCCCGCCTCAGCCGCCGCCTCTTTCGGGTGGAGAAATGGTTGCGCTTCGCCGGGTGAGGGTGTAGACTCGTGCCGTCAGAGGAGCCAAATCGGAAATCCTGGTTTGACTCTTTGCCAGATTCGCCGCGGCCGAAATGGCAGTCGCGTCGCCCTGTCCGGGCGGCCCGTTCAGGAAATCGGCCTTGTTGGGATAGACGTCCTGATAGTTAGCCTCATACAGATTCCCCGCCATCAGTTCGATCATCGCCGCCTTGTCCAGCAGCATTTGCGCGGCTTCGAGTTTTTGTGACTCGAACAGCTCGATCTGCTTTTTCTCCCACGCGCCGTCGAACCGCCGGCCGTTGTAAGTGACGTCCCCGTAAAAGAAGCTGGGTGTCGCGGCGGCGGCCTTCGATATGGCCTCACTGAAAACCGCTGCGATCCTCCCCTTCTTCTTCACCGAATCAGAGATTGAGCCCGCGATCTTGTCCACGGTCTGAACGATGGCCGCCCAGTATTTCACGGGCTGGAATGTCGTATTTGCTCCGCCATCAATGTAAATGATCTCGCCATTGGCCCCTTTGACGCGGCCGGTGTGGCAGGATGCACACGTGACCGTAGCGACATCAAGTCCTCGCAGCGGCTGATTATCGCGCGGGAAAAGGCCGGTCCACCCGATACCTCGAGGCGCCGGCCAGCCCGCGCCTTGTCTTGAGTCGGCGAACAGCCCGAAACGCCGCATACCGTCCGAGCCGTCGCCCCAGATTTCCTCGGCCACCCGAGGCATGACCTTCCACATCAGCCAAGGCACGCCGAAATCTCCGAGCGGGGCGTCGGCGAACCACTGCCAACTTTCTTGGTGAGCCCGCAGGTAGTCGGTCAGTTCGGCTTGCCGCCGCGCGCGTATCGTGTCCCACGAGGGGCCGCCGGGCGGCGACCAACAGGCGTTCGCGGCCACAAGCGCGAGCAACAACTGAGAGAGGAGGAGCACCGGCCGCCGACTCGATCCCATTTGTTACCCTTGTCCCCGCTGCTTCGCTCAAAAGGTCAATCGCAGGCCGAGTTGCACTCGTCTGGGACTGTGGGCGGACGTAAATCCCAGCGGGTCGCTCGGCAAACGATCATGCCTGCCCCGCAAGTCAAACGGCCCCGAGATATTTCCCACGATGTTGTTGACGCTGGCGAAATTGAGGCGATTAAACACATTGAACCCTTCGGTGATTAGTTCGAGGCGCGCTTCCTCTCCCAACCGAATGGCCCGAGAGAACCGCAGATCGAAAGTCCAAAAGTTCGGGCCGATTCCCGTATTGCGGCCCGCGAAGGGCGGCCGATCCGTCGTTTCGTGCCGATCGAGGTTGATATCGCTCCCCACGAGCAGATTAAAAGGCCGCCCGCTGTTGGCGCGAAAAATCGGCGCCACATGGAAGCCTCCGGGAGCATCCCACAATCCAAACGCGACAAATTTGTGGCGTTGATCGAAGGACGACAGGCCCCGCTCGGCCCTTAGATTGGTTTGATCATTGGCCTCAAAGTCGGAGTTGAAATCCACGACTTCATCCGTCGACCGACTCAGCGTGTAGTTGGCGTTCAAGCTGAACGAGCGACTGAAGCGCCTCTTCAGTTCGACCGTCATGCCGCTGTAGAATGCGTTCGCCGATGACTCCACGTAGTTTCTTTGCCCCAGCAGCGGGTCTTGGAAATCCCGCCCCGGATTGGACCAACGGCGAATGCCCAGCACCGGGTCGACCGGCGGCGTGAGGAGATTCGTATCCCGCTGTCTTACGATCTTCAGCGTACGGACATAGGTATAGCCCGCGGCCACTGCCCACTGCGTCCCCAATTGGCGCTCGATCGCGAAGCCGGCCTGCTGTGCATAGGGGTTGACGAAGTCCGGCGCGGGCTCGAACAGTCCGGTAAAAGGCGGTCGGGGGCCGGTCTGGTCGAAAGAAAGGCCGAATTGCGTTAAGTCGTCGGCTCGCAGCGCCCGGGTCGGTTGCGGAATGCTGATCACACCGGTATCGCGCAGCGTGGTAAAGATATTGTGCGCGGCGGCCGGACCCGGGGTCAGGATCGAGCTGAATGCCTGCGCAATCTGCCGCTGGCCGTCGATCTCGTTCAGCGCATTGACCACCCAATCAATCTGGTAGTAATGCGGCGAGTAGAAGATCCCGTATCCGCCGCGGATCGTCGTCATCCTGTCCCCTGACGGATTCCAGGCAAAGGCAAACCGCGGCGCAACGTTGTTTGTATCGGTCGGCAGCGGCTGCTCGCGGCTGTCCAGCTCGTAACGAACACCAAAATCCAGAGTCAAGTTCGGGCGGACCTTCCAACTGTCCTGCACATAGACTCCCGTGGTTGGGTTCGTCGACGCCACCAGTGGATCTCCCATGCCGATCTGGAACGTCTGCGCCAAGCCCAGGTTGAACGATTGCAGAGCGTTGATCGTGAAGCTTGGCGGCAGCGCGGGATGGAGCAGGTTGCCGGGAAGATCTCCAAAGGTGAATCGGCCACCGAAGAAAACATGCCCTTCCGCGTGCGCGCCGCGGATCAGCGACTGCCCGCCGAACTTGAAAAGGTGCGATCCGTTCATGACGCTGACGTTGTCCTTCAACTCATACCGCCGCTCAATGTTAAGGCTGGGCAACAGGTAGTCACGATTGAAGATCCCGAAGTTCCCGATTCGAAACTCCGGCCCGAACTTCTCCCTCGAATGAACATTGAAAACGCCGGTAGTTCCACTGCGCTCGGAATTCGTTGGTGACCGCGGCGTTTAGAACGCTCGTCAATCCCAGGCCGGTTGTCGGATCGAATTGATCGATCTCGGCGCCTCGCGAAACCCCGAGCAGAGCCTGCAGGTTGCCGTTGCTCTCGGTGAGATCCGCGTAGCTGTGACGGAAAGTCAGGTGATGCCGCTCCCCGTAGTTGTGGTCCAGCCGGAACGAAAACCGTTGGCTGTCGGTGCGAAAAGGAAACACGCCTGAATTCTGTTGAAACAAGTCAATCGTGCTTTGCGGGCTCGTCAGCGCTCCCCGCAACACGTTGGCGTCGCCCGGGGGCAACAACTGAAGAACCTGCTCTTGTGCCGCAGTCGGCCCAAAAATCGATGTGTCGGTGAGCAGAGATACGACCGACGACTCGCGCCGCACAAGCGCCTCGAAGGCCGCGAAAAAAAACGTCCGGTTCTTTTGAATCGGACCCCCGACCGAGCCGCCGAACTGCCCGCGTTTCGACGGCGGCTTGGTGCGGCGGAGAACACCGTTGTCGAGAACCCGCGCGAACGGGTCACCGGCGTCAAGCGATTGGTGGCGAAAGAAACCAAAGGCGCTGCCGTGCACGGCGTTGGTTCCCGTCTTCGAGACAATATTGATCACCGCTCCGCTCGCGCCGCCGAACTCCGCGGCGTAATTGCTGCGGTTAATTTGAAATTCCTCGACTGCTTCTTGACTGATCGTCGACCGCACGCCGCCGCTCGCGTCGTTGACTTCCCCGCCGTCGACGCTGACGGAATTGCCTCGGCCGTTGGAGCCGAAGAACGACAAACCGCTGTGCGGCGTTTGCTTGACTCGCAGATCGGTCTCGTCCGCCAGCGCCGTCGCGCTGACAACCCCCGGCGCCAGCAGCGCGAACGTCAAATAGTCACGTCGATCAATCGGCAGATTACTGATCGATTCGTCGGAAAGCGTGGTCGCCTGCTGCGAGCGCTCGGGATCGACCAGCGGAGCGCCGCCCTCGACGACAACGACCTCGAACACGGCGCCGACCTGTAACTCCGCGTCCACGATGGCCACTTGGCCGACTCCGATCCGAACGCCCTGGAAGAGTTCAGGCTGGAAATTCTCCTTTTCGAAAAGGACTTCGTACTCGCCGGGTTCGGCCAACACGAAGCGGTAGTGCCCCAATTCATCGGTCCGCGTCTTGCGCAGGATGCCGCGGGCCTCGTCCTTCAGCGTGACGGCGGCGTCCGGTATCACACCCCCCAGCGCGTCAACCACCACGCCGGACAAGCGGCCGCTTGCGTCGCCGGATTGGGCGAAGGCTCCCGCGACACAACCCATCGCCATCGCGATGAGCAGAATCCAGGTGCGTGCGACTCGCTCAGTCTGTTCGCTTCCCGACATAACACCTTCCGCGCGACAACCGACGTGTCCGCGGATACCCCGTTTCGATGGGGTTTCGGGTTCTTAGCCGGAACTACTATTCCGCGCCCGGCCCCGCCACAGTATACACCCGCGCCGTTTCGAAGACCGTGTCTTTTCGCGCTGAAAATGCGCGTTACCTCCACCGGCAACGGTGCCCAGGTTCCACCCGTCCGCTCACGACGTCGGCTCTGACGACGACGACGCTGGCGGCGGAGACGGAGCGCACTCCTCCCGGTCTTCGCCATCCAGGCACCATCCGGCCGGTTCGCGAAACTCTCGGGGAATTGCATACCGGCGGGGAAGTGCATCGTCTCGGGTCGATCGTTGGCTGTGTTCTTGGTGCGGCGATAACGGGAGATCTCCACGTACAACGCCTTCCTGACTCGATTCATCGCTCCCAAGGGACGATGGGCCGGCAGCGAGTGCCAGTGGTTAAACGCAAGGCTCTCGCAATAGTTGTTTTGTTCCGCCGTGTCGAATTCCTGGGGCGGAATCTCGATGCGCGCCACGGGGACGAACGGCGACTCATCCTCGGACCATTCCACCGTGGCGTCTTCCACCGGCATGTTCTTCCCCGGCACCTGCAATTGCACCATGAAATCGAAGCAAGCCGGCACCCCGGCGATCTCTTGCGCCATTGTGTTGCGCAGAAGATCGTCGTCGCACCCCAAGAACTCAGGAGCACCGCCGAACCAGGCCTGACATAACCAGGAAACCCCCTCCACCGAAAGCGGCCGACCCGACTGGCAGGGCGCCGGCTGAGCACGGAACTTGATATTGTTCCCCGCACCCAGCTTGTAAGCCGTCAGACTGTTGAACCGCGTATCCAGCAAGCTGTCGGGCGGCGGCCAGCGCACCGGGAGACCGCGCACGATGAATCGCCAGTGCCACTTGAATGGATTCCAACCGCCTTCCCAGAAATACCCGACGGGGTCTCCTTGTCCCTGATACCGCGTGAAGACAACGTATTCCCGAAGGCTGCGCAGAAAAAACACCGAGGCGTTCATGAGGATGAAGTCCTGGGTCGTGGCGTCTTTCTCGGGCTCCAGGAGTTTCTCGCCGGGAACCCCCATCACCTTGACGGCCATCCCGCGGGCATCCCAGATCGTGTCCGACTGCACCCGCTCGTTGCCGCTGGAGTAGCGAACCCATGCTTTGTAGGCGCCGGGCTTGGCGAAAAGGCCGTGGCGATACTGTCTCTCGATGTCCAACACCTCGAAGTTCGCCTTGAGGCAGCCGTGCGCTTTGGCATGGGCGTCGCGGCGGTAGGTTTCGTCGTTGTCGCTGATCCGCAGTTGCTCTTGGGCGTGGTTGACCATGGCCACGCCGTTGGCGATGATTTGGGCCGTGTATTGTTCCTCATCAGGGCCGATCCGCTCGCCGATTTCACCCGTCCCCCTGTCGCGGAGCCCGCTCACAGCCGCCGCCACAATGATCAGCGCGTAGACCATGACCGCCCACTTCACCACACGCCACGTCACGCGCCCGATTGACTTCCAACTCCACGTCATCATGCCCTTCTTTTCGCTTCCGAAAACAGCCTTCGAGAGTATTGCGCTTTACGTTTACGCCCGGGATGTCTCATGGCCTCGGACCTTCTGCTCCACCTCGTCGATCTCGATCAGCGAGCGGCCCGCAGCTTCACCGCCCCTACGAGAGCGCGGCCCGATAACCAGCGAGTGTCTAATACTACCCCAGCAGACTGTTTCTTGGAGACTCTTTGAAAAAGGCGACAAATTGGCAGCCTGGGAGGAGGATCATCTTCTTCGGCTCGTGCTCCGTCCGAGACACGAGCTGCCGGGCCGGCCGACGAGTTGATTAGGTCGAAGACGGGCAGGCCTGGAGACCTGCCCCACCGCGGCTCTGCCCGCGGAGGGGGCATCTTTTTCGACCTCGGGGTAGACTCTCGGTACGGGAGGCTACGCAATGTCCCTTCGACCAATTAAGCGGTTGGTGCGTGCCGAGCCGACGATGGAGGGCGCCGGGGTTCACTTGCGCCGGGCATTCCGTTTCGGCAATACATCCGACTTCGACCCTTTCCTGTTGCTCGACGACTTCCGGAACGACCGACCGGAAGATTATCGAGCGGGCTTTCCCTGGCACCCGCACCGCGGTATCGAAACCATCACCTACGTGCTGGCTGGAACCGTCGAGCACGGCGACAGCCTGGGGAATAGCGAGGCCATCGCGGCGGGCGATGTGCAATGGATGACCGCCGGGAGCGGGATTATCCACCAAGAAATGCCCAAGGGCGACCCGGCGGGCCGGATGCACGGCTTTCAACTGTGGGCGAATCTCCCCTCCTCGCTCAAGATGACGACGCCCCGTTATCAGGAAGTCAAAGCGACGGACATCCCCGTGGTCACCGATGACGACGGAACGCAGGCGCGGGTGGTTTGCGGGAGTTTCTGGGGGAAATCCGGACCCGTGGATGGGATCGCGGCCGATCCGATTTATCTCGATGTGTCGGTACCGCCGGGCAAGCGGAAAGTGTTGCCGGTCGAGACGACTCGGCACGCCTTCGCGTATATCTTCGAGGGGTCGGGCAAGTTCGGCAACGCTTCGGATCCGGCGGCCGTGCGAACGGAAGGAGTTGTTGCAGCAGAGACGGTTTCCGGGACGGAAGCCGACAACCGCTCTCTGGTGCTGTTTGACCGCGGCGACGAGATTACGGTCGAGGCGGGCGAGGACGGAATACGGTTTCTGCTGGTGTCGGGAAAGCCGCTCGAGGAGCCGGTGGCGTGGCGCGGGCCGATCGTGATGAACACGCAGGAGCAGCTGCGGGAAGCGTTCGCGGAACTGAACACAGGAACGTTCCTGAAGCCGCCGGAGTAAGGGGCCGCGAAAAAATCGAGAGCCCCTTCAATTTTGCGCCGGTATACACAATTCGCAACCTACGATTCAGAGATGGGATGAGAGGCTGGTCGCTTGGAGCCGGGAAGCGGTAGGCTACCGGCAGCAGCGCACTTCTCCACAAGGGAGGTGCAATGGATTTTTGAAAAGGAGGCGACCAGCCATGAAGAAGAATAGCAAACAACAGACCGACAAGAACCAAACCGACAAACACCAAACCAAGAAAGCCGACAGCTCACAAGCGAAGACCCGCCAACTCACCCAGCTCGAACAACAGTTGGCGCAACAACGCATCCAGATGCAAAAAGACAACGAAATTTGCGCCGTCGCCGGCGTCGACATCGGCGACAAACGTTGCTTCGTACGGCTCACCGACCTCGCCGGCGAAAGCCTCGAGGAATGCCAAGTCCCCACCCGCCCGGAGGCCTTGGATCGCTGGTTCCGCCGTTGGCCGCGGCTGCGCATTGTGATCGAAACCGGCAGCCACAGCAACTGGATTCGCCGCCGCCTGGCCGCCCTCGCCCACGACGTGCTCGTCGCCGACGCGCGGCAATTGCGTTTAATCAGCCAATCCGACTCGAAAAACGACCGCAACGACGCCTATTGGTTGGCCGAGCTGGGACGCACCAACCCGGCCCTGTTGAATCCCGTCGCGCCGCGCAAGCTCGAGACCGAACAACAACGCACGTTGTTGCGGGCGCGCGAGGCCGTGCTCGAGTGCCGCACGAAATTGAAAGGGAGTTTGCGCGGCATGGCGAAGTCGCACGGCATCCGCTTGGGCCGATGCGCCCAGAACCAATGGGTCGAGCGCGTCCGGGAGGCCTGCCCCGAGGTGTTGCACGCGGCGTTGTTGGGGGTGGCGACACAAATCGAAAGCCTCGGCGCGACGATCCGCGAATATGACAAACAAATCGTCGCGTTGGGCAAGCAATACGCAGCGGTCGAGCGGCTGCGAACGATCGGAGGGGTGGGGCCGCTGACGGCGTTGACGTTCGTGTTGGCGCTCGACAACGACCCGGGCCGCGTGAAGCGTTCGCGGCAGGTCGGCGCGCTGGTGGGGCTGCGTCCCAAGCAACGCCAATCGGGCGAGCGGTCACTGCGGCTGGGCGTGACGAAATCGGGAGATCCGCTGCTGCGGCGGACGTTGATTCAGTGCGCGCACTGGGTGCTGGGGCCGTTCGGGACCGACTCCACGCTCAGGCGCTGGGGTTTGGGTTTGGCGGCGCGCGGCGGAGGACATGCGAAGAAGCGGGCGGTGGTGGCGGTGGCGCGCAAGTTGGCGGTGCTGATGCATGTGTTGTGGGTGAAACAAGAAAACTACGATCCGCTGCACGGGCTGACGGAAACGGTTTCCCCATAAGGCAGGGACGATGAGGCGCAGTCGGCGGCAACGGTTTCGGATGAAGCAACGTGATGAGGACATCCGCGAGCCCCCTAACGGGGACTCGGCGGCAAGAAGATTCCTGTTGAAAGGAAGGGAGTAGGGGATTGGGCGGACGAAGCGAGGCTGCGGCGGAGAATCGAGATCGTGTCACGGTGACTGCGGGCTCTGGGCAGGCAGGCCGATTCTTTCGAGGATGGGTCGAAGCCGCAACAGAGAGAGCAGCGCCGAAAGACCGGACCCCAACCAGCAGAGGTCAACAACGAGACCGATAACACTGCGAATGGAAGCCCGGTCCTCAACGCGCCGCAAGGCATGAGGACCCGGGCCGGATCCGACAAACCGACCAACGCCTCCCAACGACCGCCCTTGACAAGCGACCCACCTCTCATGGAAGCCCAGAGCGCAAGCGACGGGCCAAGGTCGCGAAGGTTTCGAGGAGACGGCGGACTATGCCTAAGTGCGCGACGTTTCGGGGAGACGCGCCGCCGAAGCGCGTGACGCTTGCCTACTCGTGTTTCTATTGCCGCCTGGGGTTTGTCGCATTCGTGACCGCGGCATTGTTGGGCGTTACGTCCGAGGGTCAAACCGTCTCGTCCACGATCCTGGATGTGGACCAGCGAAGTCTCGTTTCCGCGGCCGATTTGCACTACGACACGCCGGCGGGGCGAAGCGAAGAGGGGCTGCCGATCGGCAACGGGCGCATGGGTACGCTGGCCTGGACTTCTCCAACGGCGCTGAAATTTCAGATCAACCGCGTGGATGTTTTCTCGAACGACAGCCGGACACGGAGCTTCGTCGAACGCCACTCCGACTACTGCTGCGGGGTCGGGTTCGTGGGTGTCGACTTCGTCGATTTCGGAGACGATGTTTTTCCCGAAGAGCGGACGGTGCAGCATCTTTCCGTGTATGACGGTCTTCTCAGCGTGGAAGGCCGGGGAGTAAGCGTGCGGGCGCTGGCTTGGCACGACAAGGACGTGATCGCGTTGTCGATCGAAGACAAGCGGCCGAACCCGGTGCCGATCAAGACTAGTCTGCGAATGCTACGGCCGGCGGTGGTGAGGACGAGGAGTCACACGGCGCGATCGGATTTTTCGACGCGAGGTGACCGCGTGGTCCTTCGTCAACAATTCAGCGAGGGCGAATACTACAACCACTCGGCGCTGGCCGCAGCGGTGATCGGGCGGGGGGCGAAGGTCAAGTCGGTGAGTGAAGATGAGATGGTGCTGACGGCAGCGCCGGGGCGTGGGACGTTCACCGTGCTGATTGCGAGCGCGGCGAGTTTCGAGAAAGAAAACGATGTGATCGCATCAGCGCTCGCTCAACTGGATGCGGCTGGCGCGGTGGGGTTCGATGGACTGCTCGAAGAGAATCGCGACTGGTGGGAGCAGTTTTGGTCGCGGTCATTTATTCATCTCGAAAGCGAAGACGGCGTGGCCGATTTCGTCGAGGCGAACTACAACTACTTTCTGTATTTGATGGCTTCGAGTTCGCGCGGGAAGCTTCCGCCGAAGTTCAACGGCATGCTGTGGACGACCGGGGGCGATAGGCGGGAATGGGGCAGTCAGTACTGGTGGCACAACGTCAGCAGCTACTACCAAGGCATGCTCGGCACGAATCGGTTGGCGTTGACGGACCCGATGTTCGACATGTACTCGGGGATGTATGAATCCGGAGTGCGGGCGGCTCGGCAGCAGTGGGGCAGCCGCGGCGTTTTCATTCCCGAGACGGTGTGGTTTGACGGGTTGGCGGAGTTGCCCGAAAAGATGGCGGCCGAGATGCGGGAGTTGTATTTATTCCAAAAGCCGTGGGAGGAGCGATCGCAAGCCTTTCGGGAGTTCGCGCGGCGGAAGCCTCCGCATTCGAGCCGCTGGAATTGGAAGGCACGTGGGAAGTGGGTCGAAGGGCAGTGGACGTTCTCGGACAAGGGCGCGGGCGCGAACGGGCATGTGGTGCACATTCTTTCGAGCGGCGCGAAGATCGCGTTTCTCTATTGGGAGCGCTACCAGTTCACCCAGGATCGGGATTGGCTTCGGGATCGTGCGTATCCGATGTTGCGAGGGGTTGCGGAGTTTTTCCGGTTTTTCCCGAATTTGAAGAAAGGCAGGGACGGGAAATTCCACATCCATCACGTCAACAACCATGAGCCGGTGTGGGGCGCGCAAGACACGATGGAGGAACTCTCCGCGATGTACGGCGTGTTGCCGCTCGCGATTCGAGCGTCGGAACTGCTCGATGTCGACGCCGAGCGGCGCGGGGCGTGGCGTGAGCTGCTCGCGAATCTTACACCGCTGCCGACCAACGACGACCCCAACGCGCTCGACCCGAGGAAGCCCGGCATGCCGCGGCTGTGGGTGAACGGGCGGAAACCGCATGCCTGGGGTGACGGGACGAACCGTAGTTACCATACGATCGTTCCGGCGATTCACTACGACCTGTGCACGCTCGAGACCGAGGACGCAAAGTTGATGCGGACGGCGAATGATTCCTTTGAGTCGTTGTTCCCCGGGGGGATCGATTCACAGACCAAGATTGATTCGCTGGGCCCGAGCCCAAGGACGGCGGCTCTTCTGGGGCGGGCTTCGGACGTCAAGATTCTGATTCCGAGCCAAATCGCCGGGTGGGGAAAGGACGACACGGTACGGCCCGGGCAGACAGGGAGTAACGCTTTGCGGAATCGGATGTCGTTGGTGGAAGGCCCGCAAGCGAATGACGTCGAGCGGTTAGGGAGGGCGTTGGACGCCTTGCAATTGGCGCTGTTGCAGGGGGTTCCGGCGCGGCCGGGCGGTGATCCGGTGGTGCGCGTTTTCCCGGCTTGGCCCGAGGGGTGGGATGCGGAGTACACGCTGCCGGCGCGGGGGGGATTTCTTGCGACGTCGGCGATCAAGGGAGGCGTCGTGCAGTTTGTGGAAGTGCGGTCGGCGGGCGGGAACCTGTGCCGCTTGCGGAACCCTTGGGGCGAGGGCGAGGTTGTGGTTTATCGTCATGGGGCCGAGGCTGAAGGAATGGCCGGGCGGCTTTTGGAGTTTGCGGTGAAATCGGACGAGACTGTCGTCTTAGTGAGAAAGGGTTCATCGCCGGGGGAGTTTAAGCGCAGGATCGGGCGGGGCGAGTAGCGAATCCGCTTGGCAGTGGGTGGAGCACGTCCGGCTCCGCGAAAAAAGGGCGCAGACACCGTGAGAGAGCCGTCGGGACAACGCACGGTCCGCCCGGCGCCGGCAACACGATGCGGCGGGTCGCCTCCGCCTCGCTCTCAAACTGACCTCCGTACTCGATGCGGTAGCCCCGCGGCAGCTTCGCGTCCTCGGCAATCCGCTTGTGAATAGCAGTGACCACCCCGCGCAAATCGCCCGCGGCCACTCGCATAAGACCGACCGTGAAATAATGATGGGAGTGGGCCGGGAGACGGCCTGCCTTGCCGCTGTCGCCGAGAATTCGCGGGCAAGGCCGGCCGCCTCGCTCGGCGTTCCCGTCGAACCGAATTCTTAACAAACTTGGGAAGGGCGCGTGCCCAAGCGCTCCGCAATATCCATGAAAGCTCTAGTTCTCGAGGCATACAAGAAACTCGTCATCGACGACGTTCCCGCGCCCGACGTTGCGCCTGACGAAGTTCTGGTGCGGGTTAAATCGTGCGGTATCTGCGGCAGCGATGTTCACGGCTTTGACGGGGGCTCGGGGCGGCGCATTCCCCCGGTGATCATGGGCCACGAAGCGTCGGGGGTGGTCGATCAAATCGGTTCGAACGTCAGCCGCTTTCAGCCGGGCGACCGCGTGACGTTCGACTCGATGATCTCGTGCGGCCATTGCGGCTTCTGTCGGCGGGGCGAGCCGAATCTTTGCGACGACCGGCGCGTGCTGGGCGTCTCGTGCGAGGACTATCGCCGCCACGGCGCTTTCGCCGAACTTGTTAACGTCCCCGAGCACATTGTGTTTCCGATTCCCGACAATCTGTCGTTCGATGAAGCGGCGCTGGTTGAGCCGATTTCGGTGGCCGTCCACGCCGTGAACCGCACCCCGATCCAGTTGGGGGATACGGCGGTTGTCGTCGGCGCGGGGATGATCGGGCTGCTCACGATCCAGGCGTTGCGCACGGCGGGTTGCGGCCGCATCATCAGCGTCGATCTCGAAGACGAGCGATTGGCGATCGCCCGCGACGTCGGCGCGGACGATATTTTGAACTCGCGCCTCGGCGATATCCCGGCCGTAATCCGCGAGATGACGGGAGGCCTGGGGGCCGACATCGCCGTGGAAGCGGTCGGCGCCGATGCCACGGTGCGTATGTCGATCGACTCGGTTCGCAAGGGCGGCGTCGTCACCTTGATCGGCAACGTGACGCCGGATGTCGGCTTCCCGCTGCAATCGGTCGTCACGCGCGAGATTACCGTCTATGGTTCCTGCGCCTCGGCGAACGACTACCCGGCTTGCCTCGAGCTGATGGGGCGGAGAGCGATCCAAGCCGCGCCGATCATCAGCGCCTCGGTTCCGCTCGAGCAAGGGGCCGAGATGTTTGACCGGCTCTACGCCAAGGAAGCGGGTCTAACGAAAGTGCTCCTGCGCCCGTAGCGGGGCGCGTTGGGTCCGCTCCGTTTTCCGGTTGGCTCGCGGGAATGGAAGACGAAGACATGTCGGCACGAATGCCGACACTGCACGCAAGAATGCGCGCGCCACGTCCTGGTGCCCACCCCTCCACCGATCCGTTTTGCCCCGCCACATGGCAAGAAAAGCAGGCTAGTATAGAGCTTGCGCCGGCTCGTAGCGGCCGGCCAAGGCGAGGAATTCGATGACCGATGTGTTGATGCCTCAGATGGGGGAAAGCATTGTCGAAGGGACGGTGACCAAGTGGTTGAAGAACGTCGGCGACACGGTCGAGCGCGACGAGCCGCTGCTTGAAATCTCAACCGATAAGGTCGACTCGGAGGTCCCCGCGCCGAGTGCCGGCGTGCTGTCGGAAGTGCTGGTCGACGAGGGACAGACCGTCGTCATCAATACTGTCCTGGCCCGGATTCAAGGTGAAGGCGAGGCTGTGTCGGCGGCTCCGGCCGCCGCCGAGAAAAACGGATCGACCGCCTCCGTCGCGGAGGCCGCGGCCATCACGGCCGCGACCGCCCCGCCCTCCACCGAGCGCAAAGCCGAAGACGGACCTCGGCCGCGATCTTCTCCGCTTGTGCGACTTCTGGCCAAGGAGCACGGCATCGACCTGCGCTTGATCGCCGGTACCGGGCAGGGCGGGCGGATTTCGAAGAAAGACATTGAGGAGTATCTGGCCGCCCGAGAGCAGGGGGCGGATTCGCCCGCCGCCGCGCCCGCGCCCGCTGCCGGGACACTCGCCGGGACCCCGGCGGTTTCTGCCTTCTCCGCGTCGCCCGAGGCTCGTTTCGGCGATCACCGCGTCGAGGCCCTCTCACCCATGCGGAAGCGCATTGCCGAGCACATGGCGATGACCAAGCGGGTCGCTCCGCACGTCTCGACGATCCATCAAGTCGACGTGACCCGGGTGGCGCACCTCCGCGAGCGGGAGAAGACCGAGTTCGAGCAACGTAACGGCGTGAAGCTCACCTATATGCCGTTCTTCCTGCGCGCGGCGGCCGCGGCGCTGAAGGCTTATCCGCTGGTCAACGCGTCGCTCGACGGCGAGGAAGTGGTCTATCACAACGACGTCAACATTGGCGTCGCCGTGGCGCTTGATCCGGGGTTGATCGTTCCCGTGATTCCGAACGCCGATAAGAAGAGCGTCGTCGGCTTGCAGAAAGCCGTGGCCGACCTGGCCTTCCGGGCACGCAACAAGCAACTTCGGCCGGAGGAAGTTCGCCAAGGGACGTTTTCGATTTCGAACTACGGCTCTTACGGCAGCCTGCTGGCAACGCCGGCGATCAACCAGCCGCAGTCAGCCATCTTGGGGCTCGGCGCAATCCACAAAGAGCCGGTGGTTATTGATGATGCGATTGCGATTCGCTCGGTTTGCTACGTGACGCTTACCTTCGACCATAGACTGCTCGACGGCGCCGTGGCCGACTTGTTCGTGGGTCGCTTGAAGGCCGTGATCGAAGACTGGAATGAGAGCGTTCAGTAGCGCGTCGGGAATCCCGGTCTCGGTCTCGACGAGAGACACCGCCTCGATCTTGAACTCCTTCGTGAATCGTCTTCGGGACACATCTTCCTGCTTACCATTCTGATGTTAGTGTGTCCCTTCTGTCCTGGCTCCACTTTTCGCCCGCACTCCAATATTCCCGCCGCCGCTTCGGGGCTCAATGTGTTCGCGATTTTTCGGACACAGACGTAATGCGCGGCACGCTCGAAGGGGTTTTCGGACGAGTGGGGTAGGTCTCCAGGCCTGCCGGCGTATGACCGCTATCGCCGGAGCCTCTCAATCGTCAGCACTATTGATCGTTCGAACGTCCCTCGGCCGGCTTCCAATCCGCCGTGAAAATGTTGAATTCGTAGCGGCTGCCGGCGTTGAGGCTGGAGGTGAAGACAACCGTGCGGCCGTCGGGGGCAAACTCGGCGAACGAAGTAAAGCCGCCGAAGTCGGTGACTTGCTCGAGATTGGCGCCGTCGGCATCGACAATGAACAGCTCGAACTCGCGGCTGTCGCACTCATTCTTGTTCGACGAAAAGATGATGCGTTTGCCATCGGGCGTGAACTGCGGCGCGAAGGCGGCGCAACCGAAATCGGTAATGCGGCGGGCGTTGGAGCCGTCGGCGTCGGCGACGAATAACTCCATCTTCATCGGCGCGGTCAGGTTGCGGTCGAGTAGGTCGCGATAGCGGCGCTCGCCGGCAGCGTCGGCGGGATGATGCGCTCGCCAGACGAGCCGGCCGCCGTCGTTCGAATAGAAAGCTCCGCCGTCGTAGCCGGAGGAGGTTGTCAGGCGCTTTTTGTTCGACCCGTCGAGATCCATCGACCATAGGTCTAAGTCGCCGGACGCCTTCGAGGTGTAGACGATCTTGTTGCGCGCCCAATTCACGGTGGCTTCGGCATCGTAGCCCTCTCTGTCGGTGAGTTTTTGCAACCCTTTGCCGTCGACGCCGACGCGATAAATCTCGTATCCGGCGTGAACCGCCCAAACGTAGCCTTGGCTACGGTCCGGCCGCGGCGGGCACTCGGCCGCCGACTCGTGGGTCGAGGCGTAGACGATGTCGCGGCCGTCGGGGAGGAAATATCCGCAGGTGGTGACGCCCTTGCCGGTCGAAACCATGCGCAAGTCGGAGCCGTCGGCCCGCATGACATAGATCTGGTCGCAGCGGTTGGGGTCGCGGGTGGCTTGAAAGACCAATCGCTCGCCGTCGGGGGACCAATAGGCCTCGGCGTTCTGGCCCCCATGGGTGAGTTGGCGGATGTTCGAAAGGAACTTCGCCGTCTGGGCTTGGAGCGGGGCGGGGCCGGCCGACGCCAGACCAAGGCCGATGATGCAACAGGCGATTGAGAGAAAGGGTGGACGCCTCGGACCCAGGGACGGACGTTTTGGAGCAGGGCGGATAAAGTTTCTCATCAGACCCAATCGATTATATCGTACTGCATAGACCACTTAGGTATTCCCTACCCCCGCGATATGTCGTAGGAGGGCCTGTTCATTTCCACAAGATCTGGTAGAAACTGCTTTACAAACCCGGAATTCAGCGGTAAGATAGGCCCGCGGGGGGTTTTCGTCCCGCCGCCAGTCGAAAACCGGGCTAGACTGGTTCTAAGAATCCTGGTTTCGGTCGATGGTTCCCTGAGAGGCGTCTGTCTTGTTGCACTTGAAAAAACTGGAACTCGTGGGGTTTAAATCCTTTCCCGAGCGCCAGGAGTTGCGTTTTACCGGCGACGGCGTAGCGGCGATCGTCGGTCCGAACGGCTGCGGAAAATCCAACATCAGCGACGCGATCAGTTGGGTGTTGGGTGAGCAGTCGGCGAAGACTTTGCGGGGCGCCCGCATGCAGGAGTTCATCTTCAGCGGCGCGCGTGATCGCAAGCCGTCGGGGTTGGCGCAGGTCAGCGTGACTTTGTTCGACCCCGAGGGCGTCGTTCTTCCGAATCGATCGCCCAAGTCAGCGGGGCACATCAAGATAAACGGGGCAACGAACGGCGGGGCCGATGGGGCAAACAACGGCGCGAACGGGGCAAGCCCTGGCGAGAGCGGCGCGACCGACGGAAGCGAGAGCGCTGTATCGGGCGGCGCGACCAACGGCGTGGAACGTTCTCCAGAAGTCGAGCGTCCGCATGAAATCGTCGTCACGCGCAAGCTCTTCCGCTCGGGCGAAAGCCAGTATTTGCTCAACGGAAAGGCGTGCCGGCTGCGCGACATCCAGGACCTTTTTCTGGGTACCGGGCTGGGGCCGAATCACTACGCCATCATCGAACAAGGGCGCATCGAGCAGATTCTGAGTTCGCGGCCGCTCGACCGGCGAAGTTTTATCGAGGAAGCCGCCGGAATCACGAAATTCAAAACTCGCAAGAGGCTGGCCGAGCTCAAGCTCGAAGGCGCCCGCCAAAATCTGAACCGCGTCAACGACATCTTCCAAGAGGTCACACGGCAAGTGAACTCGCTGAAGCGGCAAGCGTCGAAAGCGCGACGCTATGAAGAGTTGCGCGGCGAGTTGAGCGAGAGGCTGTCGATGTTGATCGCCGGCCGTCATCACGCGCTGGACGCTCGGCTGCGTGCCGAGACGGAGCGCAAGCAGGCCGCCGAAAATGCTTGGCGGGAGTGCGCGGAGAAGCTCCAAGCTCGCGAGTCCGAACTGAGCTCGCTGCGGCGGCGTCGGTTGCAAAGCGAACAGGCGTTAAACCTTCGCCGCGAGGAGCTGACCCAACTTACGCTCGAAATCGAACGTCTACGGTCGCGTATCGAGCAGCAGGCGCGAACCGCCGAGGACAATCAGGCCCGTAAGCGAGGGGCCGATCAAGAATTGGAGCGGCTCGACGAACGCATCGAGCGATTGCGGGCCGAAGTCGCAAGCGGCGAAAAGGCCGTCGCCGAGGCCGCCGAACAAGTCGAGCAGGTGCGCGGCCGGCTCCATGAAAAGACGACCCAGGTCGAGGCCGCCCGAAAGGCTGTCCACGAGAGCGAAGAGATTCGCGAGAGAAGCCGCGTGGAGGTCATCCGTCTGTTGGGCGAGGCGTCCCAGGGGCGCAATCGCTTGGCGCAAATCGATGAATTTCTTGCCGGCAATGAGCGGCAAATCGCCCGATTGGCGGGCGAGGAATCTTCCACGCGGCAAGAGGCGGCACGCCTCAACGAACGGCGCGCCGATATCGCGCAACGGCTCGAAACTCTCGAAGCCGAGATGAAGACGCTTGTCGCGGGCCGCTCGGAAATCGAGCAGACCCTCGCCGCGGCCGAACAGCAAAGCCGCACGTTGCGGTCCGAAACCGAGCGGCTCCAGGAGGAGTTTTCACGGTTGCGCGCCCGCCGGGAGTCGCTCGACGAGATTCTTTCCCATCACGCCTACACCACCGAGACGATCAAGAATCTATTCGCCGCCATCGAGAGGCAGCCGGTCGAGGGTTTCGACCCGATCGGCATTTTGGCCGACTACGTCGAGGTCGACCCGGCCTTTGAAAAGGCGACCGAGGAGTTTCTTCGCGAAGAGTTGGAATACGTCGTCGTGCACAAGTGGGAGGAAGCCGGGGAAGGCCTTGAAGTGTTGCGCCACGACGTCCAGGGCCATGCGACGTTCTTGGTGCATCCGGAATCTCCGGTGCTTGCCGAGGAGCCCGCTCTGGGCCCCGAGACCGGCGTCAGCGGGAGGTTGGCCGACGCCATCCGCCTGACAAACGGGCTGTCGGGATCGGCTTCGACGCTGTTGCCGCGATTGCGCGGTTGCTATTTGGTCGAGGACGACCAGGTGGCGCGTCGCCTCGCCGTCCAATATCCCGACCTTCATTTTCTGATGCCTGACGGGAGTTGCTATCGCGGCTACACGCTGAGCGGCGGCAAGCAAGGTAGTGCCGGGCCGCTGGCGTTGAAGCGCGAGTTGCGGGAACTCGGCCCCAAACTGGCTGGCATCGAGCAGCGAGTCGCCGAGACAAGCAAAGCCGTCGCCCACCTGGACCAGATCATTGCGTCGAATACCGAAGAGCTCAAGTCGGTTTCCGCAACTCTCGCCACGGCTGAAAAGAACGCTCTCGCCGCCGACCACGAGATGCGCGGCGTCAACGAGGAAGCCGCCCGCGCTGAAAAACGGCTTTCGATCACCGCCGCGGAACTTGAGCGCCTGCGCGCCGGCAACCAAGAATCGGCTGAACAAAGAGAGCAACAGCGGCAAGTGATCGACCAACTCGAATCGCGCCGTCAGGAAACCGAAAAGACGCTCGACGAGCTTTCCGAAAAAATCGAAAGCGGCCGCGCCGCGGTTGCCCGCCTGGCCGAGGAGCAGGTGCGTTGTCGGACTGAGTTGGCCGGGCTCGACGAGCGCCGCCGGTCAGCCGGCGAAGCGCTCGAGCGGCTGCGCCAGACGGTTGAGGAACACACCCGCCGTCACGGTGAGACCGCCAAGCAAGCCGAGCGTTGGCGGGCCGAGGCGGATCAACTCGTGGCCGACAACGTTGAGTTGGGCGGGCGCGTCGACTGCCACGCGCAAGAGAATCAAACGTTGACCGAAGAAGTCGCGAGTCTCCGCGAGCAGATCGAAAAATCGGGTCAACAGATCGCCGAAGCGGAACCCGCCGTCGAGGAGGCGCGCGACCAACTAGATCAAGCCCGCGAGCGCCGCTCGGGGATCGAGATGAAGTTGGTCGAAATCCGCTCCGACCTCAAGCATCTCGAAGAGACCTGCCTTCGAGAAATGGGCCGTCCGCTTGCCGAGGTGCTGCCGCAACAGCCCGATGAGTTGACCGCCGAACAGCTTGCCGCGGCCGAAAGTGAGTACCGGCAGCTGAAAGACAAGCTGGAGAGCCTGGGCGCGGTCAACGTGTTGGCGCTGGAGGAATACACGGAGGCTAAGGAAAGACTCGATTTCCTGGAGACGCAGCAAAAGGATCTGCTTGACTCCATCGAGGCCACGGAGCAGACGATCGGGGAAATCGATACCGTGTCGAGCTCGAAATTCCAAGAAACGTTCGACGCGATCAATCGGAACTTCCGCGAAGTCTTCCAGACGTTGTTCGGCGGCGGCGTGGCCGAGATGCGGCTCACCGACGAAGAAAACGCGGGCGAGTCCGGCGTCGACATCATTGCGTCTCCGCCCGGCAAACGCTTGCAGAATGTCGCTCTGCTTTCGGGCGGCGAGAAATCGCTCACCGCCGTGGCCTTGCTGATGGCGACTTTCCGCCATCGGCCCAGCCCGTTTTGCGTGCTCGACGAAGTCGACGCCCCGCTCGACGAACCGAACCTGGCGCGCTTTGGCCGGTTGGTGCGCGAGATGAGCGAACGCACGCAGTTTATCTTGATCACCCACAGCCGCACCACCATGGAGACCGCCCACACCCTCTACGGCGTCACCATGCAGCAGCCCGGCGTTTCTCAATTGGTTTCCGTCCGCATGGCCGAACACCAAAACGGCGCCGCCAAAGCCGCCCACGCATCGGTCTAACTCGGGCCGGCTTCCGTCGGTGCCCCTTACCGGCCTCGGCTATCATGAGGCCTATGCCCCTTCAGCCCGGGACCGTCAACGCGCCCGATTTTCCCCAAGGACTCGACTGGCTCAACACCGATCGCCCGCTCTCGCTTGAAGACCTGCGCGGTAAGCTCGTCTTGCTCGATTTCTGGACCTACTGCTGCATCAATTGCATGCATGTGCTTCCGGACTTGAAGCGATTGGAAAAGAAGTATCCCGAGGAGCTGGTCGTGGTGGGCGTTCACACGCCGAAATTCACAACCGAGCGCGAGACCGAAAACATCCGCAAGGCCGTGCTGCGTTACGAAGTCGAGCACCCGGTCGTCAATGATCACTCAATGCGAATGTGGCGGGAATACGCCGTCCGTGCTTGGCCGACCTTGGTGCTGATCGACCCGCATGGGAAGGTGATCGGGGTACATTCGGGGGAAGGGGCATACGACGTATTCGATCCGGTGATTGCGCAAATGACGGCCTATTTCGATGCCGAGGGCGCGCTCGACCGGCGGCCGCTGCCGGCAGTACTCGACCGCTCGGAGGCGGCGGGTTCGATGCTGTCGTTTCCGGGGAAAGTGTTGGCGGACCCCGCCGGCGGGCGCTTGTTTGTCTCGGATTCCAACCACAACCGCGTTGTGATTCTTTCGCTGGATGATTTTCGGACGCTCGATGTGATCGGCTCGGGGGCGATCGGTCTTGATGACGGCGACTTCACCGAAGCGACGTTCAATCACCCGCAAGGGATGGCCTTGGCGGGCGGGCGGTTGTTTGTCGCCGACACGGAAAACCACGCCTTGCGTGAAATCAACCTCACGACCGGACGGGTCGCGACCGCGGCCGGAGACGGTACACAGAGCCGCGACCTTGACGCGGTTCCCGGCGACGCTCGCGGGCGCGCGCTCAACTCCCCTTGGGACCTCGAGTGGGCTCACGGCGTGTTGTTCATCGCGATGGCGGGCTCGCACCAAATTTGGGGATTCGACCCGGAGGGCGGCATCCTTGCCGGGCACGCCGGCAGCGGCCGGGAAGACCATCTCGACGGCCCGCTATTGGCCGCCGCCTTGGCCCAGCCGAGCGGGCTATCGAGCGACGGGAATGTCCTGTTTATCGCGGATAGTGAAATCAGCTCGGTTCGCACGGCTGATCTCGACCCCCGCGGCGGGCACGTCAAGACCGTCGTCGGGCAGGGCCTTTTCGACTACGGCGATGTGGACGGAAGCGGCGACGAGGTCCGGCTGCAACATCCCCTCGACGTCGAATTTCACAACGGCCGCGTTTACGTCGCCGACACCTACAACCACAAGATCAAGGTGATCGATCCGGCCGCGCGCGAAAGCCGAACCCTGGCCGGGACCGGAGAAGCCGGGTTCGAAGACGGCCCACTCGACGAAGCGCGCTTTCACGAACCGGGCGGGCTGAGCGCGACGGGCAACAAGCTTTTTGTCGCCGACACGAACAATCACACGATTCGCGTGATTGATCTGGAGCAGGGTTTGGTCTCAACGCTGCAAGTATCTCCGGACGCTTGAGCCGTCGCGCCTGGCCGCGCTTCTCTAAACTGAGCCGCGCGCGTTAACAAGCGGTATGCGACGAGGCGGCCCGGAGGCGTTGAAAGTGGTGATCCTAAACAGACCGCCCCAGATGCACCCGATGCGCACGCGCCGCCGAACTTCGCTGTGATAGCGCTCGAAAGCGCGTGCGGTCACGGCGCCGAGCAGGCAAGGGTGTCCGCTGCGCCGCGGGCATAGCGCTTCCGCAACGTTCCTTCAGGTTGAACGGCCTCGTCTCATCCAGGATTTCCATTTTGGCCCTGGCACGGTCACAGGATACACCCCCGCTGCGCCGAATACCACGTCTTTTCGCGCTGAACCCTGCACATCACCTCCGCCGGTAGGCGCCAGGGCTCGTCCGTCCGCTCACAGACGTTGATTGAGCGGACTGAACGGCGCTCCGGCCGACACTGCTCCCTGCGAAACCTTTTTGGAGCCAAAAATTGTTGATCCTCGCCCGGGCAACGCTACCCACCCGGCACAGGCAGCGCCCAGATCCTATGCAGCATGTCACCGAACAGCCGCCGGTTCAGATGCCCCTCCGCCAGCAGCAACCAGTAGTAGCGAGCATGCTTGACCAGCCGACCGCCGGTCTTCATCAACCTGTGTTGCAAACTCGTTAGCGACCAGCTTTTGATTCGCTGCGGCAGCCCTAGCCGCCGCCACAGGTTGCCCAGGTTGTAGGCCAGCACGCTGAGTTGCAGCCGTACCTCGTTGGCTCGGAAGCGGTGACACGACAAGCGGGTCCAGTGCGTGGCCTGTTTGCCTTCTTTGATCCACTGCTCCGCCGTGCCGCGCTTGTTGTAGAACCGCACGACCGAGCGGCTCGGCAAGCTCATGCTCGTCACGACAAATCCGACGCGCGGGAATAGTTCGCCCTGGTGATGCTCGACCTTGGCGACAACTCGCCTTGCCTTCGACCAGCTCTCGGCCTGATAGCGAAAACTCTTGTAGCGCACTAGGGGCTTGGCGTTCGGCCTGCCCGGTGGCCGAAACAGGATGTCCTCGATCTCCAGCTCCAGGCTCTTGTTCGCCGGGATGCGAATCACGTAGTCCACGCCGCGCTCCTCCATCGCCTCGTAGATCTCGGGCTTGGCGAAGGCGGCGTCGGCGCGGAACGTCACCTGTTTGCCCTCCGCCTGTTGTCGTTCGATCTCCGGCAGTAGCAGCTCGTCCCAGTCCTCGGCGCTGTGCACGTTGCCGGGACGCAGCTTCGCGCCTAGGCAGTCGCCGTGCTGGTTGAACAGCAACAGCGGGTGATAGCAGAGGGACTCAAAATGGCCGTTGTAGGCACTGCCTTCCTGTTGGCCGTGGACGGGGCTCTCCGTGGAGTCCATGTCGAGCACCACGCGGTCTGAACCGTCGGGAGCTTCGGCTTGCGCGACCAGCTCCCGGTTCACTGCCATCAGCCCCAGCAAGTTCTCTTCGCTCGCCAGCATCTCCGTCTCGAAGCCATGCAGCGTCGAGGTCAAGGCTGCTCCGCGATCCCAGTTCCTCTTCGAGCCGATCAAGCGAAAGGTCGGATCGGCGGATACTCGAACGGCGTCATTGAGGTCCTCGTAGCCAGCGAGTCGGCTGTAGACCGACTGCCGCAGCAGATCGGCCAGCGGGAACTTCTTGTTCAAGCCTTGTCGCGAGTCGCTGAGATGCTCGTCGATCAGCTTCCCGAGTCCGAGTCGTTCATCCAGTTCGCGAACGAGAATCAGACCGCCATCCGAGGTGACTCGCGATCCTTGGAAATCGACTTTGAGAAATCCATTGAACGTGAGCTGAAACGGCTTGTTTTCCTTTTCACCCATCGGGTGTTGACCTCCATGGCGTCCTTATCGGGCTCTAGCCCCTATCAATAAAGACGCTGAAGGTCGCTGGATGGTCTGAAGCTCATACATCAAATTGAAAATGCGGGATCAGACCGCTTGCGAACGCGCGCGGCTCGGTTTGCATACCCGCGCCAACCCCTACCCTGCCGGCAAGCCCAATTCATAAACCCCGGCATCTTCGTCGAGCCGATACCCCACCACCGTCAATCTCTCGGCGAAGGACTGTTGGAACTGCTGTCTAACCCGCGTTTGAATTTCGCGCGCCGCCTCGCTGTCGTTCGCCCGCAGGTCGGCAATGTCTTGCGGAACGGCGATCGTGGCGGCGACCTCGGCTCGGTTCCGCGCGGCTTTCTCGATCACTGCCTTGACCCGCTCGCTCCCGACGTGCCACTCGGCGACCAAACGATCGGTCGGCAGCCCTCCGTGCAAACGGCTCGACGTGATGCCGTACTGATTCGTCAGGAAACGCCGAACAATGATCCCCAGCCGCTCGATGTTGAAATACGCGTTGCGAATTTCCAGCGGATCAAACGTCCACTCCACCAACTCGACGCCCGCTCGCAACGCTTCCTCGCGTTGCATGAGTTTTATACGCCGGCCGATGCCGCGGCCTTGCCATTCCGGAAGAACCCCGGTCATGTGGCTGTGCCAAAAGGTCGATCGCTCCTCCACTGCCTCGGCTTCCCCTCGGCCCGGGAAAGCCACGCTGAAGCCGATCATTTGCCCTTCCGAGAAAGCCCCCAGCGCCAGGCCGCCGATTTCGACCGCGACGATCATCAACCGCAGCGGCACGCAATCGCTCTCGGAAAAGCCCCATGTGCGCCGCTGTACTTCGAGCGTCTCGCGGTACTCGGCGTGATCCCGCAGGGGGCGAATTTCGACGTCCTCTACGCGCTCGGCGGACTCTTCGCTTCTTTCCATAGTTCCTCTAATTCGTCGAGACTTGACTCTTCGAACGACCGGCCCTGCTCGGCAAGGCGTCGCTCAATATAGCCGAAACGCTCTCGAAACTTCTTGTTGGCCCCACGCAACGCCAACTCGGGGTCAACCTTGACATGGCGCGCGATATTGACCGCCATGAAAAGGAGATCGCCTAACTCCTCTTCGAGACGTTCACCGCGCCCCTCCTCGGGCGACTCCCGCGCCTGCTGTAACTCTCGGACCTCTTCGGCGAGCTTGGCCGGCAAATCGTTGAAATTGTCCCAATCGAAACCGACTTTCGCCGCGGCTTTGCCGACTTGCGTTGCCTCGAGCAGCGCCGGCTGGGTGCGCCGCACGCGGTCGAGCAGGACCCGCGGCTCACTCTCGTTCGATGGCCCGGCGCCGGCGCGTTTCGCCGCCGCCTCGGTCGCTTTGATCTCCTCCCAACGCTTGAGAACATCGCCCGGGGTCGCCGCCGACTCATCGGCGAAAACATGCGGATGTCGGCGCACCAATTTCTCATTGATGGCCGAAAGCACGTCGTCGATCGTGAAGTTTCCGGCTTCGGCCGCGATTTGGGCTTGGAAGACGATTTGGAGCTGCAGATCGCCGAGCTCTTCCGCCAAGTGCGGCCAATCTTCGCGCTCCATCGCGTCGAGCACCTCGTAGGCCTCTTCGATCAGATAGCGCCGCAGGGTTTGAATCGTCTGCTCACGGTCCCACGGACAACCGTCGGGGCCGCGCAACCGCGCCATGATGTCGACTAAGCGTTGGAAATTCTCCGAAGGCATGATTCCTCACCGCCGGGCGGGAACCATCCAGCATACAACGGGTAGCGCGGGGTCCGAAGAGGAGGCTTTTCAGCCGAGGACCCGGCCACGATTGCACCGCTGCCGTTTGATAGGGGCACTTCCTACCTTCGTCGTCCGCGAGGTGAAACCCGATCCGGTGTTTCTTCGGCGGCTCGGGCGGCTCTAGTAGCCCTTGGATGTGCTCGCAGAGGATGCCGATTTCCTGGTCGTGTTGGGCCACCTTGCGCGCCAACTCTTCGTTGCCGGCCAGTACCTGGCGCAGCCGAACGAAGGTGCGCATGATGGCGACGTTCACGTCGGCCGCGCGATCGCTGCGCAGCACCAAAGAGAGCATCGCGACTCCCTGCTCGCTGAACACCCATGCAGTTTTCGGCGGCCGCCACGACCCCTCTTTGATGTCGCAATTTGCGATATCAAAGCGTCGGACTCTTCAGCGGTGAGTTGAAAGGCGAAGTCCCGGGGAACCGCCACGCGTTGCGTTTCACCTGCTCGTTCAATCGACCGGTGCTGACACCGTACAGCTCGGCCAGGTCCGCGTCGAGCATGACGCTCAGCCCGCGTATCAGGTAGATTTGTGCGGCGATCCTCTCCACCGGGACTACGCTCTGGGATTTCGCCCTGGCCATGTCCCACTTTGGCCCGCTCGCCCGGCCAAGTCAACTGACCGTGGCGCTGAAACACTATGGGTAATAGTGTTTCACCAGAGACTGCGAGATACTTCCGACATTCCCGAATGTCGGAAGTCGGACGTAGTCGGATCGCCAGTATGCCGCCGTCTAGAAATAAAGTTCCGCCCAGTTAACCGTTAGCGATACAATCGGACCGTTGTAGTCGGCCGGACGCCCTGCCCAATTCAGGAGGGTGATGCATTCAAGGGCGACGATCGAGTCGAAAGCGTCGCAGCAAGTGGCGCACTAGACCCGCGTGTCTTAGGATGCCGTCCACGGAATATGCGTGGGAGGTTTGGATGTTCAAGAAAACGGATTCAGGCGGCAGACGGAACAGGGTCATCCTGTGGGTGCTTAAAGGGCTTCTCTGCTTTGTGTTCGCGTTCAGCATCTTCGGCAAGCTGGCCGGCATCGAGCAAATGACCGAGAGTATGACCCGATACGGACTCGCCGACCAAATCACGATGATCGGGCTCGGAGAGTTGGCGGCGTTTCTGCTGTTTCTGGTTCCTCGCACGACCTCAGCGGGCGTCCTGCTTCTGAGCGCCCACATGGGCGGCGCGATCGTCACCCACATGCAGCACGGCGAACCCTACATCATGCAGTCGGTGATTCTGGTTCTCGTTTGGGTCGTAGGGGTAACCGCCAATCCCGCCATGCTGGGCCGGCTCGTTCGCCTTAAATCGGCCTGAGGCCTTCGTGCGTCGGAAGCGCAGCCCCGCAGCCTCTCTCACGGTTGACGACTTCAGCCAAGTCTCGAGTGCGAGCGATACCTATCGCTCAACTCAAGGTCCGTCCGGACTTGAAGTAAATTGCGGGTCCTGACCACCGGAATACGCCAAAGATATGACATGGATGGAGGTTCTGAGAAGAAGGCTGAATGCGGTCAGATTTAGGCCTTGGGCAGCCCTGCTCGCTCCAGGTCAGCCTCAAGAAGGGCCTCGGCGTCTATTGTGATGAGAACCTCGTTGCTGACCACAACCCCGCCGCTATCCATAGTGCCGTTCCAGCTTACTCCGAACTCTTGCCGATTGATTCGAGAGGTTGCGGTAAATCCAGCGCGAGTGATCGGCCCCTTGTCCTCATCGCCGGCCCAGTAGGGTGTTGGCCACTGACCGAAGTTGGAGACATCGAGTGTCACTGGCCGGGTGACCCCTCGGATAGTCAACTCACCTGTCACCGTGTAGTGATTCTGTCCCAATTGCTCTGTCACGGACCCCTTGAAAGTGATTTTCTGATGGTTCTCGACGGCTAGGAAATCGGCGCTTCGCAGGTGCGCATCCCGGTCCGGATCTCCGCTCCAAATCTTGCCGGCATCAATTTCTACCTCGACCGTCGATTTCAATGGGTCGTCAGGATCGAACTCGAGAGTTCCATGGACATCCTTGAAGTAGCCCCGCACCCAAGTCACCATCATGTGGCGGGCACAAAACTCCGCGGACGTGTGGCCTGGCTCAAATATCCAGCGTGCCATAGTAACCTCCGTCGTGGCTTCGGCAGGCTGTAACAACCCCGGGAAGGTGCTATCGGGGATTTCTAACCTGGAGAACCGGGAGGCTCTATTGAGTCTCGCAAAATAAAGTGACACTTTTTTGGGGTACGTACGTCTTTGTATGTATGGGAAATACAAAAGGCGTACGGCGGGATTTCGAGGCCCTGGAGAAGCGCCGTTTCAAAGCGATCCGGTTGGTCGAGCAAGGCTGTAGTCAGTCCGAGACAGCGAGGCGATTGAAGGTCGCGCGGCAAAGCGTCAGCGAGTGGCTGCGACGATACCGGCGTGACGGCGAAGCCGGGTTGCGTCAGGCCGGCCGCGCCGGCCGTAAGCCGCTGTTGGACGCCGCGCAGCTCGAACGCCTCGAGGCGTTGCTGCTGGAAGGCCCCGAGGCGCACGGCTTCCCGACGCCGCTGTGGAGCTGTCCGCGGGTCGCTCGTCTGATCGGAGACGAGTTCGGCGTGCGCTATCACGAGGGTCATGTCTGGAAGATCCTGCGGGCGCTCGGTTGGAGCCCGCAACGGCCCGTCGGCAAAGCGCGGGAGCGCAACGAAGAGGCCATCCGCGGCTGGCAGCGCAAGACTTGGCCGGCCATTAAAAAAAAGCCCGCAAAGAAGAACGTACGATCGTCTTCATCGACGAAAGCGGATTGAGTCAGAAGCCGCATCGTTGCCGCACCTGGGCGCCGCGCGGCGAGACACCGGTGTTGGAGTTCAACTTCAACTGGGACAAGCTGTCGGTGTCGGCCGGGCTGACGTTGCGCAACTTTTACTTCCGGCTCTATCCCGGCGCGATCGGCGAGCTGGAGGTCATCGACTTCCTGAAGGCTTTGGTGCGCCACATCGACGGCCCACTGCTGATCGTCTGGGACCGGCTGCCGGCGCACCGCAGCCGCCTGGTGCGGGAGTTCATCCAGCTCTCCGAGGATCACATCGCAACGGAGTACTTGCCGCCCTATGCGCCGGAGTTGAACCCGGTGGAATACATTTGGGCGTACTGGAAGCAGCACGAGTTGCCCAACGTCTGCCCGAAGGACTACTGGGAACTCGACGAGCGCGCCCGCAAAGCGCTGCGGCGAATGCGCCGCAAACCGCGCTTGATTACCGCTTTCTGGAAACAGTCTTCTCTTTGTCTCGATTGACAGTATATTATGCGAGACTCAGTAAGTGTACACGAATGGTTCAAACTGCCGACGCGGCGACGGCTCCAAATTTGGAGAACACGGGGGACGTGACACGCGAGTATGTCAGACTGCGCACACTTCAGACGCCGGAGTGGCGCCAACGCACCGGACTCACTTCCGGGAGTCCCCAATATCGGAAGTATCGGAAGCGGCAGCCGCCTCGTATGGTAAGGTTTTTGCTAGAATGGCCGTCGCAATCCGCCGGGAGTATTCCTGGCGGATCCTAGATAGTTCGAATCGATATCGTCCCCTGGTTGCTGTCAAACGACCATAGCGAGACGCGACGAGGAGTTCATGAAGCGAGTCCGTTATTCGGTGGCCATAAGCCTCGACGGTTACATCGCCGGCCCGAACGGCGAGTACGACTGGATCGTCATGGATCCGGACATCGACTTTGGCGCGATCTTCGCGGAGTTCGACACCTTCCTCATGGGTCGGAAGACCTACGAATTCACGAAAGCGCAAGGTGACAGCAAACCGATGAAAGGCACGGAGACCTACGTCTTTTCGCGCACGTTGCGCCAGGCCGATTGTCCCGGCGTAACCGTCGTGTCCGACAATCTTGAGCGGACGGTGGCAACCCTCAAGGAAAAGCCAGGCAAGGACATCTGGTTGTTCGGCGGCGGTTCCCTATTCCGCAGCCTGCTCGACCTCGGGCTCGTGGATTCGGTCGAAGTCGCGATCATTCCCGTGCTTCTCGGTGGCGGGGTGCCCTTGCTACCCGATCGGTCATCGCGGGCTCAGCTCAAACTCAGCAAGCATAAGGTCTATCCGAAGACCGGCACCATGACGCTCAGCTATGAGGTGGCCTGACTTCAGGCCCTCCCGCTACCAACGCGCGTTGATTGGGTCGCTTCCGATAAGTCCGGTTCGCGGAAGTGACTTCCCCGGACGGTGCGACGGCACCGCACCCTCAGGCCTTGTTTTACTAGACGATAAAGTATTTATCAGCTGACAAGGTCCCGTCGATTCGATAGCGGCAGTATGAATCCGCGGATTCGTAGAGACAGGTTTGTCCCCAGTTTCTTTGCGCCGCCTACTCCGCTAGGAAATGCGCCGGGCGGAGTTGGCGCTGTACCCAGTAATCGCCGTCGTGGATGAAGTACTGCCTCGGCTCGTAGGTTCCGACGAGATCGACTTTGGTGCCGGCTTCAGGAATCTGATCGGCCATCCCTAGCCCCCAATAAACGCCGTTCACAATCAAGCGTCGCGTCCCCTCGGACACTAGATCGGTCGACGCTCCCATCGTCGTGACAAAGGCTTGACCCTTTTCGCCTCCGGGGATCTGGTAGCTCTTGGTCCACGCGACCGGCATCATGGGGTCGTTCTTCTCGTCGACGGGGGGGCCGTCGTCGGGGCGCATTCCATAGAAAGGATCGTTTTCGTCGTATTCGCCTTTTCGTTTCATGACTTGGCCGAGAACGAGGGGCTTCGAGTCGCCCGGCAAGGGCAGGCCGATGGTATAGACGTCGCTCGGTCCCCAAATGTCGCCGGCCTTGATGCCGCGAAGGATGGGATGCTCCTCGACGCCGGGGGCGAGAATGCCGAGCGTCGACTCGTGCTTGTGATGTCCGTGGTGCGCGACCCAGGTCTCGCCCAGGACCAAGCTGCCGAAGCCGCCCTGCCATTCCGGTTTGGGCCCGAAGTAGGCGTCGCCGTAGTGGCCGTAGGCGCCCCATTGCTCGTCGGTGAATTGAGGACGCTCTTCCGGCTTGTTATCTTTGTTGTCCATTACCTCGTCGTGGATCGCTGCGGGAGGCGCGAAACCATGGGTCGCGGTCCGCATGGCGACCAGCGGTTTGCCGGCGCGAAGGTAGGCATCGATATGGCGCATCTGGTCGTCCGGCAACGCCCGCCAGCGGGAAAAGAGGAAGGCCAGGTCGGCGGTCTCGAGCGCTTCGAGGCCGGGAATGCTGTTGTGGCGGGCGGGGTTGATGATTCCCGTGTCGGGATCGACGGCGAACAGGACCGTGCACTTGAAGCCGTGATGGTCGGCGAGGATTCGGCCGAGTTGACTCAGAGCTTCTTCGGAGCGGTATTCGTCATCGCCGGCGATGAGAACGATGTGTTTGCTTTGCCCGGGTCCGGCGGCGCCTTCGTAGACGACCCATTGGGGGTCGTCGGAGGCGGTTTCCTCGGGCGGGGCCTCGGTGGGCGCGCAGGCTGTTGTCAGCACGGCGATCGCGAAAAACGCGGCTAGGCAGGCGTTTGGGATGGATACGGCTCGGAACATTGTAAAACTCCTGGGTGGTCTCTCGACCAGGCTTGTCGGCGTTGGCGGCCAATCCCCGTCGTCATTGCAGTCTATCCGCTGGCGCGTTCGCAAATCCAGCGCCGGCAAGCGGTCGAGTGATTTCGATGGTGGCTTGTTGACAGCTTGGGGTGCCGTGTCGCTCCGCTAACCACGCGTCGGTCGGGAAACCTATAGAATAGGCAACGCTGGTGTTTGTTCAAGAAAACCAGGTGATCAAGCGTTGTACACGGGGGCGGCCGACCCCTAGTGGGGGCGGTCCGCGCGCTCAACTAGGGAAGTGTGCCCGCGTGATGGTGTCAGCGTGTTTGGCGGCCTTTGGTTCGGCGGGGTTTTCGCAGACGGGGGCGGTTTCGGCGGACAATGTTGAGTTTTTCGAGCGTGAGATTCGGCCTGTGTTGGCGGAGCAATGCTACTCCTGCCATAGCGCCAAGATTGAAACGCCTTTCGCGGGGCTGCGGGTGGATAGTCGCGAAGCGTTGCTGGAGGGCGGGGAATCGGGAGCGGCGATTCTGCCGGGGGATCCGGAGAACAGCCGTTTGATCAAGCTGCTGCGCGGGGAGCCGCTGTTGATGCCTCCCGCGGGACGGCTTCCCGACGACCGCATCGCCGCGCTGGGCAAGTGGATCAAGATGGGCGCGCCGTGGCCCGACGACGAGCCGGCGCCGGAGCCCCACGCCGGCGGTTTTGATCTGGAAGCCCGCAAAAGTTCGCATTGGGCTTGGCAGCCGGTTGCGGCCGTGGAGCCGCCGGCGGTCAGCGACGAGGGTTGGCCGGCGGGCGCGGTGGACCGGTTCCTGCTTGCCAAGCTCGACGAGGAGGGGCTGAAGCCGGCTTCCCCGGCCGATCGCTACTCGCTGATTCGACGGTTGAGTTTCGATTTGACCGGGCTGCCGCCGACGCCGGAGCAGGTCAAGGATTTTGTTCGAGACAAGTCGCCGGATGCGTATCAGAAGTTGGTTCGACGGTTGCTCGATTCGCCGCACTTTGGTGAACGGTGGGCGCGTCATTGGATGGATTGGGTGCGCTACTCGGAGTCGCACGGCAGCGAGGGGGACCCGGAGATCCCGCTGGCTTGGCGCTACCGAAATTACCTGATTCGGGCGCTGAACAAAGACGTCCCCTACGACCAACTGGTGCGGGAACATTTGGCGGGGGATCTGCTCGAGAACCCACGGCTCAACCCAAGCGACGGGATCAATGAGTCGATCGTGGGTACGGCTCACTTCCGGATGGTCGAGCACGCCTACCAGCCGGTGGAACCTTGGGAGGATCGCGTCAAGTTCGTCGACAACCAGATCGACGTCTTTTCGAAAGCATTCCAAGGGCTGACGGTTTCGTGCGCGCGTTGCCACGACCATAAATTTGATGCGATTAGTCAGAAAGATTATTACGCGTTGTTTGGGATGTTTTACGGGGCGCGGCCGACGCAGCGAGCGATTGACGACCCGGCTACTCTGCACCGCCACCGTGACGAACTGATCGAGCTGAAGGCGGACATTCGGGCGAGGCTGGCGAAGGAATGGCTCGCGGCGGCGAAGAGTTTGGGGAGGCGGCTTTCGGAGGCGGACAGCACGGCGGTGCGGAGGGCGTTCGGGGAAGCGGCGTGCGAGCAGGACAGCCCGCTTCAAGTGTGGAACGAGCTTCGAAACAAACGGGGTGATGCATTGCGGGCGAGTTGGCGGAACCTTCTCGATCGCGGACGCGAGACTACCCAAGTTCACGAAAAGTTCAACCAAGAGAAGTTCGAGATTTGGGATTTAACCGGGGACGACTACAAGGCGTGGGTGGGCCACGGCTCGGGATTGCCGGAGAAACCTTCCGGGGCGGGGGAATTCCGAGTGCTCCACGAGGGTGACCACGTCATCGAGGGCTTCTATCCGGGGGGAGTGTATACCCATCTGCTTTCGACGAAACATAACGGGGTGATGCAGTCGCCGCGCTTCAAAATCGATACGGACTATATCAGCGTGCGGGTCTTAGGCGGCGACATGAGCTACGCGCGGCTGATGGTGGAGAACTACGCCGTTCCGCTGAGCGGGATCTACTCGCAGCGCTACAGCCCCCGAAGCGACCAAATGAGATGGTGGCGCTGGAAGACCGACTTCTGGAAGGGATTCACGGCTTACGTCGAATTCACCACGCGCGACGACTCCACGAATTTCTTCCTCGATGCGGTGGATCTTCGCAAGAAGCCGCGGCCGAAGCGTCCCAAGCACGGGCGGTCGGCGATCGGCGCCGCCGCTGTCGCTTTTCACGACGGCGAAGACGAGCCCAAGGAGACGGTGAGCGCGGCGCTCTATTTGCTCGAGGGGGAGGCCCCCGGTTCGGCCGAGGAACTCGAGGATCTGCTCGGACGGCGTCTTACCGAGGCGATCGAGGCTTGGCGGGACGGGCGGCTCCGTGAGCAAAACAATGACGAGCAGGCGGCGTTCTTGGATTATTTTGTTCGCAAAGACCTGCTGCCTCGATCATTGGAGAGTCTCGAGAGTGTTCGTCCGTTGGTCGAGGAGTACCGTCGGCTGGAGGCGGAGATTCCGATTCCGCGGCGCGCGCCGGGGGTTGTCGAAGAGGGGGCGCCGGATCAGCCGTTGCTGATTCGCGGCAACCACAAACAGCCGGGCGACGTCGTGCCGCGCCGTTATTTGTCGGCGGTGGGCGGCTCGGTCTATGAGAGTCCTCGGACGGTACGGGTGCGATTGGCCGACGAGATCGCCGACCCTGGGAATCCGTTAACGGCGCGAGTAATGGTGAACCGGATTTGGCATTACCTATTCGGCCGGGGGATTGTAGGGACGCCGGACAACTTCGGGGCGGTGGGCGAGCGGCCGACGCATCCGGAATTGCTGGACTTTCTCGCCGATCGATTCATCGAGGACGGCTGGTCGATCAAGAAGACCGTTGAGCGGTTGGTGTCGACGCGGGCATATCGGATGAGCAGTAAGCCCTCCGATCGAGCACGTGAAATCGACCCGCTGAATAGATTGCTGCAACACATGCCGGCGCGGAGGCTCGAGGCGGAGGCGATTCGGGATTCGCTGTTGGCGGTTTCGGGCATGTTGGACCCGACCATGTACGGGGCGCCGATTTCCAGCCAACGTTCTTATTTCGACGAGGAGGAGAGCAAGGAGAAGCCGTCTCCCTATGGGGACGACCGCCGCAGCGTGTACCAAGAGGTTCGACGGAACCTGCACAACCCCTTGCTGGAGGCGTTTGACCAACCGAGCCCGGCGACGACTCGCGGACAACGCGACGTGACCAATGTGCCGGCTCAGTCGTTGGCGCTGATGAACAGTCCGTTTGTGACGGGTTTGGCCGAGGAATGGGGCCGTCGCCTGGCGAACGGCGAGGCGCACTCGGTGGACATGCGGGTCGAGTACATGTTCTTGAAGGCCTTTGGTCGGCGGCCGTTACCCGAAGAGCGAGACCGCACGGCCGGGTACTTGGCCGATTTGGCGAAAGAGCACGGGGTTTCGGAAAGCGCGATTCTGGGGAGCGCCAAGGTTTGGCGGGCGGTGGCGCACTCGCTTTTCAACTTCAAGGAATTCATCTATATTCGTTAGGGAAGTTATGTACGATCCGCGCCAACGCTGTCCACGACGCCCGTTCAGCCGGCGGGAAATGTTGCGCAAGAGCTCGACCGGGTTCGGCATGCTTGCTTTGGCGGGTTTGATGGCGGATCGGAACTACGCCGGGCCGTCGAAGGGCGAGCCGGAAGCGCCGCTGATTCCGAAGCAACCGCACTTTTCCCCGCGGGTCAAGAACGTCATCTTTTGCTACATGTCCGGTGGGGTGTCGCAGGTCGATTCGTTCGATCCGAAACCGCGCCTTGCCAAGGAAGCCGGGCAGCCGATGCCTTTCAAGACCGAACGGACGATGTTCAACCAGGACGGGAACATCTTCCCGAGTCCTTGGGAATTCGAGCCGCGCGGCGAGAGCGGGATTCCGATGAGCGAGATCTTTCCGCACATTGGTTCGGTGGCGGATGAGCTTTGCGTGATCCGCTCCATGACGGCGAAATTCATGGAGCACGCCCAGGGAAACTTCTATTTCCATTGCGGCACTCCGTTTACGGGGTTTCCGAGCATGGGCGCTTGGGTGACGTACGGGCTGGGCAGCGAGAATCAGAACCTGCCGGGCTTCGTTGTGCTGGGCGGGGGCGGCATTCCGCTGGGCGGGATCAACATGATGGGCAACGGGTTTCTCCCGTCGGTGCATCAGGCTTCGCTGATTCACCCGGGGCGGGACGAGCCGTTGCGCAACGTGACGCCGAGCGAGGCGGACCACCTGCAGCGGAAGCAGTTGTCTTTCGTCCGCGGGATGGACGAGTCGTTCTTGGCGGGGCTGGGCGGGCACGAGCCGGTGGAAGCGGCGATCAACAACTACGAAATCGCTTACCGGATGCAGAGCGCGGTGCCGGAGCTGGTGGACCTGAGCGGCGAAAGTGAGGCGACGAAGAAACTCTACGGCCTCGATTCCGAGACGTCGCCGAGGTCGATCTATGCACGGCAATGCCTGATGGCGCGGCGGTTGGTCGAGCGCGGGGTGCGCTTCGTTGAGTTGACCATGGTCAGCACCGACGGGATTACCGATGGGATGGCGAATCCTTGGGATCAGCACAAGCGGCTGAAAGCCGGTCATGCGGCGAATGCCTACACAGTGGACCAGCCGGTTGCGGGGCTGATCAAAGACCTCAAGGCGCGCGGGTTGCTGGATGAAACGCTGGTGATCTTCTCGGGCGAGTTCGGCCGGACGCCTTTCGTGCAGGCGGCGGACGGGCGGGACCATAATCCGATGGGATTCAGCCTATGGCTGGCCGGCGGCGGGCTCAAGAAAGGTTTGATCTACGGTCAAACGGACGAATACGGTTACCGCGTCGTGGAAAACAAGCGCACGATTCACGATCTGCATGCCACGATCTTGCATCTGCTCGGGCTCGATCACGAAAACCTCAGTTATCACTTCGGCGGGCGGGACTACCGGCTGACCGATGTGCACGGGCACGTCATTCAAGACATCTTGGCCTGAGCCGTTAACGCCGTGGCGGATTCAGTCAAGCCGACCTCTCGCGGGAGCCGGGATCCGGTGGATTCGACGCCGATCATCGTCGGCACCGGTCAATTTACCGAAAGGGATAAGGCTCCGCTAGCCCGCTTTTCTCACCGCGTGGCGAGGCAAAGTGCATGAAAGGTCCGTCAGTACGAGGCGCGCGCCGCTTGGCGCGCGGAGGCGTACTTGAACAGTACGGTGAGCACGGCGAGCAAGCGCAACGAAGTAATGGCGGGCCTATCGTGTGCTTTGCTCGTCAGGCGGTGAGAAATGCGGGCTAGAGGCGCATCCGCCGATGGGCCTCGCGGCCGAAGCCGCCAAGGCCGACCTGGCCGACACGGGGGTTGGGGCGCGGCTCACTCCGTTGATTGACACGCTCGCGGTCGTCAGGACTTGACGACTCCAACTGGGCAGACGCCTTTGCGAGGGTATTACCGTGACGCCATCGTCTATTCCATCGTCAACGAAGCTCCCTGCGCCGCGGCAGATTGTCTCCACAGCTCTCCACAAGCGCCCCGATGGCTCCCAACGCGGACCCACACCCCAAAGCCTGACCTGTACTAAGATACGAGCCCAGGGGTTGCGCGCGTGAGTGCATGGTCTCCAACATCGTGGCAGGCGAAACCCGCCGCCCAGCAGCCCAACTATCCGTCTGAAGCCGAGGCTGCCCAGGTGATTCAGGTTCTGTCGAACCTTCCGCCGCTGGTGACCTCCTGGGAAGTAGAAGCCTTGAGAAGCCAGTTGGCAGAGGCGGCCCGGGGAGAAACGTTTCTGCTGCAAGGGGGAGACTGTGCCGAGTCCTTTGACGCCTGCGATTCCAGCACCATCGCCAACAAGCTCAAGATCCTGTTGCAGATGAGCCTTGTGCTGGTCCATGGCGGCAAGAGGCGAGTAACACGGGTGGGAAGGATCGCGGGCCAATACGCAAAGCCACGCAGCAGCGAGTACGAAACGATCAACGGAGTAACCCTGCCAAGCTACCGTGGCGACCTCATCAACCGGCCCCACTTTACCGAAGCCGATCGCACTCCGGATCCACAGTTGATGCTTCGAGGCTACGAGCGCGCGGCGCTAACCCTCAATTTCATCCGAGCGCTGGTCCAAGGCGGCTTCGCCGACCTGCACCATCCTGAATACTGGGACCTTGACTTCGTTGATCACTCACCACTCGCCGACGAGTATCGTCACATGGTCGAAAGTATCCGGCAGGGCCTGCGGTTTATGGAGCACATCCTGGGTGGGGGTGCCGCTGAAATGGAACGCGTGGATTTCTTCACCAGCCACGAAGCTTTGCACCTGCCCTACGAGGGGGCGCAGACGCGCCGCGTGCCGCGCCACGAAGGGTGGTATAACCTCTCCACGCACTTCCCCTGGATCGGAATGCGAACCGCGGATCCGGGGGGTGCCCACCTTGAGTATTTCCGCGGAATCCGGAATCCCATCGGCGTCAAGATCGGTCCTGACAAGACGCCTCAGGCGCTCGTCGAGTTGCTTGAAATATTACACCCCGACGACGAACCCGGTCGCCTTACGCTAATCCACCGCTTCGGCGCCGGCAAAATAGCCGGCCGCCTGCCGCCCTTGGTCGAGGCCGTCGGTTCAACAGGAAAGACCGTACTTTGGTGCTGCGACCCAATGCACGGTAACACTCAGACGCTCTCCAACGGCGTGAAGACGCGCCGCTTCGAGGACATGCTGGCCGAGTTGGAGCAAGCGTTCGAGATCCACGCCGGCCTGGGCAGCCACCTGGGAGTAGTTCACTTCGAACTGACCGGAGAAAACGTCACCGAATGCACGGGCGGCGCTCGTGGTTTGAGCGAAGCTGATTTGAACCAAGCCTACCTTTCCCAAGTCGATCCCCGCCTCAATTACGAGCAAGCCCTCGAGATGGCAATGATGGTTGCCCGTAAGATGAGCAGGCTGAAAGCGACGAAATCCTTTTCCACCCGACACAATTGAGAATCCTTGACTTCGCGGAGCTCAGCGGCGCTCAGCGCGACACTAACCACGCGCACTTCTGTGTTGATGACCCCCTCCGCGCGCCGTCCGGCACCTGGGACACGGTTGTTCCGCCGCTGTGCGCGGTCCCTGGCGCGCCCAACGACGTTCTCCTTGGTCCCGGCCCTTCCCTCCAGATCCTCCGCCGACGGTTCCCCGCCCTTGTGCGGACCCTTCGCGGGTTTATCCCGGCGCTTTCGGACGAACACCATGTTGCCGACCCTCGTGCCCAGGCTGTAGGGCTTTCCGCCTGAATCTCCAGTATTTCTCGTGCCATTGTTTATCTCCTGAGCCCTCCCCGGCCCACACAGCCGCGTTCGCGGCCCTTCCCCTACCACTTCCATGTCTTCTTAAGATCACCGTTCACCGCGGCCCCCTCCGGCCATCGGCCCCGCGAAAGATCAATGATGCAGCGAGCGGCTTCGAGACCCATGTTCTCCATCGCGAGAGTATCGGTGCCCGCCGTGTGCGAGCTGACGACGACATTGTCGAGCTGGAACAAGGGGTTGTCGGCGTTCGCCGGTTCCCTCTCAAAGACGTCCAGCGCGGCGGCGCGGAGTTGACCCGACGTCAGGGCTTCGAGCAGATCCTTTTCCACCACCAGGCCGCCGCGAGCTGTGTTGATGAGCACGGCGTCGGGCTTCATCTTCGCGAGGCGTTCGGCGTTGATGAGGCCTTGTGTCTCGTCCGAGAGCGGGCAGTGGAGGCTGACATAGTCGGAGCGGCCGAGTAGCGCGCCGAGATCCATGAGCTCAATCCCGTGCTGCTCAACGAAGGCCCGGTCCGGATACATTTCCGCGGCGATGACCTTCATGCCCATGCCGAGGGCGCGGACCGCCGCGGCACGGCCGATGCGTCCCAACCCGACAATGCCCAGCGTCTTGCCGCGGATGGGTTGGTGGAGTTCGATCGGCCATTCGCCGGCCCGCGTCGCTTTGTCGTCTTGTGGGATCGATTTGGCGACCGCGAACAGCAAGGCCATGGCGTGTTCCGCGACCGCTTCATGGTTCGCCGTCGGCGTAACGGTCACGGCGATGCCCCGCTCGGTTGCGGCCGAAACGTCGACGCTGTCGAGCCCGACGCCGATTCGCGCGATCACTCGTAACTCCGGCGAGGCGGCAAGCACCGCGGCTGTGTAGCGCTCTCCCCATGCGAGCACGGCGGAGGCGCCGCGCAGTTGTTCGATCGTCGCCTGATCGCCGGCATGGCCGCGCGGGAAGTCGAGGCCCTTCGAGTAGCGAATATCGAAGCCGGCTTCGGTCAGCAGGTGGAAGTGGGGACCTTGGGGGTCGAGTCTTCCGTCGGAGCTGATGAGCACTGTCGGCATGTTGGTTTCTTCCTCGATCGCTTTCTTGTTGACTAAGTCTCGTCTTTGTGAATCCGCGGATTTATGATACCGCCATGAAAATGTGGCCTTCCCGTCGCCCCTTCAGGGCTCGACCTCCGTTTTGATTCTGTACCTGGGGTCCCGCCTTCGGCTCCACCCCAGGCTATATTCCTGTCGCCGCTTCGCGGCTCTGGTCGTTTGCTATCTCGTGAGCCGCAGCGTAATCCCGACTACGTTTGAAGAGGGATTGTCGGAAGAGTCCGTTTCGCGCCGCCCAAATTTACTGATTGATGGAACGTATTCGGTCGGCGCTCGGCCCCATTTTTTCACAGCTCCGGAGCCGACGGATCACGCGTCAGTTGTTACCAAAAGACCACGAAGCTAAGCAGCATCCCCACAAGGACGACGGCGACGCCGAGACCGATCGGCCAGGCGTCACTATAGCTCGGCGCATCGGCGGGTTCGATGTGGCTGACTTGCAATTGGCTCGAGCGCAGCCATTCCGTCTTCTCCTCGTGGAGAAGTTGCCCGGGCGACTCCCAACCCAGAACGAGCGATATGAGGACCATCGGTCCCGCCGTCAGCAGCACCGCGAAAATATAGCCGGCATAGTCACCCGCCGCCCACTGGGGCAAGATCGCCACGCCGAAGTTTTCGGCGATCGGCCGGGCCGCCAACCGCAGCACGCCGTAAGCGACGCCCACGCCCAAACCGACAGCGCCGCCGCGACGGTGGACGCGCGTGAAAACGCCCATCAAGTAGATCGTCAACAACGGTACCACGAAGGCGCCCACCAGATCGACGAAGAACAGCAACATCCCCCTTTCGCCCAGCAAAAAGGGGATGTAACCAAACGAACCGAAGATAATCACCGGCGTCAGAGCGCGGCCGACGCCGAGGTAATGCCGGTCGTCCCGATCGCGGACCAAAAAGCGAGCGTACACGTCGCGGACCAATAGCGACGACAACGTCGACCCGATCGAGTCGAACGTCGAAAAAATGGACGCGACCACGCCGGCGACGACCAGGCCCTTGAGTCCCCAGGGCGTCAGGTCGCGCACCAGCAGCGGGTAAATCGAGTCACGGGCTTGCAGCGCGGTTTCGAGCGGCATCGCGCTCGTCTCGGGATAGAGGCCCCGCCCGATCACGCCCATCATCAGGTTGGTGAAAGTCGTCCCGATCATCAGCACGCCCGAAACGACGACCGACATTTTGAGATCCCATTCGCTTCGCGACCCGAACATGCGCATCGACTGCGTATGATTCACGATCGAGTACGACAGCCCGAGGATGAGGAACGCGATACAGACCAGCCACGCGGGGGTTCGTTTGACAATCTGTTGGCGGCTCTCGTCATACTCGCCCCCGAGCAGCAGTAGGTTCTCGATTTCAGCCGCCGATTTTCCCGCGGTGGATTCTCTCTCGACCGTATCGGAACCCACGTGCAGCATCTGACGCTCGAGGCCCGGTTCGTGGGAGGCCAGTTTCTCTTCCAGTCCGCCCCATCCGCCAACCGCGTTCCAAACGATGAAGAACAACGTCACCGATGCAATCACCATGACGATGGTTTGCAGGGCGTCGGTAATCGCCACGGATTTGAGGCCGCCCATCGCGGTATAAACAGCGGCCACGGCGGCCATTGCCCCGACGGCCCACCAAGCGACGGTCCCCCAACCACACACGATCGCCAGCACTAGATACACCGTGGTGGCGATGATGCCGAGAACCATGGTGCGGTATTGCACCTGCACGAATACGCTCAACACGCGCGCCGCCGGTCCGAAGCGGGCTTCCAAGTACTCGGCGTTCGTATACATCCCGGCCCGGTACATGGGTAGAAAAATGTAATGCGCCGCAAGCACCCAACCGGCCGTCACTCCAACCCAGTTCGTGACGAAATAACTCAGGCCGAGGACATAGGTTCCGCCGGCGTCGGCGACGAGATCGCTCGAATCGATCGCGGTGGCGTATAAGGAGAGGCCGACCATCCACCACCGCAAACTGCGCCCCGCTAGGAACCAATCGGAGCTTGACTTGGTGTCCTTGCTTCGGATGAGCCCGTAGATGATGATCGGGGCATTGAAGGCGAAGACGATGATCCAGTCGAAGAGGCTCATGCGGTTGGCTCTCGAGTGCGGGTTTAGGCGGGTCCCAGGCCCCAGGTTCTACGCGACCGTCGGGCCCTTTGGCAGCCTCAGGTTGTACCCGATCCCCGGCTGATCGCCGAGAGTGACCATGCCGTTGAAGGCTTCGTTGTGGATCAGCAAATTGAATCCGTAGCGCTTGTACTCGTGCTCGCCGGCGGCATGGGGACCGGCCGGTAGGCTCGAAATGCGGATTAACGTTGGTGATACGTATCCGGTTCCTTATCCTCTCCTAATTGGATGGCGCCGTGGGGCAACAACAGGCAGCCTGCCGAATACGAAGTCGACGAGAGAAGTCTACAATGAAGGCCGCCGCCGGTTCGGCTTTTTTCGGCTGGTGGGGAAGACCTGTTCGGCGGGTCGCGGGCCGGCGGGCGTTGGCGGCGGAGTCGAGGCATGCAGAAGAATTCCGTAACGGTCGGCGTGGTCGTTGTGGTGGCGCTCGGGTTGGTGCTGGGCTACGTCGGCCGGCAAATGCTCGACAGCGAGCGAGACCAAACTTGTGCGGCATGCGGCCGGCCGGTGCACGCTCACGCGCGGGTCGTGGGTCTGGTGGATGAGGAATCGCGGACCTTCTGCTGCGCGGCTTGCGTGTTGATGGATCACCGTCAGACCGGACGGAAAATCGACGTCGTCGAGTTGACGGATTATTCCACCCACACCGTCCTCAAGCCCGAGGAAGCGTTCTTGGTGGTGGGCAGCAGGGTGAACCACTGCCTGCGCAACGAACCGCTGCTCGATCAGCACAGGGCGGCGAGCCGACTTGAATTTGATCGTTGCTCTCCGAGTGTGTTGGCTTTTTCGAGTGAAGCCGAGGCGCGGGGTTTTGTGGCGAAGAACGGCGGGAGATTGAGTCGGTTTGAGGAGTTGAGGGGGGAGATGGATTGACGGGGCGCGAATGCCGCGGTGAGCATGGGGTTTTGCGATGCGGAAGTAAGGTTGGTTGCGGGCAGCCGGGGGTGATGGGAGCAGCGAAAAAATGGGGGACAGTCGGGACAGTCCACTTCGAGCCGCGTAGGTTTGCCGGCTCAAGAACTTGTTCGGTCGGCGCTTGGGACAGTCCGCATTTTTTCTTTCGGACGACTAGGGGCTGGTCTTCAGGCGGTAAAGTCGCAGCTTCAGCTCTCGAAGAAATTCTTCGTCCAACTTCTGCTTGAGGTCGAAGCGGAAAATTCGAGTTCGGCCGGTCCGACGTCGTTCTCCCTCGTAAACGTGCAGCTCGAGATGATACGGGTCGGCCGACCAGACCGAGTCGACATCGCGCGCAAGCATCCACTCACGCCGTTCCCGCCCATGCCGGGCGTCGTCGGGTTGGTAAAAGATTCGGCTTTCGGTGAAAAGGAGCCTTCCCTGGCAGCCGCCGAATGAATGGCGGTGCTTGACGGGGATTTCATAGTCGGGGTGTTCGGGCGGGGCGAAGGAGCGGTTGGCGACGGGTTTTCCGATCTTTCGGCTGATGCGATTGAACCGCTCCACGGTCAGCTCGCCCGTCGTCATCACGAAGTGGTAGCGTTTGTCCCGCCTTAAGCGGAGCCGGGCGTTCTCATAAGTGTGCACGACGATCTCGGTTGGGCCGACGCGATCGAGAAATCGGATGTCGCGGTAAGCCCAACGGCGGCTGTGCTTTTCCTTTTCCGCGTCGAGGCGGATTCCTTCGTCCGTGATGGTCAACACGCCTTTCCCGTCGGGCTGAAGCCGCTTCTCATGGATCACTTCCAACGTGGTCTCAGCGGGTGCGATGGAAGCGGCGGCCAAGACGAGAAAAAGCGTTCCGAGACGGTATGGGATCATCCGCGAGATCATGATGCCTCCTCGAGGTTGCGGAATCCGGTGAAGCGGGCGCCCTTGGGCAATTTTCGACAGTGCAGCAGGTAATAGATAACCGGGAAGATGACCAGGACGGTGAATCCCGACGTCACGATTCCGCCGACGAGCGGCGTGGCGATGCGCTTCATCACATCCGCCCCGGTCCCCGTGCTCCACATGATCGGCATCAGCCCGATCAGGTCCGTCGCGACGGTCATCAAAATGGGTCTGACTCGGCGGACCGAGCCGTTATAGATCGCTTGGATGAGGCTGTTGCGGTTGGTGATCAGCCCCTTCGCCTGATGTTCGTTATAAGCCTGGTCGAGATAGAGCAGGAGAACGATGGCCGTTTCGGCATAGAGGCCGGCGAGCGCGATGACGCCGACCCAGACCGCGACGCTGAGGTTGTAGTCGAGTGCGTAGAGCAGCCATACGGCGCCGATCAAGGCGAACGGCACCCCGCCGATCACCGCCAGCGATTGGCTCATCGACTTGGTGCTGATGTAGAGGATGACGAAGATCAGCAGCAGGGTCACGGGAATGACATACATCAGACGTTGCTGGGCGCGCTGCATGTATTCGTACTGGCCGCTCCAGGAGACGGTGTATCCGGGAGGAACCTCGATCGCTTCGGCCACGGCCTGTTGGGCGCGCTCGACGTAAGTGCCGATATCGATGTTGCGAATATCGACGTACACCCAGGCGTTCGGTTTGGCGTTCTCGCTCTTGATGCTCGGCGGGCCGACGACGTAGCGGAGGTCGGCGAGGCGGCCGAGCGGGATTTGGTGACCGCTCGGGGTCGGCACCAGGACGGCGCGCAGCCCGGGCAAGTCGTCGCGCAGCTCGCGCGCGTACCGCAGATTGACGGGGTAGCGTTCCAAGCCCTCGACGGTGGTCGTAATGTTCATGCCGCCGATGGCGGATTGGATGACGTCCTGCACATGGGCGACGGTCAGGCCGTAGCGGGCGATGGCGGTTCGGTTGATTTCGAAGTCAAGGTAATTGCCGCCCAACACGCGCTCGGCGTAAACGCTCAGCGTGCCGGGGACATCGCGTACGACCCTTTCGACCTGTTGGCCGATGCGTTGGAGCTCGTTGAGGTCGGGCCCGGCGATCTTGATGCCGACGGGGGTCTTAATTCCGGTGGAAAGCATGTCGATGCGGGTCTTGATCGGCATGGTCCAGGCGTTGGTCAAACCGGGGACTTGGATCGCCGCATTCATTTCGTCGATGAGCTTGTCGGGAGTCATGCCCTCGCGCCATTCGCTTTCGGGCTTGAGCGTGATCGTGGTTTCCACCATGGAAAGCGGGGCGGGGTCGGTGGCTGTTTCGGCGCGGCCGATTTTGCCGAATACGGTATCGACCTCGAGAAACGTCTTGATGATCTTGTCGGTCTGTTGCAGGATCTCGCGGGCCTTGGTGGTGGAGATGCCGGGCAGAGTGATCGGCATGTAAAGCAGGTCGCCCTCCCAAAGCGGCGGCATGAACTCCGACCCCAGACGAGCGTAGGGAATCACGCTGACCGCGAGCAGAAGAACCATCAGCGCGAGAACCGGCCAACGGAGTCGAAAGACGATTTCCAGCAAGGGGCGATAGACGGCAATGAGCAAACGGGCGATCGGGTTGCGCTCTTCGGGCCGGATGCGCCCCCGCACCCAGTAGCCGACAAGGACCGGGACAAGAGTAACGGACAGCAAGGCCGCGGCCGCCATGGCGTAGGTCTTGGTGAACGCCAGCGGCTTAAACAGGCGCCCTTCTTGCGCCTCGAGCGTGAAGACGGGCAGGAAGGAAACCGTGATGACGAGCAGTGAAAAGAACAGCGACGGGCCGACTTCCTTCGACGAGTCGAGAACGATTTTCCAATGGGGTTTCTTGCCGCGGTCTCGCTCTAAGTGCTTATGAGCATTTTCGACCAGCACGATTCCGGCGTCGACCATCGTGCCGATGGCCACCGCGATGCCGCCCAGCGACATGATGTTGACATTGAGTCCCTGCCAATGGATGACGATGAAAGCCATCAGAATGCCGATGGGCAGGGTTATGATGGCGACCATGGCGCTGCGGAAGTGGGCGAGGAAAAGAATGCAGACCAAGGCGACGATGAGAAACTGGCGGCCGAGGGCGGTCGTGAGACTGTCGACGGCGCGATCGATCAAGGCGGTGCGGTCGTAGGCGACGAGGATTTCGACGCCCTCGGGAAGGCCGGGTTTGATTTCTGCCAGTCGTGCTTTGACATCCTCGATGACCTGGCGCACGTCGACGCCGTAACGCACGACGACAATGCCGCCGACGGTTTCCCCCTCGCCGTTCCAATCGGCGATGCCTCGGCGGATCTCGGGTCCGAGGCCGACGCGAGCGACGTCGCTGAGAAGGATCGGCGTTCCATGGCCGTCGACTCCCAGCGCGACGCGGCGGATGTCGTCGACGGATCGGATGTAACCGAGGCCGCGAATCATGAATTCCTTTTCCGCAACCTCGAGAACGCGACCCCCGACATTCATGTTGCTCATTTGCACGGCGTCGCGGATCTTTGAGATGGGGAGGTTGTAGGCGCGCAATTTGTTGGGGTCGAGGGTGATCTGATATTGGCGAACAAAGCCGCCGATGCTTGCGACCTCGGAGACTCCGGGAACGCCGGTCAGCTCGTATTTCAAGAACCAGTCTTGGATCGAGCGCAGTTCGCTCAGGTCATGGCGGTCCGACTTGAGGGCGTACATGAACGCCCAGCCGACTCCCGTGGCATCGGGTCCCAGGGTCGGCGTGACGCCGTCGGGGAGTCTGGCGGAAACGTAGTTGAGGTATTCGAGGACGCGGCTGCGCGCCCAGTACATGTCGGTGCCGTCTTCGAAAATGATGTAGACGAAGGAAAACCCGAAAAACGAATAGCCGCGCACGACCTTGGCAAAGGGGACGGCCAGCATTTGCGTTGTCAACGGGTAGGTGACTTGGTCTTCCACGATGCGCGGCGCCTGACCGGGGAATTCGGTGTAGACGATGACTTGCACATCGGAAAGATCCGGTATGGCGTCGAGCGGAGTGTTGACGATCGAATAGACACCGGCCGCGGAAAGGACGAGGGCGCCCAGGACCACCAGGAAGCGGTTTTCGATCGACCATTCAATGATCTTGGTCAGCACGGGCTTTTCCGTTGCGGCCGGCAGCCGGTGGTGTAGTACAAGGCGTACGGTCTGGTTCTTTGAATCCGCGGATTCACAATGCCGACACGAAAATGGTTGTCGTTGACGGACCGAAGCATCAGGCGGGAGTTTCCTGCCGCCCTTTCAGGGCTCGCTCTGGTGGGGGTTCTACCCAGGGTTTCGCCTTCGGCTCCACCCTGGGCTATATTCCTGCCGCCGCTTCGCGGCTCAAGACGTTCACGATTCTCGCGGACGTAAGAGTTCAGTGCGTTCCTCGTACAACCGCAAGAGTGGGAAAGGGAGCAGACATGTCGCCACGAATGGCGACACGGCACGCTGAAAGCGTGCACCACATCGGGGGCGTTCGGCACCGAGGAGGTCATGGTCAGCATGGTTTTTCGCGTTGCATCTAGGGGCGGTAACCTTCAGGGCGCGCCGTCTCCTGATCTGGTGCGCTCACAGGGCCGGCCCGGTCGCCGAGCAATTGGTTGATGGCCGCCTTGAGATTGCTCTCCGAGTCGATCAAGAACTGCGACGAGGTCACCACTTTCTCACCCGCTTCCAGACCTTCACGAACCTCCTGGTAGCCGCCGCCCTCGGGGCCGAGCGTGACTTCGCGCGGCTCAAAAATACCCTTGGCTCTCTCGACAATGACGATGGCTCTTTCCCCGCTGTGAAGAACCGCCTCGCTGGGGACCTTAACGGCATCGCGCACCCCCGGGGGCCGAATCAGGACATCGGCGAACATGTTGGGACGCAGCTTCATGTCGCTGTTGTCGATTTCCACGTAGGCCCCCAGAGTTCTGGTGCGGGCGTCGAGCGCTCCGTCGAACAGAACGACCCGGCCCCTCCAGCTTCGGCCCGGGAAGGCGCCGACCTCGACACGGACGGGCGTCCCTTTCCGCACATGCCGTAGGTCGTCTTCGTACAGCTCGATCTTTGCCCACAGCCTGGTGTGGCTGCCGAGAGTGAGTACGGTCATGCCCGGGGTGAGACGCATGCCCTCCAACGAGCCGGTCATCTTGGCGACGATGAGACCGGAAGTGGGAGAGTGCACCTTCACGGTTCGGGTCACCCGCCGTGAATCGTCGAGTTCTTTGATCTGTTCCTCGGTGACGTCCCAATACCGCAGCCGTTCGCGGGAGGCCTCGAGCAGCGAACGCGCCCGTTTGACGGCTTCGGGATAGGCCGAACCGGCGAGGCGGTCGACGTAGTCGAACGCGGCGAGGTACTCGCGCTGGGTGGTAACGAGTTCGGGGCTGTAGACCTCGAACAGCACATCGCCGCGCTTCACGGATTCGCCGACGTTGTTGAAGTAGGCTTTCTCGATCCATCCGGCGAACTTGGTGTTGACCGACACGAGCGTTTCGTCGATGTGAGCAAGGGTCCCGAGGGTGCGGATTTCAATCGGGATATTGCCGCGCTCGGCGAGCGTGGTGCGCACGGCGAAATTCTGCAAGAAGTTGGGGTCGACCCGAACACCGCCCTCCACTGACACGTCGTCCTCATAGACGGGAACGAGATCCATCCCCATGGGGGATTTGCCCGGCTCGTCGGAGATGTAGTTGGGGTTCATCGGCGCCCTCCAGTGGAGAATCTTGCGCTCACCGGGAGGCGCTGTGCCGGCTGCGGCGCTGGAGACCGAAGTGTCCTTCACCGGTGTTAGGCGCATGCCGCAAGCCGGGCAGGGTCCGGGTTTTTCGCGAACGATGTGCCGGTGCATCGCGCATGTCCAAAGCTGAGCGGGGGCGTCGGCGCGCGATGAGGGGACTTGTTGGGCCTGGTCGCGGCCGACGAGTTGATCGGCCCAGTGCCGGCCGGCCGGGTTCCAAAACAGCAGCACCGGGCCGGCGGTACCCAGCAGGAAGGCGCACAGGCCGACGAGCAAGAGTTTCGATTGGGTGGTCATTGTTGCTCCTCCTCGGAGGGTTTTTCCGCCGGCGAGGGTCTTGCGTTTGGAGCAAGTTTGTCGCCGGGTCTATCGGGCGGGAAGGCAGCTCCGGTGGCACGTTCGATATCTGCCAGGGTCCTCATGTAGTCGGCGCGGAGTTGCGCCAGCCCCAGCCGCACTTCGAGCAGCACGCGTTCACTGTCGAGCAAATCGAGCACCGCGACCGAACCGCTGGCATAGGCCGCCTCTCCGGCGCGCAGGGCCTGCTCGGCCTGCGGCACCAGAGCGTCCGCGAACAGCGACATCTGGCGGCGAATAGTTTCGAGCCGAAAAACCCCGGAACGGATCGAGACTTCAGCCCGATTGATTTCCTTACGGTAGGCGGCCTTCGAGGCGATCAGCCGCTCGCCGGCTTCCAGAACTCCGGCGTCATATTTGCGTCGAAAGATGGGCAGATTGAAGCCGACGGTGACGTTATAGATGTTCTTGCCGTTGCCGGCCGGGGGCATCATGCGACCGGGGACGTCACGGCGGCCGAGGACATTGGTTAAGCCCATGCCGACGGTGAAGTCGGGCCGGTGCTGTTTTCGCGCCAGGTGGATTCTCTTCTCATTGCTCTCGATTCGCAAGAACGCCGCCTCGATTTCCGGACGTTGTCGGCGCGCCAGGGCGTAGAGTTGGCCGGTGTTGACGGCCCTCGTGGGAACGGCGGGCAGGGTTACTTTTGCAAGCGGAGTGTCGACGGCTTGGTCCATAAGTTTGTTGAGAACAGCCTCGGCGTCGACGCGTTGGCGGCGGAAGATTTCGAGTTGATTGAGGCCCCGGGTGATCTCGGCTTGCAGTTTCAAGGCTGCTTGCTGCAGCCCGACGCCCTGAGCATAGCGAGCCTCGGCGAGGGTTTCGTAGTGCCGCAGCAGCTCGAGATCCTCGCCCGTGACGGCGGCGGCGGCATCGAGGTAGGCGAGATCGTAATAGGCCGATTTGATTTGGCGGACTACTTCCGCTTTGTGGGCCTCGTGAGTTGACGCCAATACGGCCGCTTCCTTGGCGGCGACCTTTTCGCGGTCGCTGAGCTTGCCGAACCACGGAAAACGCTGTGAAATGCTGACCATCGTTGTTTGCGGGCCTACGCGTGTCTCCGGCGCGCGGGCGAACTGCGTCAGCCCGACGACGGGATCCGGCAGCGCCCCGACCTGGGGCAGTCGCTGCAAAGCCGCGCGATAGCGGGCAAATGATTCCTGAACGGCCGGATGGTTCTCGACGGCGCGGGCGATATAGGCGCCGAGTTGCTCGTCTCCATTGGTGGAGTAGCTTTGAGCGGCCGCCGAAGTGACAGTCCATAGGACAAGAATGATTCGTATTCTCACGGCTTTTCCTCTCTCAGGTCCCGGCGCGAAGCCCGGGAGGCGACACGTCCTTTTGCCTCGGCCCGACAGGCCGCGCAGTGCACGGCACATTCGCGTGCTCAAGCCCGCGGGCTTGGGAAACGTGCTTGATGACTTATCGAGAGCGGAAAGCTAGATCAGGAGTGCGGCGTTCTTGACGTAGAGGGGTGGGGAGGAATCGGTGATTGCCGGATCAATCGAGGGGCGCGTCCGGGCGCGGTCGAAGTGGTCTCGGCCTGATGCGACGACCGATTCCGTGATGCGCGCCGGCGCAAAGTCGGCGACGGGCGAAATCAGAACCTTGGATGACTGCGCCTCGCAAAGTGTCTCGCAGCCCTGCGATTTTCGCTGGTCGTGGTCGCAATGATCGTCACAGCATTCGTGGGACGAAGGGGCAACCGCGGCGACGAGCACACGACACGGCGCTGACAAGAGAACAGCGGCGAGCGATAGTACGGCCGGCAGGACCAGTGCGCGGTACCTGAAGGATCGTGCGGTTGGAATGCCGGTTGTCATGGCCCGGGGGGGTGCCCTCTGCTATTAGTATAAACCCTGCACCCGGCTACAGAGTCAAGTCCCTTCAAGGCCCGCGGGCTGCCGGACCGGTTCGGTAGCCGGTTTACCCCCGAATCAAGTAAGTCGTCCGAAAGGCTCAAAGCGTGTGCACGGCCCGATTGTCGAAAAATCGGATCATCCCCGCGTAAGGTGAGCCGCCGTTGGCCATCTCTCCGACGGTCTGTCGCAACTCCTGCCCGGTCGCCGCGCTGATGCCGGGATCGCCGAGGGCGCGTCGAAGAGTTCTGTAAATCATGAACCGTAGGTAACGGGACCGTCGCAGCTGTGAGCGGTCGAGTCCGAAGTCGGCAATCGCCGCTTGCACAAATCCTGTTGCTTGCGCGTTTGCCGGCACAAGCCGCACCTCTCGCAAGGTGTCGTCGGCCTCCCAGGCGTAGACAAGATCGGGGTGGTCGACATAAGGGTTCAGCAAGCGCGGGCGCTCTTGATCGTGAAGAGCCTGAAAGGCGTCCACCTGAGCCTGATCGGTCGGGTCCGGCCCCAAAGTCCCGATTTTGCCGCGCAGATTCTGATCCGAGCTATTACCGCGAACCACCGGCCGGCGCAACTTGGCGTTCGTGATCGGGAACTTCGCTTTCTTGAACTTCTGATTGCACAACTGACACGAGGCGAGATAGTTATCGTAGTTGTACGCCAGCCACCAATATTCCGACTTGGGCCGATAGTGCTCGACGTCGCCGAACGCCACCTCATGCGTCGGAGCTTCGCAGTAGGCGCACTTCCCGGAGGTTTCCGCCAGCAATTGAGGTTTTGCCTTTTTCCAGCGACCCGAGTCAAATTTTTGCTTCACGTCGTCGCGCAGCGCCTGGCGCCGGTCGAAGAGCAAATCCTCCTCGAAATCCCGCTTCTTCTCACCGTGGAAGTTGGCGTCGACAGCCGAGCGGTCTCGGACAAGCGGGATCACGACTTCTTCGCTCCCAGCTCGCGCTCGACCTTCCGCAACAGCTTCAGATGTTCTTTCTGAATCCCCAGGCCCGGACCGCCCTCGGGCATGTCTTTGAGAGTCCGCGAGAGCTCGCGCATCTCGTCTCGTTCTTTCGAGGATTTCGCCTTTTTGCGGCTCAGCTCGCGGTAGCGGTTCTTCGTCTGCTCGACCTTCGTCGACTCGTCGGTCTCCAGACCGAACACGTCTGTCATGAGCAGCTGGCTCACCAGCAGCATCCGCGGATCGCCTTGGAACTTTTCGATACCCAGCTTGCCGTCCTCGCGCCTGAGGTAATGAAGCTGTCCTTGGCGCGCCTGCTGCGCGGTGATCGGGGAATGCGTGGTGACGATGAGCTGAAAGTTCGGCAGCTTGGTTTCAAGAAAATCGATCAGGGTTCTCTGCCACTTGGCGTGCAAATGGAGATCCACCTCGTCGATCATCAAGAGCCCGCGCGCCTTCAGCGGCGATCTATAGTCGTCGAAGGCGTCCGTGATCCGATAGAGGAGATCGCCAATCCATGCCGCAACGTTTTGGTATCCGTCGCTTAGGTTCTTGAGTGGAATGACGCCCTCGGCCGTTTTCATCAACAGCCGACTGTTCTCCTTGTCGATGCGACTCAAGGAGACCCCGGGAAGGAAATCGCGGAGCGCTTTTTTTACCACGCGCAGACCTGTTTTCTCCTTGCGATAGTCGAGGTCCATCGCCCACGACTCGAGCGGATTCAGCGTGGCGTCGGGGTCGAACAACGTCGCGACGCCGCGGGCGCGCACGTGGTCAAACGAAGAGGTGTTCTGACGACGAGAGCCAGCTGAGCTGAGTCGACGCGATGTGCCGTAACCCACTACGAAGTAGTTGCGATTGGTGTGTTCGAGGGCAGCGTCGAGCAGTTCGAGATTCTCGCTGTTTCGCTTAATGACCCGCGAGATCGAGTCGTTCTTCTCGATACGCAGGGCAACCCTCCGCTCCTCGCCGGCCTTCGTCGTGAGCGTCGCCTCGATCTCGCAGAATTTCTTGCGGTACCCGACCCAACTGCGCGGGTCGCCCAGGAGTTCGCTCAGCGCGTCACTGCCGGCGGTCACGAGCGCTATCGCCCTCAGAGCTGTACTTTTACCGGCCCCATTTTCGCCGAGAATCACGGTCCACTGCCGAATTCCTTCGTCTTGTTTCACCTTGTTCTCGTCGCTCGGCTCTTTCTCGAACGAGAGTACAAGATCATCGAAGCAACGGACATTCTTGAGGCGCACTTCCTTGAGAAACATGAAGATAGTCCCGGCGCGTCAGTCAGCGCATCCTTAATCCAGAATCCAGGATCCCCGTTTTGGCCGTCCCGGCACAGATATCGTAGTCGAGCCATGGCCGGGTTGCAACGTTTCGCGCGGCGTCGAAGAGAGAAGCGGTTGGGCCGGGCCGCGCGGAGGGCAATGCCTGCCGCAAGCCGGACGCGGCGGTCAGGATTGCCGGCGCCATCAAGCTATTGAACGAATTGGCTCCTCAGGTAGGACTCGAACCTACAACCCTCCGGTTAACAGCCGGATGCTCTACCAATTGAGCTACTGAGGAGTAGAGGCGGAAACTGCTCTTTGTATGCTGCCAGAAAATCTTCGGAGGTGTCAAACGAAACGGTCAGTCGGCCCGGAATTTCGAAACCCGGGGGACGAGGTAAGTTCAGAGGGCAGTCGTCGTCCTCGGATTGTCGAGCACCAAAGCAGGAGCTCTGAAACGCGGCGCTCATCACACCGGGCGCGCCCGGCGGCGCCCCCGCGGGTGCAATCGGCTTCCATCCTTCGCGGCCTCAATATTCCATCGACGCGTTGGGACGACTGACAACAACGTCGCCCCGAGGGGGAGTCGTTGCACCGCCCGATCGGCGTCCAACTCCCCGCCGCGGCCCGCTCAGCCCTTCTTGGGCGGGCGGCTGGGGCGCATTTCCACTCGGCTCGCCAGGCTGCGATCGGGCATGCACAACAGGTGAACCACGGTTTCCGCGATGTCCGCGGGGTCAATCTTCCACTCGCCGCCGTCGGTTCCTTGTCCGGCGAAGTCTGTTTGCACGCTGCCGGGCATGATCGTGGAGACACGGATATTGTCGTGGCGCACGTCGAGCATCATGGCCTCGGCGAAACCGTTGAGCCCGAACTTCGAGGCATTGTAGGCGGCTCCGCCCGCAAAGGCGTGCTTTCCCGCCAGACTCCCGATGTTGACGATGAACCCGCCACCGGCTTTTTTCATCATCGGGATCGCCAGGCGCGAGCAGTAGAAGGGCCCGTTCAAGTTCGTTTCGATCACTTCGCGCCATTGCGCGGGGCTTACTTCGTCGACCGCGCCGAAGCCGCGAACACCGGCGTTGTTGACCAAGATATCCAGGCGGCCGAACGATTTCTCGATGGTCGAGTACAGGGCTTCGACCTCTTCGAACCGCCCCACATCGCAAACGGCGCCGATGACGGCGCCCAGGGGCTCCAGTTCACCGACGGTCCGGTCAACACTTTCCCGCGCGCGCCCGCAGACGGCGACTGAAACGCCTTCCCTCAACAATGTTTCAGAAATGGCTCGTCCGATGCCGCGGGTTCCGCCGGTAATCAGAGCCGCCTTTCCGCGCAGCGAGCAAGTATTTGATGTCATAACTATCTTGACCCCTCTCTCATACGCTAAAATAACATCGCGGCACGGCAGTAACCATGGAACGCGACCTCGAACGAAAATTGCAAGCAGCTCTCGATACCACTTTCGAGCAGCGCGTGGACCGGTTGCGATCGGAAATGACCGAACAGGTGAGCGCGATCTGTGGCGAGGTTCTATGGCCCGCGATGGACGATGCGCGCACCCATGCCGCGGAGGTTCTTTCGGCCGCCGCGCGGCGTATCCGCGCCGAAGAGTCGGTTACCGGGATCGCGGCCGCGCTGGTCGAAACCGCGTCTCACTATTGTGGCCGCTCGGCCCTGCTGATCCACAAGAACCACCGCCTTCTGGGATTCCAAGCCGAAGGGCTCGAACCCAAGCAAAGGATATGGTTCCAACAAATCGACATCGGCGCCTCGGAGGCGTCCGCCTTCGCGCACGCCATCGATACGAAAGACCCCGTCGTGACGACCGGCACCATCAACGAGCTGTCGGCGGAGGTAGTCGACACCCTCGAGGTGGATTCGGAAACGCGTATTCACCTGTTCCCCGTTGTGTTGCGCGACAGCGTGCTCGCGTTGCTGTACACCGACGACCGCGGATTCAAGGGACAGCCGCAAACGGCGGCTATTGAGTTGCTGACCTTCTTGGCCGAAGCCTGGATCGAGGCTGTCGGAGCGCGCGGAAAACTGACGCCGATGGAGCAGCGAGCCGCGAGCTAGCCCGCTTTTCTCACCGCGTGGCGAGGCAAAGTGCATGAAAGGTCCGTCAGTACGAGGCGCGCGCCGCTTGACGCGCGGAGGCGTACTTGAACAGTACGGTGAGCACGGCGAGCAAGCGCAACGAAGTAATGGCGGGCCTATCGTGTGCTTTGCTCGTCAGGCGGTGAGAAATGCGGGCTAGCGCCCGCCGTCCCCTGCGGCCCTCCCCCGATAGAACCAGCCGATCAAGCGTGCCGGACGGCGAAGGCAAATCCCGCGGCCCATGGGCCGCGTCAAAACGCCACCTCGCCTTGTGACACGCTTCCACTTCTCCACCCGCGGACGATAGCATAGAGACAGACGCATGGCCTGTCGAGGACAGCAAAAAAGAGCCGCGGCCGCGAGCTTTTTCGCGGCGCTGTTGGCAGCCCAGGTCATCGCCGCGCCTTCGCTTGCTCGAGGAGCCGCCGTATCGGCCGAGCTCGGTGAACAAAGCCGCGCTTATCTGAAATCCAAGAGTCGCGCGGACCACGACCGCTTGGTCTCCATCGCGAAAGAGTCTCCTTCGGACTCAACCAAGGCCCTGGCGCTGTTCGCGGCCGGGATGGGCGATCGCGCTGAGGATAAGCATCGCGATGCGGCGAAGCATTTCGCCCAAGCCGTCGACGGGTTGGAAGACCTGGCGCACTACGCCGCCTACTACCGCGTCCAAAGCCTGGCCAAGGCCGAGGACCACGTCGCGGCGGCCCGAGCGGCCGCGGATTTCCTCAAGCGCTTCGGCGATAGCCGCTTCGCGGGCTTTGCGGCGCAGGTGCGGGGGGAAAGTCTTATTGGCGCGGAGCGCCGCGCCGAAGCCCGGCGCTTCTTGGAATCGGCGAGCGGCGTGATGTCGGAGCCGACGCGGCTCTATGGGCTGGCGCGCGTCACTCATCTTGAGGGGAAGCTGGTCGAGGCCGTCCGGGCGTACCGCCGCGTGTACTACCATTACCCGTTTTCCGATCAGGCGGAAAAGGCGGAATCGCAGCTCAACGGGCTGCGCCGGCGGCTTGGTGAGCGCTACCCGCGGGCCTCGCCGGGTTGGCGGCTGGCGCGGGCCGAGGCGCTTCTCGGGTCGCGCAAATACTCGCAGGCGGCCCCCGAATTTGCGCGGTCGGTCGCGGGGCTTAGCGGCGACGATCTCGAGCGCGCCCGGGTGCGCTGGGCATCGGCCGACTATGGGCGACGTTACACGACCCGTGCGTATCGACAGCTGAAGCCGCTGAAGGTGAAAGATTCCGATTTGGCCGCCGAGCGGCTCTACCTGATGGGCGAGTGCGCGCGGCGATTCAAGAGGGTCAAGGAATTTCGCGCGCGCGCGGAGGAATTGGGCGAGAAGCATCCTCAGTCGAAGTGGTACGAGGAAGCGCTGTTTTCACTCGGCAACTATTATCTGCTCAAGAACGATACGCGGCTTTCCCGTCATTATTACGAGCGGGTCGCGCGGGCTTTTCCACGGGGCGATTTCGCGGCGCGGGCCCACTGGAAAGTGTGTTGGCGGGCGTATCTGGATCGCGACCCGAGGGCGCGGTCGCTCTTTGAGGAGCATGTTGCGCTGTATCCGAGTTCCGCCTCGGCCGCGGGGGCGATCTATTGGGCGGCGCGGCTCGATGAAAAAGTCGATCCGGCCCGCGCCCGGCGGCTCTACGCCGCGCTGGTGGAACATTTCCCGCACTACTACTACGGCTATCGCGCTCGGGGTCGGCTGCGGGATTTGCTTGCCGCAAGGGCCGATGCCGACGAGGCCGCTCCGGCGTTTCTCGCTTCATTGCCGGGGCCTCGCAGGACGGCCCCCAAACCCTCGGGCGACACTGAGGCTTTGCTGCGGCGGGGAGAGGTCCTCTATGCGCTGGGCCTCGAGGAAGAAGCCGCCGCGGAGTTGCGAACCGGCGACTACCGCCGGTCGGACGCGCCTTGGATCGGGCTCGAGCTGGCCGAACAATACGCCGACCGGGGTCGACACCATCTCGGATTGCGGATGATGAAGCGCTACGGCTTCGGGTATTTGCGGATGCGACTCGAGTCGATGCCGCGCGAGTTTTGGCGCCGCTTGTTCCCGATGCCGTTTGAAGAGCGGTTGCGGGCGCGGGCGAGGCCTCACAAGCTCGATCCTTATCTGGTGGCGGCGTTGATTCGGCAAGAGTCGGAGTTCGATCCCGGCGCCACCTCCCGCGCCGGGGCGCGAGGCCTGATGCAGATTATGCCCGGGACGGGGAGGGGATTGGCGCGCCGGTTGGGCATCAAGGGATTTTCCACGCGGCACCTTTATCGGCCGGACACGAGCCTGCGGCTGGGCACGTTTCACTTTCGCCAGGTGCACGATCAGTTCCAGCGGCGGCTCGAGTATTCGCTGGCGGCCTACAATGCCGGCGAGCATCGTGTCGAGGAGTGGGTGACGTGGGAGAAGTTCGCCGACGCCGAAGAATTCGCCGAGACGATTCCTTTTACCGAGACGCGGGGCTATGTGCAGGCCGTCTATCGCAATGCCGAGGTCTATCGGGCGCTTTACGGCGGGGCGGGCAGCGCAATTGCGGGGCTTGGGGGGACGAGACCATAAGCCCCGTTCAATCCCGCGCCTCGGCGGCGCGGTTTTCGCAGTCGGGGAATTCGCCGCGATAGGGGCAGGCCTCGCAGTCGAGCGGGTCGCCGTCGGGCCCGCGGACCGAGAGACCGCCGCAGGAGCCGCGTAGCGAGCGTTTCGCGACGATCGCGCCGACGGCCATGAGCAGCATGGCGAAGGCGATGGTCGCGACGGTGATGAGGAAGAGCGTCATTTCCTTGGGGCGCTGACCGTTATTATCGTTGAAAATGGGCGTGCGCAATATGTGGAACTGAGCAACGCCTTGCCGGAGTTCGGCCCGGCGAGCAGGCTGGCGGCTTTCTTCACCGTGAGCGCGGTTTGGCCGCGGGTGCGGGACATGGGACATGTCGCCAAGAGTGGCGACACGGCACGCTACAAGCATGCGCCACGTCTCGGCCACGCCTCATGTTTCGCATCCCTTTGGAATTGTCATTGCGAGCCTTGCTCAGGGCCTGTTGAGTTCGCCGAAGAGCTTCTCGAAGGCGGGGGTGGTTTTTTCTTCCAAGCCGCCGGTTCCGTCGCGCACTAGAAACAACGCCGCCAGGTTGTTTTCGACGGCGAAGCGGAAGCCTTCGTCTTCGCCGAGCACCATTAAAGCCGTGGCATAGGCGTCGGCTCGGACGCAGAGGGCGTCGAAGAAGCTTACCGATGCCAATTCGTGGCTGACCGGCCGGCCGGTGTGCGGGTCGATCGTGTGGGAATAACGCCGGCCGTCTTTTTCGTGGAAGTTGCGGTAATCGCCGGAGGTCGCGAGCGCCATGTCGACGAGCGGCAGCAAGCGGTGCGGCTCTCGACCCTCCACCAAAGGGCGCTCGATGGCGATGCGCCAGGGGGCGCCCTGCTCGTTGCGGCCGGAGGTGCGGATCTCGCCTCCCAGCTCGACCAGGTAGTTTCCAAGACCCATGGCGGCGAGCGCGTCGGCGGCGCGGTCAACGGCGTATCCCTTGGCGATCGCCGATAGGTCGCAACTCACCCCCGGGCGGCGCTTGGAAAGCGTCGAGGCCTGCTCGTTCGACTCGATCAACTCCCAACCGATGCGTGAGCGGATCTGCTCGATTTCGCTCTCAGAGGGCGTCGTCGCTTCGTCGGAGGCGTGGTCGAAGCCGGCGGCGCCGAAGCCCCAGGCGGCGACGAGGGGGCCGACCGTGATGTCGAACGCGCCGCCGGTTGCCTGGCTGATGGCGCGGGCGTGGCGGAAGACTTCGAGAGTTTCGGCCGAGACCGGCAACGGGGTTTCGCTCGCGAGTTCGTTGAAACGGGAAAGTTCGGAGTCGGGCCGATAGGTGGACATCTTGCGGTCGACGTCGTCGAAAGCGGTTTCGACGGCGAGGCGCAGCTCGAACAAGCGCTGATCGGAGAGGTTTGGCGCCGCCACCTTGACGCTGAACGCGGTACCCATCTTGCGGCCCTGGAAGGAGTACAGATCGGGGGAGGGGGCGCAGCCGAGGGTGACCCATAGGGCGGCGAGCAAGAAGGGCGGGAGCAGGAGCGGTGCGACAGGAGCTGCGAAAAAATGGGGGGCAATCTCGTTTCTATGAATCCGCGGTTTCACAACCCCGTCATGAAAACAGGCGTCGACGGGACGAAGTGTCAGGCGGGGGGCTCCCGCCGCCCTTTCAGGGCTCGCGCGGGTAGGAATTCTACCAAGGGTTCCGCCTTCGGCTCCACCTTGGGCTATATTCCTGCCGCCGCTTCGCGGTTCAAGGTGAACCGAAGCAAGCGGCGAGGTCTTGAGTTGGGTTGCTTCCACGAGAGGGAACCCCACGAAACTTTCGGCCGACGACGGCTACCCGAAGTCGTCGAAGAGAATGTTTTCCGGTTCGACGCCGAGACCGTCCAGCATGTTCATGCAGGCGGAAATCATCATTGGCGGCCCGCACAGATAATACTCGATGTCCTCGGGGGCCGGGTGCTGCTTCAAATAGTTGTCGAGCAGAACCTGATGAATGAAGCCGGTATAGCCGGTCCAATTGTCTTCGGGCAAGGGCTCGGAGAGCGCCAGATGCCACTTGAAGTTCGGGTTCTCTTTCTGGATCGTGTCGAAGTCCTCGTTGTAGAAAGCCTCGCGGCAGCTGCGCGCGCCGTACCAAAATGAAACCTTGCGATTGGTCTTCAAACGACGAAACTGCTCGAAGATATGGGAGCGCATCGGGGCCATGCCCGCGCCGCCTCCGATGAAGACCATTTCGGCGTCGGTATCCTTGGCGAAGAATTCTCCGAAGGGCCCCGAGATCGTGACGTCGTCGCCGGGCTTGAGGTTGAACACCCAGGACGACATCTTGCCGGGAGGCGTACCGTCGAGCGAGCGCTCGGGCGGCGTGGCCACCCGAATGTTGAGCATGATGATGCCCTTTTCCTCCGAGTAGTTGGCCATCGAATAGGCGCGGCTGACTTCGTGGTCGACTTTGGAAACCAAACCCCACAGGTTGTACTCATCCCAATCGCCGCGGTACTGCTCTTCGATGTCGAAATCCCTATAGGACGCCGTATGCGGCGGGCAGGTCAATTGCGCATAGCCGCCTGCGCGGAAGGGAACTTCCTCGCCCTCGGGCAGATTGAGAACCAATTCCTTGATGTAGGTCGCGACGTTGTTGTTCGAGCGGACCTTGCACTTCCATTGCCTCACGCTGAAGACTTCGGCGGGCAGCTCGATTTCCATATCCTGCTTGATCTTGACTTGGCAGGAAAGTCGGCAGCCTTCGCGCGCCTCGCGGCGGGTGATGTGGCCGGTCTCGGTGGGCAGCATGGCGCCACCGCCTTCTTGGACACCGACTTTGCAAACGCCGCAACTGCCCTTGCCGCCGCAGGCCGAGGGGATGAAGATCTTGCGGTCGGCGAGGGCGCCCAGCAGGGTGCCGCCGGTGGCGACGTGGATGGCCTTGCCGGGGTCGCCGTTGACGACGATGTCGACCGCGCCGCCGGCAACGAGTTTCTTCTTCGCGGCCATCAGCACCGCCACCAAGCTGAGGATCACGAAGGTGAACATGAAGACGCCGAGCGCGACGGTGGTCATTGAACGTACTCCGTGTCGCCGTGGCGTGTCGCCCGAGGTTCCTGTATTGTGCAACGCTCCATGGTGAAACCTTTACAACTGAATCCCCGCGAAGGCCATGAAGCCGATCGCCATCAGACCGGTGAGGATGAAGGTAATGCCGAGACCCCGCAGCCCGGCCGGTACGTTGCTGTAACGCATGCGCTCGCGAATCGACGCCAAAGCGGTGATCGCCAGAAACCAGCCGATGCCGGATCCCAAACCGAAGACCGCGCTCTCGGCCAACGTATAGTCACGCTCGACCATGAATAACGACCCACCCAAGATGGTGCAGTTCACAGCGATGAGCGGAAGGAACACGCCCAGCGCGGCGTAGAGCTTGGGAACGAAACGGTCGGTCGCCATCTCGACGATTTGGACCATCGCGGCGATCGTTCCGATATAGCAGAGGAATCCGAGAAACGATAGGTCGTACTCGGCCAGTCCCGGATCGATCCACCCCAGTGCGCCGGCCCGCAGGAAGTAGTTAAAGATCAGATTGTTCATCGGCACGGTCACGGTCAAAACGAAGATGACCGCGAAACCGAGGCCGATGGCCGTGCTGACTTTCTTCGAGACGGCCAGGAAGGAGCACATGCCGAGAAAAAACGCCAGCGCCATGTTGTCGATGAACACGGCCTTGACGGCCAGGCTGAGATAGTGTTCCAACATCGTTTTTCTTGTTCTTGCGTCGAGTCTATTCTTCCTCTTCGACCTGATCGGGACGGATGGTCCGGATCAGCCAGATGAACAGACCGATGACAAAGAACGCCCCGGCAGAGGTGACCATGATGCCGTTGGGGTAATACCATCCGCCGTCATTGACAGCCGGGAAGACCACGTTGCCGAAAAGCTTGCCTGCTCCGAAAAGCTCTCGCAAGAAAGCGGTCGCGATCAGAATCAAGCTGTACCCCAAGCCGTTGCCGATGCCGTCCATGATGCTCGGGCCGACGCTGTTTTGCATGGCATAGGCTTCGGCGCGGCCCATGATGATGCAATTGGTGATAATCAGGCCGACGAAGACCGAGAGCTGCTTGCTGATGTCGTACACGTAGGCCTTGAGGAACTGATCGGCCACGATGACCAACGAGGCGATGATCGTCAACTGCACGATGATGCGGATGCTGGTCGGAATCTGATTGCGGATCAAGCTGATCGAGACGTTGGAGAGCGTCAGGACGAAGATCAACGCGCCGCACATCACCAGCGCGGTATCCATCTTCGTGGTCACCGCCAGCGCGGAGCAGATGCCGAGCACCTGCAGCGCGATCGGGTTGTTTTCGATCAACGGATCGAGCAGAACTTTTTTCGTTCCCCCCGCCATGGCTTACTCATCCTCGCTTTGTCGCGTCGCCGGACTCATGAGCGGCTCGCGCGGAATTTCTCCAAATACGGCCCGAAGCCGTTGTCGCCCAACCAGAAACGCAGCATGTTCGTGATGCTGCGGCTGGTGATCGTCGCGCCCGAGAGGCCGTCGACGCGGTAGGGATCGTCGCCGGGCGAGCCGGCTTGCCCCTTGATGACCGTGAGCGCCCATTCGCCGTTATCGTCGAAGGCCGTGCGTCCGGGCCACAGGGCTTTCCAGTTGGGGTTATCCACCTCGCCGCCCAACCCCGGCGTTTCCTTGTGTTCGTAGTAGGTGATCCCGCGCACGGTTCTCGTGTCGGCATCGAGCGCCAAGAACCCGTAGAGGGTTCCCCACAATCCGTAGCCTTCAATCGGCAGCACGATCATGCCGACCTCGTCCGCCTCGTCGACGACGTGATAGATCACTTGGTGGCGGGCCATGCGCTTGATGGCCGAAGCGTTGGGGGGTGCCACGCGCCCGGTATCGGGGTCAATCGCGGCTTTTCGGGCGTCGAAAGTCTCGGGGTCGATTTGAGTCGCCGCCTCGCCGTCCTCGACTCGGATCGCCATCGCCCGCACGTTTTCAAATCGTCGGCCGACTTCGTCGGCGCTCAGGGCCTCGCTCGGGTCGGCCAGCCCGGCGGCGTAGAGCACGTTCTTTTGCTTGTCGAGCTTGGCGTTAGTTTGCTGCAGCGTCGAAAGCGACACCGCCGAGGAGGAGACCAAAACGGCGCAAACGACGCAGACGACGCCGGCGAACAGGAACGTATATCCGGTGCTATGCCGCATACCGCGCCTTCCTTCTTTTGATATTCGCTTGCACGACGAAATAATCAATCAGCGCCGAGAACAGATTCATGAACAAAATCGCCAACATCATGCCCTCCGGGTAAGCCGGGTTCACGACCCTAATCAGGATCGCCAGCACGCCGATCAGCAGCCCGTACACGTATTTCCCCGTATTCGAATGCGCCGCCGAGACCGGGTCGGTGGCCATGAACACGGCGCCGAAGGCCCAGCCGCCCAAGACCACATGCCAAGTGAAGGGAACGTTGAAAAGCAGGTTCGTCTCCGATCCAATGCCGTTCAACAGCGCTGCGGTCAGAAACGACCCGACCACGATCGAGGCCATGATGCGCCACGACCCGACGCCGCTCACGATCAGCACGACCGCGCCGAACAAACAGGCCGCCGCCGAGGTTTCGCCCATCGACCCGGGCACCAGCCCGAGGAAGGCGTCCCACCAGGTCACGCCGGCGGTGAGCACTTGGGGCCCGGCGACCGCGGCTTCCGACAACCAGGTCGCGCCGCTATAGCCGTCGGCGCCGGTCTGGGCCGCGATCCAGACCGCGTCGCCTGAAATTTGCCCCGGGTAGGCGAAGAACAAGAAGGCTCGCGAGGTCAGCGCCGGGTTCAAGATATTCATCCCCGTACCGCCGAAAATCTCCTTGCCGATGATGACCCCGAAGGCAACGCCCATCGCGACCTGCCACAGCGGAATCGTCGGCGGGAGGATCAACGGGAAGAGCATCCCGGTCACCAGGAAGCCTTCGTTAATTTCGTGCTTGCGAACCATGGCGAACAACGCCTCGCAATTGCCGCCCACCAGGAACGTGACCAGAAGCACTGGGAAATAATAGAGCACCCCGTGAACGACGCAGGCCGTGAAATCGGAGGGATCGAAGGCGTAACCGAGGAACTGCATTGTCGCGGTCTGCCAGTTGTCGAGCGGCAAGGCCCCGCCGGCGATCGCGAGATGGGCTTGATAGCCGGTGTTGTACATTGCCATGAAGACGCACGGCAGCAGCGCCACCACGACGGTCATCATCATGCGCTTGAGATCCAGCCCGTCACGAACATGCGAAGCCCCGCGCGTCACCTTGCCCGTGGTGAAGAGAAACGTCTCCCCAGCCTCGAACAGCGGGTAGAGCGTTTCGAGGGGACAGCCGGGGCGGAAATGCTTCGATTGCGAGTCGAGAATCGAACGCAGAAACCGCATCAGCCCGTTCTCAGCCTTCCGTCTCGATCGTCGTCAGCACGCCGCGCAACAGGGGCCCGTACTCGACCTTGCTGGGGCAGACGAACGCGCAAAGGGCGAGGTCCTCTTCGTCCAGCTCGAGGCAGCCCAACTGCTGAGCGCCCTCGATGTCGCTCACCAGCAGCGCTCGCAGCAGAAATGTCGGCATGATGTCCATCGGCATCACGCGCTCATACATGCCGATCGGCACCATGGCTCGGTTCGAGCCGTTGGTCGAGCTGCCGAGGTTGAATTTCTTCCCCGGAATCAACTTGGAGACAAACGTATTGATCGTCGAATAGCTATCAACGCCCGGCGTCAGCCAGCCCAGGAACTCTTGGCCGCGCTCCTCGGGAATCACCGAAATCTGGTGATGATAGCGACCCAGATAGCCGAAGACTTCGCCCGAAGCAATGCGGCCGGCCAAGACGGATCCGGAGATGACGCGGTTTTCGCCGTTCGAGAGCTCGCGCTCGACAAGCTCGTCGGTCGAAGCGCCGATTCGTGTGGCGAGCAAGCGCGGCCGCGTAACCGAAGGTCCCGCCAGCGAGATCACGCGACCGACATCAAGCTCACCGGAGCCGAACAGCTTCCCGATCGCCGCGACATCTTGGTAGTTCACATGCCAGACCAGCTTTTCGGCGTTAACCGGATCCAAATAATGAATGTGCACGCCAACCGTGCCGGAAGGGTGCGGGCCACTGAATTCCTCGACCGCAAAGCGGCCGCCGGAGGGAGCCGAAACCGAGCTGCCCGGGCTCTTGCACACATATACCGGGCCGTCGGTCAGCTTCGCCAACGTCTGTAGGCCGCGCTCGAAACTCTCCTGCTTGCCGGCGAGCGCGACATCGACTTCGGGCGCCAGCGGGTTCGTGTCGGCGGCGGTGACGAAGATCGAGCGCGGCGTCCTTTCCGGGTCCGCCACTCGTCCGAAAGGCCGGCCGCGCAACGCGGTCCACAATCCCGACTCGATCAACAGTTCCTTGACTTGTCCGCGATCCAACTCGCCCGGGGAGCGGCCCGTGAACGAAGAAAACGACACGGTTTCGCCGCCACCCGCCAATTCCGCGCTATCGAGCTGAATGACGACCGACTGCAGCGCACGTCTTTCGCCGCGGTGGATGGCCGTGATTCGGCCGCTCGCGGGAGCGGTAAAGCGAACCCCTCGGTTTTTCTTGTCCTCGAAAAGTAGTTGTCCGCGCCGCACGTCGTCGCCGACCGCGACGTGCATGGTGGGCTTCATGCCGACGTAATCGTCCGCTATCAGAGCCACACGGCGGGGCTGCGACGCCGTCTCGACTTGCTGTTCCGGGGCTCCCGTGATGGGGAGATTCAATCCCTTCTTGATCTTGTGAAGTCCCATGGCGACGGCAAAAGACGACGATTGAGAAGGTTCGTGCGCGGTCGGCGCCCGCTTGGCGGGTTGGGTTGGCGGGCGGTCGAGGACCCGAATTCCTTATCTCCTCCCCCGACTTCCGCGCGGAACGCCGCTGAAGCCGGCCGATTCGGTTCCCCGAAATCCATATCGGCGTTTGCCGGCGCAAGCTAAAGAGTAAACCCGCTCATTCCCCCCCATTTGCTTCATCGCGCGCATCACGGCTCGCAAAGACCGCCCGGCTTGTGTCAAAGCAACCCCTTCGCGCGGAAGCGATGCGTGGCACAGTCCCGATTGTTGACGCTCCTCGGCTCCTCGCCGACACAACCGCTCGGTTCGGGGTCGGCCGGCGGGCCCTACTTCGACCGATGCCGCTTGCCCCAGCACCTCGAATCGAAACGCTTTCGTGGGAGCGAACTCACGGCGACCGTGGGTGCGCACCTTCTATTTAGCCCGCTTTTCTCACCGCGTGGCGAGGCAAAGTGCACGAAAGGTCCGTCAGTACGAGGCGCGCGCCGCTTGGCGCCCATTTCTTAAGCAAAGAGGCGTACTTGAACAGTACGGTGAGCACGGCGAGCAAGCGCAACGAAGTAATGGCGGGCCTATCGTGTGCTTTGCTCGTCAGGCGGTGAGAAATGCGGGCTACTGAGTCTCGCATAATATACTGTCAATCGAGACAAAGAGAAGACTGTTTCCAGAAAGCGGTAATCAAGCGCGGTTTGCGGCGCATTCGCCGCAGCGCTTTGCGGGCGCGCTCGTCGAGTTCCCAGTAGTCCTTCGGGCAGACGTTGGGCAACTCGTGCTGCTTCCAGTACGCCCAAATGTATTCCACCGGGTTCAACTCCGGCGCATAGGGCGGCAAGTACTCCGTTGCGATGTGATCCTCGGAGAGCTGGATGAACTCCCGCACCAGGCGGCTGCGGTGCGCCGGCAGCCGGTCCCAGACGATCAGCAGTGGGCCGTCGATGTGGCGCACCAAAGCCTTCAGGAAGTCGATGACCTCCAGCTCGCCGATCGCGCCGGGATAGAGCCGGAAGTAAAAGTTGCGCAACGTCAGCCCGGCCGACACCGACAGCTTGTCCCAGTTGAAGTTGAACTCCAACACCGGTGTCTCGCCGCGCGGCGCCCAGGTGCGGCAACGATGCGGCTTCTGACTCAATCCGCTTTCGTCGATGAAGACGATCGTACGTTCTTCTTTGCGGGCTTTTTTTTAATGGCCGGCCAAGTCTTGCGCTGCCAGCCGCGGATGGCCTCTTCGTTGCGCTCCCGCGCTTTGCCGACGGGCCGTTGCGGGCTCCAACCGAGCGCCCGCAGGATCTTCCAGACATGGCCCTCGTGATAGCGCACGCCGAACTCGTCTCCGATCAGACGAGCGACCCGCGGACAGCTCCACAGCGGCGTCGGGAAGCCGTGCGCCTCGGGGCCTTCCAGCAGCAACGCCTCGAGGCGTTCGAGCTGCGCGGCGTCCAACAGCGGCTTACGGCCGGCGCGGCCGGCCTGGCGCAACCCGGCTTCGCCGTCACGCCGGTATCGTCGCAGCCACTCGCTGACGCTTTGCCGCGCGACCTTCAATCGCCTCGCTGTCTCGGACTGACTACAGCCTTGCTCGACCAACCGGATCGCTTTGAAACGGCGCTTCTCCAGGGCCTCGAAATCCCGCCGTACGCCTTTTGTATTTCCCATACATACAAAGACGTACGTACCCCAAAAAGGTGTCACTTTGTTTTGCGAGACTCAATAGGTGCATTCTTGGATTGGAAAACGCTACTCCGGCGCCGCCGGCATCGATTTTTTCGCTATCGCGTTTTTAATCGCCGACCGGCCTCCATTGAAGTTCGGGTCAGGGCCGCCGGGCTTCGCGGGGCTTACGCCCCATGCCATGGACCCCGGTCACACTTGCCATGCTTCCTAAATAAGCCACGCGGACGAGCCTCCTCATTTCATCTCAGTTTCGACCAGCCCGGATTGTGGAGTGTTTCGCGAGCCAACGTCCCGCGGCGGTGTGGCATGCTGAGTAAGTCGCCGGCCCGCGCGATTGGTTCCTCGAAGGTCCCCCGCTTGACTCCAGCCACGGCAACTCGATCTCCGCTTCCGGGAAAGCGCCCGCAAACATTCGCCCGACGGGCCGCTGCGGCAGCGGTACCGGTCCTATTCGCGGCTGTCGCCCTTGGCCAGACGATCGAGCGGCCCGCCGAGTTTCCCGCCGCCGACCCGGAGGCGCGATTCCCCGATCGTCCCAAGAGTGAATTCCCCGGCGTCGCGCACGAGGGGCCCGAGCAAGGCGGCTGCAATGTCCCCGGCGTCGCCGTCAACGCCGAGCTCGCCAACGACAATCGCCGCACCACCGGTCTGGTCCTCGCCGAAGGCGGTTACGGGCCCCCGGTGCAGCGCAGTCTTTTGACCGCCCGTCTGCACAACGTGCAGTGCCGCAAGGTGGATGCCGAGCTCGCTACCTCGTACTCGCTGCACGATGCCCGCGTGTTCGAGGAGAAGGTATTCATGGCGCGCGCCATGTTCGAGCCGCTGGCCCAAGTGCGCGTCCATGGCGGCATCGCCTACGTCACCAACCCCGAGGGCCTGTTCCGCTCGCGTTCGGTCTATTTGATGGGCGGCATCGAATACCCAACTCTGTGGGGGGCCACTTTCGAGGCTGACTTTATCCGCGATGTCAAGCAGCACGGGGATTGGGGAACGCTACAGGTGACCAAGAGGCACCGGCTCGGATCGTTGCGGCGCGGGGCGGCTTTCTATTACCGCCATGGCTTTGGCGCGACCGGAACTCGCCATCTCCCGGGCAATACCAACACCGAAAGCATCACCGGTGTCCCCAGCGTCTTCTATCGCTCGCTGCTTGAAATCGACGACGGCCCGGTGACTTGGTACATGGAAGTCAGCCCGCACCTCAGCTTTGTGAGCCGGGCGACGGGGGTCCGAAAACACCACTTGCTCGTGGCCGCCGGCATGCGGATGGATTTCCCGTAAGTCGCACCGGACCTCGGTTCCGGCGGCGATCCGTGCGGCGATTCGATACTCTGGTACTTCACTATGGCGGATGTCCTCGTCACCGTCGCGCGCTTCTCTTCGCCCCATGAAGCCCATCTGGCTCGGGGTATGCTCGAAACCCACGGAATCTTCGTCGCTCTGCTCGACGAACATGTGGCTCGCACAATCGGTTCCGGCGGCGGATACGTCGGCGGCATAAGGTTGCAGGTGAGGGATCAGGACGCTACGCTCGCCGGCGGCCTGCTTGCTCTTTCCGGCGCACAGACCCAAGTCGAACGTCCTTCCGAGGACGAGTTCTTCGAGGGCAGTATCGGCGGAACCGGCGTCGGGCCGGCCGTCGGCGACACGAGGTGCCCGCTTTGCGGAGCACCGCCGCGGGGTTGGTTCGAGCGTATCGCCAGCGGGCTGGGGTCGCTGCTGGGCGGCTCTTCCGGCAGCCAAGACTTGGCGTGTTCGCTCTGCGGCAGCCCTCGGGACATATAACACGACCATGGGACGACAAGAGCGATTCCTCGGCGTCACCGTACTTCCCGAGTACATTCAAAGCGAAGGCATCGACGACGTTCTCGACAACTTGGTCGAGAAAGTCGGCGCCAACGCCGTGGCGACCTCGCCCTATTTGATGGAAGAGGCGGATCGCGAAACGGGCAACCGCGAACCGACGCCGACGCCGGAGCCGGGTCGGTGCGATTGCTCGATCGCCCTCTGTTCAGGAAACGCGAGGTCTCGGTTCGCACGGCTCCCAGCTTCGTTCCCGAGCGGTCCCTCTGCAAGGGGTTGCGCTACCAACCGGCCGAGCGGACGGATCTGACCCGCCGGCAAGGGAAGATCCTGCACGAATTCATCCGCGCGGCGCAGGCTCGCCATCTGAAAGTCTATTTGCAAGTGCAAGCCGCGAACCGGGCTTGGATTGCAAATAGGCCGGCCCTTCGAGGGCCGGTTTAGAGGGCTGGTCGTCCGATATGAGGCCCTTTAAACCTGAATCCGGCGTGAATCAGCCTCCTGAAGCAGTTGCGGAGCCCGTTGGGAAAGGTCGAAAGCGTGTTGCGGCGGTTGTTAGCCCTGGCCGCCGATTCTCCCCTATTAATGTCGCGCACCCCCGGCCCGGGTCAGGCCGCTTCCTTGGCGCTTGTGATGCGCTGCTTTTCGCGCAGGCCCTCGTGGTAGGCCTTCAACATCCCCACAGCCGTGGCAATGACCAGCGGGCCAAGCACCACGCCCAGCAAACCGAAGAAACTGATCCCGCCCAGCACGGCGACAAAAACCAGCAGCCCGTTGAGTTGCGCGCGCCCGGCGATGAGCATCGGCCGTAAGACGTTGTCGGTGCCGCTGATCAGCAGAAAGCCGAGAACGGCCAGCAGGATGGCGCGCCCTTCGTCGCCGCTCGCGAAAGTCCCGATCGCCGCCGGAATCCACACCAACCAAGGGCCGATCACGGGTAAGAACGCGAGGAAAGCGATGATCACGCCCCAGAAGATGGGAGACGGCATCCCGAGCAACCAGAAAATCAGCCCGCCGAGGAGCCCTTGCACCCCCGCCACGACGAAACCGCTTGACAGCGTCACCGAGATCAGCTCGGTTACTTCGCCGCGCGTGCGTTCACTGTAGGCGCCGCCCAACGGAGAAATGTCCTTCAGCATTTGAACGATCTTGTGACCGTCTCGAAACAAATAGAACATGGCCATCAGCATGACCACCAGGTCCAGAAGAAACCCCACCAGATTTCCGGCGAAGCGAGCCGTGGACGCGGCGACCATGGAACGAGCGCGGCCCCCGACCTCGTCGACGATTTCGTCAAAGGTGCCGATCGAAATTGGCAGGCGCGCCAATTGTTCTTCCGCCCAAACCTTGACCTTCGGCAATACGTCTTGGGAGCGGAATTGCCCCACCACCGAAACCGTCTCCGTCGCAAAGGCGGGAACCAGCCAAGCCATCGGGGCGACCAGTAAGACCGTCACCAAGACCAGCGAAATCAGAGCCGCCCCGCCGGCGCTCTCCACTCGTCCGATGACGCGTTTGTGAATCGGGAAGAAGAAAATCGTTAAGATCGCGGCCCACGTCAGCGGCACCATGAAGACCTTGGTGACCTGGAACAACAGGTAGATCACCAGAGCGGCGAGAGCAAAGGTAACCGCCCGCTGAAATCCGGGGCCTGTGACGCGCTCCATCATGGCCGTTCTAAAAGTATAGCGGGGGGCCGAGGCGAGGTCGGCGGCACGGCGAAGCAGCAGAGGGCCGACGCCGCCCGGGTACTCCGCGTCGAGTCGATCAAGCGGGAGTTTCCCTCCCCCCGGTTATAATGAGTGAAATCAGTGCACCAAAATCGTAAGTTCGTGCGTCATAACGGGTAGTCACCCGCGAAACGGGACGACGCAAGGAGAATGCCGGCATGCAACGCAATCAAATTCGCCTCATCTTGAAACAGATTGGTAACAGCAAACTGCTCTCGGGTTCGCTGATCCTCGCGACGCTTACCATCGGCATCGGCATCGGGACGGTGATTTCAGGCGATGCCGACGCCGCGCGCAAGTCACCGGTCGCCCCCGACGCGACGCCGCTGACTATCCCCGAGGCGGTGCCGATCGAAAACGAATTTTCGAAAATTGCCAAGCAGGTGCGTCCTTCAGTGGTCAACATCCAGGTCGAGTTCCAGGAAAAGCGCGCCGAGGCCGCGCCCCGCGGCAACTCCCCGGACGACTTCTTTCGACGCTTCTTCGGCATGCCGGAGGGACCGTTCGGCAGACAGATGCCCCCGGAACGGCGACGGCGCCCCGGCGAGGGATCGGGCGTGATTGTCGATCCCAACGGCTATGTCATCACCAACAACCACGTAGTCGCCGATGCCGATCGTATCCGCGTGAGGCTCTTCGATGATGACGACCAGCTGCATGACGCGACATTGATCGGCACCGATCCGGAAACCGATATTGCCGTCATCAAGATCAACAAGAACCAGAAGTTCTCGGCCGCGAAGATCGGCAACTCCGACGCGGTCGACGTGGGTGATTGGGCGGTGGCCGTGGGGTCGCCTTTCGGCTACCGCGAAACGGTGACCGTAGGCATTATCAGCGCCAAATCGCGCGAAGTCCGCAATATCCGGCCGCGCCCGTTCCAAAAGTTCCTTCAAACCGATGCCGCCATCAACCCCGGCAACAGCGGTGGCCCGCTGTTGAACATTCGCGGCGAAGTGATCGGCATCAATACGGCCATCGTTTCCAACACGGGCAGCTTCCAAGGATTGGGTTTCGCGCTTCCCTCCAATGTGGCCGTCGAGGTCTACAACCAAATCATTCAGCACGGCAAGGTCGCGCGCGGCTCGATCGGCATCGAATTCCAGTCCAACCAGTCTCCCGCCCTGTTGCGTACTTTCGGCGCGTATGACGGCGGCGTTCTGGTCGGAAAAATCAGGCCGCTCGGCGGCCCGGCTGATCAGGCGGGCATGAAGAAGGAAGACGTCATCGTCGAAATCAACGGGCAAGCCGTGAAGAGCGGCGATCATCTCATCGACATCGTCGCCTCCACGCCGGTGGGATCGACGGTGCCGGTCGTCGTGCTGCGGGATGGCCAACGTCTGACCCTTGACATCGAGATCGCCGACCGCACGGAGTTGTTTCCCACCGAACTGGGAATGAGCGAAGCCCCGGAGAGCCGCAAGAGACAGGAAGCGCAGGTCATGTTCGGCTTCTCGGTTTCCGATCTCAGCCCGGCCGAGCGCGAGCGCATCGAGTACGAAGAGTCCGGCGGCGTGCTGGTGACGAAAGTCGAGCCGACCTCGTTCGCGGAAGATATCGGCATGCTTGCCAATGACATCGTCGTCGCGATTAACCGCAAGCCGGTCGATAGTGTCTCCGACATCCAGAAGATCCAAGCAGATCTAAAGCCGGGCGATGATCTCGCGGTGAAGGTCGCGCGCCTCGCCGGCCGGGGCAACTGGGTGACCCGGTACCTGGCGGGCGTGCTGCCCGACGACGGGGCGGAGAAGAGTTTTTGATGGGCGACGGGCGTTGCCAAGACGAGTCGCTAGAATAAGAGCGATGGCTAGCCCCGGCTAGCCCGCATTTCTCACCGCCTGACGAGCAAAGCACATGAAAGGCCCGCCATTACTTCGTTGCGCTTGCTCGCCGTGCTCGCCGTACTGTTCAAGTACGCCTCCGCGCGCCAAGCGGCGCGCGCCTTGTACTGACGGACCTTTCATGCGCTTTGCCTCGCCACGCGGTGAGAAAAGCGGGCTAGCGATCATCAGCGGCGATTGGTATGGGAGTCTTTGCTTCACGCGGAGATTCTGCACCGGTACTATGGTTACCTCGCCGAACACCTGGAAAAGAAGGACACCCGCCTCGTCTGGGCGGCTCTGGTGGCCACCTCGGGAGCGGCTGCGGTCCTCATCGGCGACTTCCCAACGCTCTATGCCGAGATCCTGGCGCTGCCGGCAGCAGCGCTGAACTTGTGGATCGCACTGAGTCGATACTCAAAGAAGTCGGTCTACAGCGCCAATTTGCAGAAAACATTCGCCGACTTGGTCGTGAAGTGGGAACTGTTGTGGGCTAAAGTGGATGAGATTCCCGCCGACCAAGTGGAGCAACAATATATCGACCTTCAAAAGAAGGCTACCGAGATCACCGAACCAGCGCCGGTCGATCTACCTTTAGACAACCGGCTTCAAGACCGCGGCGAGGGAGAAACGATCAGAATTCGAACCGCCGCATAGACGATGGGAAGCCCCAAGAGCGGGCCTTGGCCGCCGCCCAAGAACCCGCTACCGCCTCCGCCGCCGCGCAAACCAAAACCGCAACCCTCGCAGCCGCCCAAGGAAGTGCGGAACCCTTGAACGCACGGTGCCGCTGCCGGCCAACAGCATCCCGTAGACCGGGACGTACTCGAGCAGTCGAAACTCGTTGCTCTCTCGCCAAACCCCCAACGCCGCGTAGTCGATCACGACGTGATAGGCCAACACCGCCAACGCGGTCCAGAGCAAGAGCGCGGCGTTCGGGTAGATCGCCAGAAAAGGAACCAGCCAACTCAGATACCACGGGAAGCAGTTCGCCGAGAGCAACAGCAGCAACACCGTCGCGCTCATCGAAGCCCGAACGATCTCGAGTCGGGCCCACGCCATGCCCGCCAACGCGGCCAACAAGATTCCCGCCGCCCACGCCGTCGCAAGTCCCTCGCTGCCTCCATTCGCGGCGAGAATCAGCCCATAGAGGCTGTTGTTGTTCCTCCAACCGCTCGCAAAAGCCGTCATAGTCGCGGCCAACCGGGGAATTCCCTCCCAATACGGCGCACTCAAGACCAAGGCAAGCGGGATGCCGACCAGTGCGGCCTTCCCTTCAAACCGTCGGCCCTCCCCGTCACGGCGCCACAGGAAAAACGGCAGCAAGATCAAAGGCCAAAACTTCGTCAACACGGCCGCCGTCAACCAGGCCCAGCCCTGCGTCCAACGCCCTCGCACGGCCGCCCCGAGAGCGAGCACGACAAACAGCATCACCGGAGGGTCATTGTGTCCCTGGGCCCAAAATTCGACCACGATCAACGGGGACCACAGGTAGATCAACAACCACCCGGCCGGTCTGCCCAGCGCGCGCAGCAACGCGGCCAGCGCCCAAGCGACCCCCAGCTCGATCAAGGCAAACGGTATCTTGAACAGTCGAGCCTGCTCGAACGGGTCGTCCGTCACCCGGGCCGCGAGCCGATAAGTGCCGGCGTGGATCATTTCCAACACCGGCCCGTACACCGTCGGTAGATGCTTGCCGGGAACGAGGGGGTAAGCGCGGTCCCGCGGGTGCTCCCAATCCGTGTTTTCGGGCGTTTCGGTGTAGGGGTTCCCTCCGGCCGCCTCCAGTTTCCCGTTCCAACGATAGCGATGCGGGTCTTCGGAGAGCTGCGGATCGAGCGGCAGCGCCGTCAATCGAAAGAGAATCGCCGCGCCCCAGATCAGGCGCGTCGCGCGGCGGTCGGACGAGGCTTCGTCGGCGGTCGTGATCAGATAGCAGGAAACCAGGTAAAATAGGGACGCCGTTAGAAATAGCGTCACGAATTCGGCGACGTAGGGCGGCGGGCCTTGCCCCAACCCGTGCAGTCCCACAAGAGCCGCCTCGATCGCCGCCGCAAGGAATAGAAGTCGTCGATGAAGGCGAGTCGGCATCCGGTCGGCGGCCCCGTCTTTACGACTCCTCGTCATGTCTCCCGCCACGCCGCCGTCGGCGCTCATCGAGATCGACTCGCTATCGGCGGGACTGACCGAGCGGTTGGCCGCCCTACTGTCGGGCGCCTACCAGGTTACCGTTTTCGACTGGGCTTTGGTCGCCCTCTACTTCGTGCTGATGGCCCTGCTGAGCGTGTGGGGCTTGCATCGCTATCAACTGATCTATCTGTATCGAAAATATCAGGATCAGGCCGTTGGCCCCCCCGCGCGACAGTTCGATCGGCTACCGAGGGTCACCGTGCAACTTCCGGTCTACAACGAGCCTTACGTCGTTGAAAACCTGGTTGAAACGGTGTGCCGGCTGGACTATCCGCGCGAGCTGCTCCAGATCCAAGTGCTCGACGACTCGACGGATGAAACGAACGCAATCGCCCGTGCCGCCGTCGAGCGCCTTGCCGCGCAAGGGAACCCGATCGAGCACCTACGCCGGCCTCACCGCCGCGGGTACAAGGCAGGGGCGCTCCAAGCGGGACTGGCCGCGGCGCGCGGGGAGTTGATCGCGATTTTCGACGCTGATTTTTCCCCGCGCCCCGACTTTCTTCATCAAACCGTCCATTACTTCAGCGATCCCGCGATCGGCATGGTGCAAGCTCGCTGGACGTATCACAATCGAGACCAGTCGTTGCTCACGCGCCTTCAGGCGGTGCTGCTCGATGGGCACTTCGTCTTCGAGCATGGCGCACGTTCGCGCTCGGGCCGCTTCTTCAACTTCAACGGAACCGCCGGCGTATTGCGCCGGTCGATGATCGAAGACGCGGGCGGCTGGCAGCACGACACCCTCACCGAAGACACCGACCTGAGCTACCGGGCCCAGATGAAGGGTTGGCGCTTTCTCTACCTGGGGCACGTCGAGGTGCCGTCGGAGTTGCCGCTCGACATGGCTTCGTTCCAAACGCAGCAGGCTCGTTGGGCGAAAGGATTGATCCAAACCGCGAAGAAGACGCTGCCAGCGCTCGTGCGCTCGGACTTGCCCGGGAAAATCAAGTGGGAGGCATGCTTTCACCTGGGCTCCAATCTGTCTTTCCCGCTGATGATTCTCTTGTCGCTGTTGCTGCCGCCATCGGCGCTGATTCGCTACCACCACGGCGACGGACGCTTGCTCTATTGGGACATTCCCTTGTTCCTGGGAACGTTCGCCTCCCTGTGCTCTTTCTACCTGCTGGCACAGAAAAAACTGTTTCCAAGGGATTGGAAGAAAACGTTCTTGCTGTTGCCGTGGCTGCCGGCCATCGGTATCGGCTTGACTCTGACAAATGCCCGCGCCGTCGTCGAAGCCTTGCTCGGCATTCCTTCCCCATTCGAACGCACCGCGAAATTCGCCGGACGCCCCACCGCGGGGCCCGCGCGCCCGGCCGAGCGTCCTAAGGCTTGGCTTACCACCGCCCATCTCGTCGCCAGCGGCTACTTCGCTTTTTGCGTTTTCTGCTCGTGGCTGATCGGCAATTGGGCGTCTTTGCCGTTCCTGCTGATCTTCGTGGTGGGTTATTTCTTCACCGGTGCGCTGTTGCTGATACAGGCCCACGACGATCGCTTCGCCAAAGGGAGCAATATCACGGGTTGACCCCGGGGCTCCGGCGACCGTCCGTCAGAACTTGCGGGACCAGTCTTTCGGCCAGCGCTCGACGACGACTTTCTTGTCGGTGTAAAACTCAACGGCGTCACGTCCCTGCCCGTGCATGACCCCCATAAAACTGGCCTTCCAGCCGCTGAAGGGGAAATACGCCATCGGGGCGGCCACGCCGATATTGACGCCGACATTGCCGGTGGGGACTTCGTAGCGGAATTTCCGGGCGGCGGCTCCGTCGCCGGTGAAAATCGACGACGCATTCCCGAAAGGATTCGCCGCGATAATCTCAATCGCTTCGTCGAGACTCCGAGCATGCACAAGGCTCAGGACCGGCCCGAAAATTTCGGTTTCCGAAAGCGTGCTCTCGGGTGAAACGCCGTCGAGAACGGTGGGCCGCAGGAAATTGCCGTTTTCGTAGTCGGCGATCTTCGCCCCTCGGCCGTCGAGCACGGCCCGCGCTCCCTCGGCCACGCCCTGCTCGATCAGGCCCTCGATCCGGGTTTGGCTTTGCGAGGTGATGACCGGCCCCATCCGGACGCCATCATCCAACCCGAAACCCACGGGAAGGCCAGCGGCGGCGTCGATAACGGCGTCGCGAAAACTATCTCGCGCCTCGCCGACCGTCACCGCCGTCGAGACGGCCAAGCAACGCTGACCGGCGCAACCGAAGGCGCTGTCGGTGACAATTTCGACCGTCTTGTCGAGGTCGGCGTCGGGCATGACGACGACATGGTTTTTCGCGCCGCCCTGGCACTGCACGCGCTTACCGCGCTCCGCCCCTCGGGCATAGATGTATTTCGCCACCGGCGTCGAGCCCACGAAGCTGACCGCGCGAACCGCCGGGTGATCGAGCAGCGCATCGACCGCCCCCTTGCCTCCGTTGGCCACGTTGACAACACCGGACGGCAAGTCGAGTCGGTCGAGCAGACCGACGATTTTCTCGACCGTCAGGGGAACTTTCTCCGACGGCTTGAGAACCAACGTATTGCCGCAAGCCAGCGCATAGGGCAAGAACCAGAGCGGGATCATCGCCGGGAAGTTGAAGGGAGTGATGACCGCGACGACGCCGAGCGGCTGGCGGATCATGATTTCGTCGATGCCCGGGGCGATGTCCTCGAGGTTGTAGCCCTGCATCAGAGTGGGGATGCCGCAAGCCACCTCGACGTTCTCAATCCCGCGCCGCAGCTCGCCGCGCGACTCGGCCAAGGTCTTGCCGTTTTCAAGCGTCGTCGTGCGGGCAATGTCGTCGAAATTGTCTTCGAGAAGCTGCTTGAACCGAAACAGGTATTGGATGCGCTCGCCCGCGGGTGTACGGCGCCATTCCGGGAAGGCACGCTCGGCGGCTTCCACGGCCTCGACGGCGCCGGCGCCGCCGTCGAGCGGAACGGTTCCCAGCACCTCGGCAGTAGCCGGGTTCATCACTTCCGAGACGCGCTCCGCGTCCGGCGTCGACCAGCGACCCTCGATGTAGTTGGCGATCGGTTGCATGGGACTATCCTTTCGGTGACGATTGACCTGTCCCAACGTGGCGTGAGCCTCCAGGCTTGCAGCGAACCGATTCCTCGGTTCGTATCCGCGAATTCGCGAGACCTCGCAAGGCGGCAATCCAAGACTCGCCCCGATGACTCGGGCGCGGCAAGCCTGGAGGCTCACGCCACGTCGGCTGCGTTCCCGCCGCCCCTTCAGGGCTCGCACTGATTTGATTCCGTACCCAGGGTTCCGCCTTCGGCTCCACCCTGGGCTATATTCCAGCCGCCGCTTCGCGGCTCAAGAAGCTCGCACGGCCCTGGCCGCGGATCGATTCTCAAGGGATATCGACGTGATCGATGACGCCGACGACGGCCGCGTCAATGGGGGAACCGAGGCGATCGATCGCCGTCATGGCGGCCCAACCGTCGGTCGCGAGCAATACCTTATCGCCGACGCCGGCGTCGACCGAATCGACAGCTAAGAAAGGGGCGGTATCCTCAAGCGGTTCTCCCCGCGGGTCGGCGGGCGCCACGATCAACAACTTGAGCCCTTCGTGGCTCGGATGCTTTTGGGTCGCGACCGTCTCGCCGACAACACGTCCGATGATCATGGCGCGCCTTCTTGCGGCGCAGCGGCGCTTGCGTTAAGAGTATCGACAATCCCGACGACCGAGGCGTCCGACCCGACGTGGTCGGGCCGGAAGGCCAGAGCGGCCTCGCGTCCTCGGCACCAATAGACGGTTTCCCCCGCGCCGGCACCGATCGCGTCGACGGCCACCAACTCGTTGCCGACATCCTTGCCGTCGGCCGTAATCGGTTGAATCACCAACAGCTTACGGCCTTCAAGAGATTCGTCCTTGACCGAACACCACAGCTTTCCGACGACACGGCCCAGACGCACGGTCAGTCCCCTCCCCCGTCGGGTTCGTCCAGGTCGATCTCATCGACGATGCCGACGATCGCGATGTCGACCGGAGTGTCCTTGCAACCTTGCGCCATACGAGCCGAACTGCCCTGCACGGCGATCACTCGCTCGCCCACGCCCGCGCCGACCGTGTCGACGGCTACCAGGAATGCATCCCGCTTGTCGCCTTTCGGCGACTCGAGCTGCAAAACGAGCAGCTTCCTTCCCTCCAGGCGAGGGTCTTTGCGGGTAGCGACAACGGTACCTGCGACGTGCGCAAGGATCATGCGAGGGGTCCTTGTTCAGCCGGACTCACTTGGCGGAGATATTGAAAATATCGTCCAGGCTGGTATGAGGCCGCGGAATTACGTGGACCGCGAGCAACTCGCCGACTCGACGAGCCGCGGCCGCGCCCGCGTCGGTGGCGGCCTTCACGGCGGCGACATCACCGCGGCAGAGCACGGTGACATAACCCGACCCGATTTTTTCCCAGCCCACCAATGTTACATTGGCGGCCTTGACCATGGCATCGCCGGCTTCGATCAAGGCGACCAAGCCTCGTGTTTCAATCATTCCCAGGGCTTCGCCCATTTGAATTTCCTACCTCCTCCGAATTCTATTGCCTTGTCCGCACGGCTTCCTCGACCAGTTGCATCAACTCGTCGCGAGTGACGGTAAAATGCTCTTGACCGTCGGTCCCTCGGACGCCGCCCGCGGCGTCCTCGGCCGAAATCGGACAACCGGGCTGCTGGACTGCGTTGGACTGCACTCCATAGCGGCCCCTGGCATCGAAAAGCTTGTCTACTTCGTCGCGCGGCAGCGAACGAGCGCCGCCCAGCATCTCGGCGACAAAGTTGATGCGGGCAAAATGTTCCACGGTTTCCATGCGGAAATACGCTTGATGAACGTCCTTGCCGTAGCTGACGGCCCCATGGTTGGCCAACAAAATGGCGTCGTACTTGGGGATCAGCGGCAGCATCGGCTCGGTCAGCGCCGGTGTTCCGGGCAACCCGTAATCGGCCAGCGGAACGCACCCAAGCCCAATCACAACCTCGGGCAACAACGCCTTGTTCAGCGACAGCCCGGCCGCCGCGAAGCCCGTGGCCACCGGCGGATGAGCGTGCACGACCGACAACACATCGCGACGCAACTTGTAAATCGTCACGTGCATCGCGATTTCCGATGTGCGCTCGAGACGCCCGGCGATCTTGTTGCCGTCGTGGTCGACGATGATCAAATCGTCGGGCCGCATCATGCCCTTGCTCACGCCGGTCGGCGTGGCCAGGATGCGCTCGTGATCCAGGCGAATCGAGATATTGCCGTCGTTGGCGGCCACCCACCCCTTTTCGAAGACGAGTCTACCGATGTCGACAATGTCTTGCCGATATTCCCGTTCGGTCTTGACCATGCGAACTTCGTATCGTAGCGTGGGCCGCGAGAGAATGTAAAGCAAAAGGGAGATGCGGGGGTGCGCGGCGGCGGTGGAGGGAGAAGACATGTCGCCATGATTGGCGACAAATGGGGCCCATCTCAAGCGACGCCCCAAGCGCCGAAGAAAGATTTTCAGCTGAGTCCACCTCCTCGCCGGCGCCAACCACGACGTGGACTCCCGACGTGGCGCGCGCCTCCAGGCGAGAGGTGTCGCCAGGAATGGCGACATCTCCCCCACCCCATTGGCCGCCGGCCAACCAGGTAGCCGCCAAAACCAAGAACTGCGAAACGAACCCAAGACCCACCTCAACGTCCACCGGGAGCGCCGCCCAGTGGGGCAGGTCTCCAGGCCTGCCCAGCGGCCGGCTCAAAAGAGCACGGCAAAAACCGGGGTCCGCCACCACCCCAAACCAAGAAATGCGAAACGAAGCCAAGACCGACCTAACCATCACCGGCACAACAAGTTACAAAGCAGCAAACACCGTCGAGATGACCCCGCAATCAAGCCGCCAATGACCAACAGCCCCGCCGCAATAGACCGCGGCCCACAAGGCGCCCCAACCGTTAGGTTTGAGCCGATGGGGAGGGTTCCAGTTGGGGGTTGTGGTCCCTGGGCTTGCGCCCAGGGCTGGTATTAAGTCGGGCGGCTTGGTTGGGTTGGGCGGGCTTGCAGGGGTGGGTTGCTTGACCGCTTGGCCCGTCGCTTGTGCTCAGGGCTCTGTATCTGGGTTTGGGGGCGCCCCCGGCACCTATCCCACAGTACCGGCAACGCCCCGAGACCTAAGGGCGCGACGCGCAACACGTGTTATTCAACTTCGCCGTCGGCGGGAGGGGCTTCGTCCGTTGGGACATCCTGGGCGTCATCGGCTTCGGGTTCTTGATCGCGCGAAGGCCCGTTAGTGACGACGATAATCCGCTTGTTTCGCTGGGGCGCCCGCTTCTCGATGCGGTCGAGGCGTTGCTGTAGTGTTTCGCGTCGGTTTGCCATTTTGTGTTTGTTTTCCGTTGCGGCGATCTCGTCGAGAGAAATGCGGACTGAGAGATAGCTGTCGGCCGTCCGGTTCCGCCGTCAACGCTCCGGTTACCAGAATAAGACCCGGCTGCAAGGGCAGGCCCGGGCTATTTCACTAAACCGTTGATTCTGTTCGGAAAATATTTCTTGAATCAGCGTGACGGTTTCGTGTCGCCGACTTACCTGTCGCCGAATTACGCGTCGCCGGGGCACATGAACCGTTGACCGTGAGTCGAGGGGCGAAGAGAGGTGTCGGCGAGGCCTCTGTCGTTCGCCGGGCGATTTGCTCGGCGGATCAAATCCGCATTTCGCGCCGAATCGAGTAGGCCATCTGATCGAGCTTGGAAACCACGCAGGTCTCCACCGACGACGATTGCAACAACTCGCGGGTGTCGTCGGGGAAGGCATCGTCCACGACTGCGGTCAGCTCGGAGGGTGCGGTGGCCGCCGTCCGCATTCTTTCAAAGGCGAAACACAGTTTCGATGCGTCGGAAACGTCGTTGCGCAGCGCGAGCGCGTGTACGTATTTGACCACGCCGTTGGGCCGGTAGCTGTAATCGAAGGTAAAACGCAGGCGCGGCCCCCCGTACGACACGCTGACTTGCTTGCGCATGCGGTCGTCGCCGAACAAGGCATGGCGCCGGAAACTCTCCTCCACGTGACGCCGCACGGCTTGGCGGGTGCCCGGGCGCGGCTCGCGGGGTTCGCCTTCGAGCTCCTCGCGGCGCGGGGTCGCCAGGTAGACGTTGGTCAGACGTTCCACCTCCGCGGCCGCTTCCGAGCCGTCGAACACGCGCCGGTCGCTCAGCTGCAGCGTGTTCGACAGATCAGCCCGCAGCCCCTCGACATAGGGAGCGAATGCTTCGCCGAGTAAGAGTTTTTCTTCGAACTCCTGCCTGAGGCACTCCAGATAGTGGTGATCGACGGACGGGTTACAGCGCAGACGCCGAAAGTCGGGGGCGAAGCGCGCCCCGATCAGCTTTTCGTCGCGGTCGAAGAGCAGCAGTCCGATATTCACGAACTCACCCGAGACAATATTGGGGACATAGCGCAACAACTGAAAGCTGTATCGAGTCATCGTTTTTGCTCCTCCGTTACCGGCCCGTGGTGCGGACAAAGAGGGGTACGGTCCGTTTCCATGAATCCGCGGTTTCGTAATATCGCCATGAAAATCGGTGTCATTGGCCTTCCCGCCGCCCCCTCAGGGCTCGGCCCGGGGCGGGGTTCTAACCAGGGTTTCGCCTGTAGGCTCCACCCTGGGCCGAGGCTCCTGTCGCCGCTTCGCGGCCGCACCGGTTGCCGCGGCCACGATTCCATGGCTACAACCCCCCGGCCGCCCCGATCGCCCGCGCCGAAGATATCGTCGGCCAGTTCGGGAACGGGTCTCGAGCCGCTCTCTTCGCTCCACGCACCAGGTCCGGCACCAGGGCTCGGCGCTGATAAAGGCGCTCGAGCAGACTCTCCAATCGATCCCACGAGCGGTCATACCATTGAGGGGGGGTGGTGCGGTAGGCTTCGTCCAATATCGACGTCGGACACGACACGATGCGGTCAAGCCAGGGCTCGAAGCTCTCGAATCCCGTGACATCTCCGTAGACATCCCAACGGTTGTAAAGTCCCAGTTCGGCGGTATCTGAAAAATCCCAGTTTTGGGCGTTGAAGGCGAAGCCGTGGTCGATCATGTTCGCGACGTAGACCAGCGAGCGGGGTGAAATCGCCGACTCCGGCGCCGCGCGGCCCGCCCGCAGCCAATTCTTGGCGCGGTCACGGAAGAAGATCACTTGTCGGCCGTCGGCGTTGCTGACCCATTTGTCGAACGCCACCATCCCCCGAAAGGTATCGACATTCAGGACCAGCCGCAGCAGGGATAGCGGCAAGTAGTCGTAGACGGCGCGCCGAGCGGGATCGCCGGGATAACACGAGCCGAAATGGAGGCCGCTTTCGCAACGCAGCAAGCGGCGCCCCGCCTCCATGGTCAACTCGGGCGTTTCCTCCACCAGCCCCTGGGGCACATCGACGACTTGCCACGCCGGGACCGGGAGCTGGAGATACTTCAGCAAGACGCAGCAGAGCAACTCATTCACCAGAATGTGCTGGTGCTGCGGGTTGTTGCGGAATTTGACGACGTAATAGCGGTCGTCGTCAGCCAGTAGTAAGTGGGCGTTCGCCCCGCCCCTCATCCGCTTGATGTGTTGACGGGCAACAACCGCCATGCCGAGGGATCAGATGGTTTCGGTCTGTTGGTCCATCTTAGCGCACCGACCCTATACTTGGAACCATGCGGAAAATCGAAACGCGCGTTCGGGTGCGTTACGCCGAGACCGATCAGATGGGGATCGTCTACTACGCCAACTATCTGATCTGGATGGAGGTCGGCCGCGTCGCCTATTGCCGCCAAGCGGGGTTCGAATACCGCGACATGGAGCGCCAGGACGGCGTGATGCTGACCGTTACCGAAGCCCACTGCAAATACCGAGCGGCGGCGCGCTTCGATGACGAGGTGAGGGTTCTGACCTGGGTGATCGAGTCTCGCTCCCGCACGGTGCGCTTTGCTTACGAGATGCTGCGCGGCGGGGACGATCAGCTCCTCGCCACCGGAGAAACCCTGCACTTGGTTTGCGACCTGGAAGGCAAACCCGTGCGATTGCCGGAGAAATACCGGCGGTTCTTTCCAGTGGGCGACTAGCCCAGGGCCGGCGCGTGTTGCACCCTTCCTTTGACATTTCCCACATCCACGCGGGCGCCCCTATGGCCGGATTATCATAAAGAGACGGAAATCTAATGAGCAGCGAGGCAAAAAACGACGGCGAAATCGTTCCGCCCGCCGCCGACGCGCGTCGAGCGCCTGACGGCGGGGAGGACTTCGAATTTCCCCCGGACATGCCACAAGAGCTTCGCGACCAGATCCTCGCGCCTCCCGAGCCGGAGGCGCCGGCCTCGGAGGGTATGTCCACCCTCGTGCTGGTCACCGCGGGGATGACCCTCTTTGACGGAGTTCTGCTGCTCACCTGCATCATCCTGTGGCTTACGAACCTTGACCTTCTGCTGGCCTTGTTGGCGGGCCGGGCGGGTCTCACGTTGCTGCTGGCCGCGGTGCCGTTGGGTCTGGGGGCCGCGGTCACGAAGAGAAAGGACCGGCAGGGGGGCGATTATCCCGGCGCCGTATGGGGTCGCGCCGGGATGATGGTCGGTGCTCTGCTGGCCGTGATGTCGCTGGCGGTCCCCGTCATGGCGACGATGCGCGTGATGCTGACGCCGTCGTAAACACGGGGGTGAGGCCGTTACCTCCCCGATTCGGCTTGAGCCACCACCGTCGTTGGGGCGGGGTTCGGTTTCGCGGGATTGGGCTTGTAAAGAGTCACCAAACACCCCCCGACCGCGGCAAGCAGTATTCCGGCCACGAATTGCCAGCGAATCCCCGCCCAGCCGCCGGCGGGCGGATGCATCGTCATTGCGACAACCGCGTTGATAATCGGGGCTCCGGCGAAAATAATCGACATCACCACCGCCGGCGTGCCCTTCGCCCCGAACGCCAACAGCACGCAAAAAGCGCCGATCGCCCCGAAGATCCCCGCGACCAACGACAGCGACGCGCCTTTGACCGGGAAGGTCCAGTCGGCGCCGTTCACCAGCAGAACCACCAGCGGCGCCAACACGGCCGTCAGAAAGTAGGCGATGCCCACGAACAGAAAAGCTTTGTACCGGCCGTTGACCGGATCCCCCATCCCGATCTGTCCGCCGTGCAGGAAAATACCGTAGACACCCCACGCTCCCACGGTTATCAGGGCGTAAATCAGCCAAGCCATCCCAGTTTGGTTCATCTCATCACTCCCTTTCTCAGTCGCGATACGATTGCGAACCGGCGGGCCGGCCGCGGAGTCCGCAGCATAGCCGTTCCCATTCCAAGGCCGCAAGCTGAAAAGAAAGGAAAAGTCGGCGGGCGCATTATGGGGAGTTGGGGTGAATGCGCCCGCCTCTACGGGGATTACAGGTAGTAGGGCGCAACCTACCCCACAGCGGTTACACGCGTTTCGAACTTTTTTCGGTCGGCGGCTTCGTCTTCCCCGCGGAGCCCTCCGACGGCCCTCGCAAGCCCGACCTCATCGAATTCAGCCCGGTGAACCGTCGGTGAAACGCGCTGAACCGGGCTGAAGCGCGGACTTCCGTCCGCACCGCGGTTTCTGCCGCTCGCATTTCGAGAGGCAGGTCCAACATTTGTGTCGTGCCCCCCGAAAAAAACCTTGACCGCTGGGCCCAAAATCCGTACACTACCAATAGGCGAACAAAATAGGAACATTATGGGAACTCTTAGAGAATCTTCGGGCGGTCGAATCAAGGTCGGCCCCGCCGGTTGGTCCCACCAGAACTGGAACGGTGTCGTCTACCCGACGCCCCGGCCGCGGGGGTTTCACGAACTGTCCTATTTGGCACACTATTTCCCTCTGATCGAGATCAATACCTCTTTGTACCGGCCTGTCAGGCCCGAGCTGTCCCGTTTGTGGGTGAAGAAGGTCGAGGATATCCCTCGATTTCAGTTCACCGTCAAGATGTACCACGTCTTCACCCACGAGCGGATTCTCAACCGTGACGATGTAGCGGTTTTCAAGCAGGGACTGGCGCCGCTGCTGGAAGCCGGGCGGCTGGGGGCGGTGTTGATGCAGTTCCCCCGGAGCTTTCGGGCGACTCCGGAAAACCAGCAGTATCTAGAGAGGCTGCGGAAGGCGTTTCAGGGCCTTCCTTTGGTCGCGGAGTTGCGTCACAGCGACTGGAATGACCCCGATCCTGTGCGCCGGCTGGCCGACAACGAAATCGGATTCGCCAACATTGATCAGCCGCGGCTGCCTCACTCGATGCCGCCGACGGCGCACGTCACCTCTCCGATCGGCTATGTGCGGCTTCACGGGCGCAACTATGAGGAATGGTTTTCCTCGGGAAACGGGTCCGTCTCGCCGCACGGACCGATGCCGGGGCAGGGGCGCCACAACTATCTCTATTCCTCGGCTCAACTGGAAGCATGGCGGCCCCGGATTGAAGCGGTGTCTCGCTACGCGGCGACAACCTTCGTCGTGACCAACAATTCCTTTCGCGGCCAGGCCGTCGTGAATGCTCTTCAGCTGATGAGCATGACCCGGAGCGAGCGCGTGAATGTTCCCCCGAGGCTGCTCGACGCCTACCCGGAACTGGCGCCGATCACGGACAACCTGCCGAGGCAGAGATCGCTTTTCATGCCGGCCCACGCCGATGCGCCGCGACAACGCCTGGCGAGCTGACGTCGCTGAAACAACGGCTTAGTTTTCCGAGCACTCGACACTGTCGGGCGGGGTATTGCTGCACTGAATGCTCTCGGTCATGCCGGAGGAAATCGGAGCGCAGGCAACATCGGTGGCCGTGCGGGTGGCCTCTGCCGATGCAGGGGCTCGGGCTATGCTGCAGTTGGTTTGGCTGGCGAAGGTCATGCACACCTCGCAGGAGTATTGCTGTAGCCCCATCGTGGAGTAAATCAGAAGGCCCAGTACGGCCAGACCGAATAGGATCGAGAGCAACGTAGTTTTCGACATCCGTGGTGCAGACATTATACTGACCGCGCTCCTCGCGGGCCATAACGACCTCGGAGGACCGCGAAGAGTACGTTCGCGCCGCCTCGGGCCGTCGCCCCGGTGATTGACCAAGGCCGGCGGCGCGCTTGCAGCCACTGCCTTTTGCTCTCCCGCGTCGTCCGCGCCGTCTAGTCCAGGAACGCTCCATTTGCCAGGCCTTGCTAGACTTGAAGCTTCAGGAGGGAGATGCCTATGGCTTATCCGGAATATCTGATTTCGCCGATGCGCGAAGAGTTGTCTCGAGTGGGCGTCATCGAGACGCGCACCCCCGAGCAGGTCGACGAGTTGCTCACCCCTGACAGCGGGACCGTTTTGATGGTCGTCAACTCGGTGTGCGGCTGTGCCGCCGGGTCGGCGCGGCCGGGCGTGGTCCGATCGCTTGAAAGCGAAATCAAACCCGACAAGGTCGCCACGGTTTTCGCGGGCGGTGATGTCGAAGCCGTAGCTCATGTGCGGCAAATTCTGTCGGATTACCCGCCATCTTCTCCCTCGGTCGCGCTGTTTCGCGACGGGGAGCCGGTCTACATGCTCCACCGGCACGAGATCGAAGGGCGCGATCCGTCACAAATCGCAGCCGTTCTACAGCAGGCCTACCAGGAACATTGCGCCGCGCCGGCGACGTAGCCGGAGAGTTCCGTTTCTGTGAATCCACGGATTCACAATACCGCCACGAGATCGGCGTCCGCGGCGCGAGGGGTCAGCTGGGGTTGACGCGTTGCCTTCCTGCCGCCCTCACGTTCTTGCCCTATGGCACACCGCCGATGTTGGCGTGTGGAGGCCGGGGCTGCATCGTACAATTGCTCCTACGCCCCGTCCGGGGCTGATCGTGATTTTGGGGTGGGGACCCCGGTTCCGCTTCGCTTCACCCGGGGCTAGGGCTCCCGTCACCGCTTCGCGGCTACAGACGTTTGTGATTTCAGGGACTATACCGTAATCCGCCGTACGCTCGAAGGGGGGTTTTCGGAAGAGTCGGTTTCTGTGAATCCACGAGTGCCGATCGCCGGCGCGCCCGCTTCACCACGTTCGATCAATCCCAACGACGCGCAATGCGGTCCCGCGCTTGCGTAAATACACCGTTACCGTCTTGGCGGGCTCGGTTCCTTGGATTCGCGCCGCGAAATAGGCCCCTTCCGCGCCGTCGACTGCGGCACGCGGCAAATCGAACCCGGTTGAGCCATCGATCGGCGAGTGCTTTTCGGCGTCGTTGTCGAAGGTCGACCAGGCGACTTGATACTCTTTGGGCTCGGCGAAGCCGTGCTTGACGGCCAGGTTCTCGAAGTCGAGCCGCCCCCCCGCCGCGCGAAAATGGTCGAGCGCCAACACGGCGCTGAAATATTTCTTTCCGACGATATCGCGCCTCTGGATGAGGCATTCGATCAACCATTCGACCGCTTCGGGGTCACTATATTGCCCTTGCTCGATGATCGCCCGAATGTGCTGATCCGAGAAAGCCACCACCTTCTTCGCCGCCTAAAAAGCATCGTCGGGCAGGCGGTTCTTGAAGGCCGGATTCGGCTCCTCGGTGGTCCATAGCTCGGGGTCGAAAACGCGATAGTCGAACTTCCCGACCGACGGGAAGTAGTTGTACTTGAGCCGATGGTAGCGCGGCGGGGCGAAGCCGAGTGTCAGGACCTGCTTCGCGGCCTTGCCCCATTCGAAAAGGTGTTCGTTGCCCGAGCGCGAGCTATTCGAGTAGACGCTGGCGCTCCCCAGAATCGAGCCGAAATCCACCAAGTGGTGCCGCACAAACGGCACCCCGTTTTCCTCGACCACCATGTCGAGCGTATTGATGGCGCGGGAGTCGTCATGCCCAAGCCAAGCGCAAAAAACAAAGAGACCGCGCAGGTCGCGGCGGTGTTCATGGGGCACAATGTCGTTGGGGTCGTCGGGCCGCTTACCGTGATAGCGGAACTCGCCGGCCGGACGGCCGCTCAGAAAATAGCTGGCGAGGCCGCGAATGCGTCCGTTTGCCGTTCGGGGAACGCGCGCCAGAATCTTCTCGACGTCTTCCTCTCGCATCGACTGTTCTCGGCCCTTGAGATCGGTGAGCGTCGTTCCCTCGCCGATGACCAGCTTGGGGCGGTCGAAATAGACGATGCAATTTTCCGGTACGTCGTACCCGAGAGCGTGGAAAAACAGCGACCCGACGACATCGGCCGACGTTGCCATTTCCGGGTTCGTCATGGGGTCGAATTTAAGAATATATATCTTGCCCGTCGCGTCCTTGATCGTGAAGCCCGGCGTCACGCCCGCCGTCTTCGCGCCGACGATCGACCATTTCCCTTCTTGCGAGGGGGCATTGTCCCGCCGCGGGCCGCGCACGACCTCGTCGACGCTCATCGGCCGCGTGCCGATGCGGTTGGTAAACCAGGTGCTGTCGAGAACTTCGCCCAGCGTATTCACCGCGCCCGCGGGAATCGGCTTGGCGCCTTTCTTGATCTCCTTGGGCTTGGGCTGCGCTTCGGCCGGCTTGCCGAAGGTCTGCAGGAAATAGTCGTAATACATCGACAGCCGCCGCTCTTCGACCATTTCGGCGGCCATCGGCGGCGGCTCGCGCGGAAGCGGGTCGTCGTCGTAGAACTTCTTCGCGCTGGTGGGCAACGCCAAGATCAGAAACAACAAGAAGGCTTTCTTCATCGCTGCGTCCTTAGAACGGGTTCCCGAATTTGAACCATATCTGATACCCCTCGCGGCTGAATCCGAAATCAAGCCGAAGAAAGACCTTGTTTCTGCCATTGAATCGAAAGCCGATTCCATACGACGTCTCCAGGCTGTGGAGATTAATCTGGGTACGGCGGGGCGTTACTTTCCCGGCGTCGAAAAACAGCGCCATATCCAAACCCGGAAACGATTCCCAGCGGTATTCGGCGTTGAAGATGACGTGATTGTCGTCGTAAAACCGGTAGGTGCGAAAACCACGCAAGTCCTCCGAGCCCCCCAGGGAGGGCTGCATGTAGAAGGGCACTGACTGCCCGTCGATCGACCACGTCATCACCGTGCGGCCGCGCAGCGCGAAGACCCGTTTATCGTTGAAGAACGGGATGTACTGCTGCACTTCGAGATCGAGCCGCCGAAACGTGTGCAGATCGATGCGCTGGTCGTCGTAGTAAAGAAAGCGCGCCGAGTAAAATCCTCCCGAGCGCGGACCGCCCTCAATGTCGCGGTAGTCGACTTCCACAAACCCGCCGGCGCGCAAAAAATCGGTCTGCCGCAGAATCCCCGGGCTGACCGCGGGGCTGTAAAGTTGGTCGGCCGACTCGTCGCCCGGCGGGCCGGGACCGATGTTGAATTGCAAATATCCTCCGGTGAGTCCCATTCGAAAAAACTCAGCGGGCCGGAAAGCGGCGTCGGCGTCGAATGACGTTCGCTCCAACCTATAGGCGGATTCACCCTCGACGCGGGAGTCCGGCCCGGGTCCGTAGTAATCCATCTCCGGGAAATTGCTGTGCACGGCCGCCAGATGGACGGGAAACCTTCCACCGGCGAGATTGGGAAGGTCGGCCAAGAGTTCGAACTGATAGGCTTTCTTGGCCGATGCGACCGCGAAAGTCGACACCTTCAGGTCGCCGCCGGTCGTCCGGTAGGTGTACCCTGGGCCCAGCGCAAAGCCTTGCCCTGTGGCCAAGCCGCCGAAGCGCCCTCGCCAACCGCCCAGCCCGGCCGCCAGCCGTTCCAGGTAGTTGGTGTCTTCCATCTTGTGCATGACCTTTTCGATCTTGCCCGAGATCGGTTTGGTCAGTTTCTTGGCTTTTTCACTACGCGCCTGCTCGATGGCCTCGGCTCGCGAGGTGGGTACGGGTTGCGCGGCCGGCTTGGAATCGCCGGGTTCGTCCTGAGCGGGCAACGAGACGGCCATCACGATCAGGGGCAACGCGAGCCACCGGAGTCGACGAATCATGATGGAGCGGGAATCGGAGATCATGATGTTGAGTAAACGCGGAAAAGACCGCGTTTATGCCGCTCGGGTGAGACGACGTCCCCGGCGCGGCCGAAACAAGCCTCTAATCTATCACGCCTTTCCCCGATCGGACGCCCAAGACCCAGTGTCGTCGGATGGTCGGAAAACGGATGGTGGGAACATCAGATCTGTCGGTGAATACGTATGATAACGTAAGAAGTACGTATTTCTGCTGCTATGAAAGCTAAGCTCACCGTTAGCATCGATGCCGACCTGCTGCCGTCGGCGAAAGAGGCGGCCCGCCGGAGGGGTATTTCTTTGTCGAGCTACATCGAAGGCGCGCTTCGAACATTGAATAGTGATCGCAAGCAATCTTTCGTGGAAAAGTGGCGCGGCAGCTTCCGACCGGGCGAACGGGACGAGGAACGCTACCGCCGGCTGGCGAAGAAATACTTGTGACGCTGCTGCTTGACCTCGACGTAATCCTCGATCTGATCCTGGACCGTGAGCCCTATTCCGCGCCCGCCGCCGAATTGCTGGGGATCCTTGAGAGCGTCCGGGCTCGGCCTTCATCGCGTGGCACTCCATCTCGAACTTCGTTTACTTGTCGGCTCGCCGCCACGGCCGCAAAACCTCCAAGCAATTCATCGTGGATTTATGCCGCTTCGTAGCGGTCGCGAAGACCGACACGGAAAGCCTTCGCTATGCCGCCGGGCTCGCGATGAGCAACTTCGAGGACGCCATGCAGGTCGCCGCGGCGGCGACGTGCGGCGCTGACGTCATTGTCACGAGAAATCTCCGGGACTACCGTCGTTCGCCCATCCGCGCGGCGGCTCCGGGAGACGTGATACCCGAGTTAAGACAAGCTTAGCCGGGGTACACCCCCCTCACTTGAGCGTCGTCAAGTATTTCTAAAGCCGCGAAGCGGCGGCCGGAATATAGCCTAGGCCTAGGGTGGAGCCGGAACGGCGGAACCCTAAGTAACCGCCCCACACCGTTGAGCCCTGAAAGGGCGGCAGGAATCCCGTCAAATCAAGCTTGACTCTTCGCCCGCCAAGAACCATTCTCATGCCCGAGCAATGAACCCGCGGACCCATGCAAACCGACGCCCCCCGAATGTCGAGACGCCGTCTACTCCGCTACTTCCGCGAAGCCGCCATCGGTGCTCCAGACCGTTTCCCCGCCCACGATCGTCTCGACGGGGCCGCCACGAAATTCGCGCCGGTCGAAGGGCGAGTTCTTGCTCTTGGAGTGAGACTTCGAGGCATCGAAGGTCCAGGCGCGATCGAGGTCGAGGATGGTGATATCAGCGGCAGCGCCCTTGCGCAACGTCCCTTGCTCGAGGCCGATCACCTTTGCCGGACCGGTCGTAAACAACTCCACCATGCGCATCAAGCTGATCATACCCGGGTGCAACAATCGCTCGAGCGACAACCCGATCGCCGTTTCGAGACCGGTCACACCGAAAGGACAGCGCTCGAATTCCTGTGCCTTCATATTGCCCGTGTGCGGAGCATGGTCGGTCGCGATGGCGTCGATCACGCCGTCCACCAAACCTTCGATCGCCGCCTCGATGTCGCGCTCGGCTCGTAGCGGCGGCCGCATCTTGTAGCGGCTGTCGTAACCGGGAATATCGGTATCGGCCAGCGTGAAGTGATGCGGAGAAACCTCGCAAGTGATCGGGATGCCCAGCTTGCGGGCGTGCCGCACGATGCCGATCGAATTGCGCGTCGAAATATGCGCGATGTGGCAGCGCGCGCCGGTCGCCTGGCTGAGGATCGCGTCCCGGGCCACCATCACGTCTTCCGAGCTGGAGGGGATGCCGCCCAAGCCCAGCCTTACCGCCCGCGCGCCTTCGTGAATGTCGCCGCCCAGGCTCAGGTTCAAATCCTCGCAATGGTCGATCACCGTCATGTCGAACGATCCGGCATACTGCATCGCCCGCCGCATCAACCCTGAGTTCATCACCGGCAGCCCGTCGTCGGAAACCGCCACCGCGCCGGCCTCTTTCATCGCCCCGATTTCGGCGAGCTGCTCGCCCTCGCTGCCCTTGGTGATCGCGCCGATCGGAAACACATTCACGATCGCCTTGCGGCGCGCCCGCTCGACGATAAAACTCGTGACCGTCGGGCTGTCGTTCACCGGAATCGTATTCGGCATGCAGCATACCGTCGTGAAACCGCCGGCCGCGGCCGCTCGCGCGCCGGTCTCGATCGTCTCGGCGTGCTCGATGCCCGGTTCGCGCAAGTGAACGTGAATATCGAGGAAGCCGGGCGCTACGATGAGCCCCGAGGCGTCGCGAATTTCGGCGTCGGGCGCGTCGATCGCCGTATCGACATCCACGATGCGGCCGTCTTCGATCAGCACGTCCGCCAAGCCGTCGCGCCCCGAGTGCGGGTCAACTACTCGGCCGCTTTTGATCAGCAGTTTTGTCATCGAAAAGTTAGAGGCGAAGGCGGCCCCTCAATCGCTTCACCGGCGTGCCGCCTCACGACATCCCGCACGCTCGTTCCAGCACCGCCATGCGAACCGCCACGCCGTTTTCCACCTGATTGAGAATCACCGAACGCGGAAAGTCGGCGACCTCGGACGACAATTCGCGGCCGCGATTAATCGGCCCCGGATGCATCACGATGGCGTCGGGCTTGGCGTGTTTGAGATGTTCGAGCCCCAGCCCGTAAAACTGGAAGTACTCGTTTTTGGGGAACGGCAGCATGTCCTGCCGTTCGAGCTGAACGCGCAGCATCATGATCACATCGGCGTCAGTCACCGCTTCGTCGATGCTGTGGGTCAGGCGAATGCCCGGCGCCAGATGGACTAAGTTCTTCGGCAGCATCGTCGCCGGTCCGCACAGCACAAGATCTATCCCGAACTTCGTCAGCAACTGGGCGTTCGAACGCGCCACGCGGCTGTGGGCGATGTCCCCGATAATGGCCACGCGCAACCCTTCAAGCGACGGCCTGTTGTCGAGAATCGTCACCGCGTCGAGCAGCGCTTGGGTGGGGTGTTCGTGGCGGCCGTCGCCGGCATTGACAATCGGCGTGGAAAGAAATCGCGACAGGAAATGCGGCGCGCCCGAGGCGGCATGGCGCATCACGATCACGTCGGGGCGCATCGCCGACAGCGTGTTGAGCGTGTCGACCAGCGATTCGCCCTTGGACAAGCTCGATCCTTGCGCCGAGATGGAAACCGTATCCGCCCCCAGCCACTTCGCCGCAATCTCGAAGCTCGTTCGCGTGCGTGTCGAGGGCTCGAAAAACAGGTTGACGATCGTTTTGCCACGCAGCGTATCGAGTTTCTTCACCGCCTCGGCTTGCATCGGCTGATGATGACGCCCCCGGGCCAACAGCCATTCGAGGTCCTCACGGGCCAAGTCTTCGATGCCGAGCAAACTTCGCCGCGCCAACTCGGCGGGCGCGACGGAGGCTGGAGGAGAGAGTGCCATCGGATGTCGTTGTTGGTGCCGGAGCCGGGCAGACCCTCGCGGGACAGCTCGCTCAAAGTCGCGCCCGGGCTCTTCAATCCACTTTTTCCACTAAAAGGACGCGCTCTTTGCCGTCCACCGGTTCGAGCTTGACTTCGATAATCTCGGAATCCGTTGTCTCCACCTGCCTGCCCACGAAACGCGCCTCGATGGGGAGTTCTCGATGCCCTCGGTCGATCAGCGTGCAGAGCTGAATCGTCCTCGGATTTTCCTTCCCCAGCAAGGCGTCGAGCGCGGTCCGCGTCGTTCGGCCCGTGTAGAGCACGTCATCGACAAGAATGACGTCCATACCGTCAGTTGAGAAAGGGATTCGCGCGCCGCTGACCACCGGATGATCGGCGACCGTCGAGAGATCGTCGTTGTAGAGTTTGATATCAAGGCTGCCGCGCGGGATCTCGTGGTTCTCCAATTGGCTGATCTTGGCCGCCAGCCGTTCGCCCAGTACCGCTCCCCGCCGGTGAATGCCCACCACTGCCAGCCGCTCGACGGCGTCGTTCTTGTCGATCACTTCATGGGCCAAACGCACCAGCGTGCGATCGATTTCCGAGCCCGTCATCAACTGTGCTTTGGTCTGGATGGTAGGCATGAGCCGCGCCGAAGCCATCAAGATACCACACCCTCGATTCGAGCCCCCCGCCAACCCTCACCGAACCCACGATTTCCCCCCGCAGGCCCGGCGCGCGACCCGTAGCCCCGCGACGGTGGAGGTTGCGTTCATCCCCGTTCATGCGCCTGTGATCTTCCGGCGCCCGGACGTCCGGTTGTTCTCACCCTCGCCAGGTTTCCGTATTCTCCATGGATCTTGCTCCCCAAGAAACGCTCGACTGCCTTCCCCAGAACTCCCTGATATCAGTTCACTTATACTAGCTCTAGTCGATCGTTTCTGTATAAGTAAATCTAATTATTAAGCACCCCAGTTCCGCTTGCTATAATACTCTCACGGGTGCTATCCTGACACGAATCCGAGAGCGTGCCCCCGTTTTCGAACTGCGGACGCGCTCCCATCTTGATCTTCTGACGCGAGGGATTTGTCCGGCCCGGCATGCCGCAAGGGTCAACATCCTTCGCCTCAGAGCAGCGACATCTTATGTTGAACTACGGTTTACCACCGAAGCAGGGCCTCTACGACCCTGAACACGAGCACGACGCGTGCGGGATCGGCTTCGTCGCCGATATCAAAGGCCGCCGGTCGCATGACATTGTCCAAAAGGGCCTCGAGGTTCTCGTCAACCTCACCCACCGCGGTGCCTGTGGCTGTGACCCCGAGACGGGTGACGGCGCGGGATTGCTGTTGCAGATGCCGCATGCTTTCTTCGAGCGCGAGTGTGACGCCTTGGGCATCGCCCTACCCGCCGAGGGACAGTACGGCGTCGGGCAACTCTTCTTCTCGGCCGATGCAAACGACCATCCCGCCGTCAAGGGCATGGTGGAGCGCGTGGTTGCCGAGGAAGGTGAAACCGTGCTCGGGTGGCGGCCGGTTCCTACCCGGTCCGACGCTATCGGCTGGCTGGCGCGGGAGTCGGAGCCCGCCGTCGAACAGGTCTTCATTGGACGAGGCGAGGCCTCGAAAGACATCGACGGCGACGCCTGGGAACGCAAGCTCTATGTCATCGCCAAGCGCACGGAATCGGAAGCGCGCAAGCTCAAGCTGCCGCGCTACTATCCCTGCTCGATGTCGGCACGGACGATCTGCTACAAGGGTCTGCTGATCGCCCCGCAGATCCCGAACTATTTCGTCGATCTGGGCGACGAGCTTTTCCGCTCCTCCATCGCGCTGATCCATCAACGTTTCTCGACCAACACATTCCCGACCTGGGAGCGCGCGCAGCCGTTTCGCTACCTGGCGCACAACGGCGAAATCAACACTCTGCGCGGCAACATCAATTGGATGAGCTCGCGCGAGGCGACGTTCTCCTCGCCGTTCTACGGAGACGACATCAAGAAGCTGCTGCCCATCATCGATGAGACGGGCAGCGACTCGGCGATGATCGACAACGCTCTCGAGTTGCTCATCAAGGGCGGGCGCGAAACGCCGCACGCGATGATGATGCTCATCCCCGAGGCTTGGAGTTCCCATGAACACATGGAGGACTACAAAAAGGCCTTCTACGAGTATCACGCCACGATGATGGAGCCGTGGGACGGCCCGGCGTCGATCGTCTTCACCGATGGACGCTATGTCGGCGGCGTGCTCGACCGCAACGGTCTGAGGCCTTCGCGCTACTACGTGACGCACGACGACATCGTCGTGATGGGCTCGGAAGCCGGCGTGCTGCAGTTCGCGCCTGAAAACATCCGCTACAAAGGGCGCCTGCAGCCGGGGCGCATGTTCTTGGTCGACACCGGCGAAGGGCGAATCGCCGAGGACGAGGAGATCAAGAAGACCTACTCGACGAGAAAACCCTATGGCGAATGGCTCAATGCACAGTTGATCCACGCCAAGGACCTGCCCGAACCCGCCGAGGTTCACGGTACGGATTTCGATACGCTGCTCGAACGCCAACGCATGTACGGCTACACCATGGAAGACCAGCGGATTCTGCTCGGTCCCATGGCCGCCGTCGGGCAAGAGCCGATTGGATCGATGGGCGTCGACACGCCGCTGGCCTGCCTGTCGGACCGTCCGCAGTTGCTGTTCAACTATTTCAAGCAACTGTTCGCGCAGGTGACGAACCCGGCCATCGACCCGATTCGCGAGCAATTGGTGATGTCGACCATCACTTATGTCGGGCCGCAGGGCAACCTGCTTGACGAACAGCCCGAGCATGCCCACGTGTTGCGGGTGGATCTGCCGGTCTTGACCAATTACGAGTTGGAAAAGCTACGCGGGGTCGGCGAGCCGGGCTCGGTCGAATACGGCGCGGGCGGCGGAGCTTCGGGCAAATTAGGCAAGTCGGGCAAGATCCGATTCGGCGCGAAGACGTTGCCGACGCTGTTTGACCCGGCGGGTGGTGGCGAGGGGTTGAAGAAAGCCCTCGACGAGCTTTGCTCGCAGGCCGAGGAAGCTTCCAACAGCGGTTACAGCGTGCTGATTCTCTCCGACCGCGGGGCGGGCAACAACTCGGCGCCGATGCCCAGCTTGCTGGCGCTCGCGGCGGTTCATCATCACTTGATTCGCACGGCGGCGCGAGGCAAGGTGGGGCTGATTGTCGAGTCGGGCGAGCCTCGCGAGGTGATGCACTTCTGTCTACTGATCGGCTACGGGGCCAACGCGATCAATCCCTATCTGGCGTTTGAAACGCTCGAAGGCATGCACCGCGACGGTGCTCTCGCCGAGGGGCTTGATCTCGAAAAAGCGGTTGTGAACTACATCTTCGCCATCAAGAAGGGCGTGCTCAAAGTCATGTCCAAGATGGGCATCTCGACGGTGCAGAGCTACCACGGCGCGCAGATCTTCGAGGCCGTCGGGCTCAACAGCAACGTCGTGGATCGCTATTTCGCCGGCACGGCTTCACAGATCGAGGGTGTGGGGCTTGATGTGGTGGCCGAGGAAGCCGCCAAGCGTCATGAGTTCGCGTATCACCCGGTCACCGAGGCCGTAACCGAGCTTGATGTCGGCGGCGCGTATCAATTTCGCACGCGCGGCGAGCAGCACCTGCTGAACCCGACCACGGTTTCGAAGCTACAGCACGCCGTTCAACAGCAGAGCTTCAAGACCTTCCAGGAGTTCTCCTCAACGATCGACGACATGAATAAGACCCTGTGCACCTTGCGGGGTCTGTTTGAGTTCAAGAAGTCCGACAACCCGGTTCCGATCGAGGAAGTCGAGCCGGCCAAGGAAATCGTGAAGCATTTCTGCACCGGCGCCATGTCGTTCGGCTCGATCAGCACCGAGGCCCACGAAACATTGGCCATCGCGATGAATCGCATCGGCGGGCGCAGCAATACCGGCGAAGGCGGCGAGGACGAACGCCGCTTCGCCCGCGACGAGGACGGCAACTGGCGCCGCAGCGCGATCAAGCAGGTCGCCTCGGGGCGCTTCGGCGTGACGTCAAACTACCTCGTCAACGCCGACGAGTTGCAGATCAAGATCGCCCAGGGCGCCAAGCCCGGCGAGGGCGGCCAGCTTCCCGGCCACAAGGTCGACGAAACCATCGCTCGGCTGCGTCATTCGACGCCCGGCGTGGGGCTGATTTCCCCTCCGCCGCACCATGACATCTATTCGATCGAGGATCTGGCGCAGTTGATCTTCGACTTGAAGAACGGCAACAAGAACGCCAATGTCTCGGTCAAGCTGGTATCGGAAGTCGGCGTCGGCACCGTCGCCGCCGGCGTCTCGAAAGGCCACGCCGATCTGGTGTTGATCAGCGGCCACGACGGCGGTACGGGCGCTTCTCCGGTCAGCTCGATTCGTCACGCCGGAACGCCTTGGGAATTGGGGCTTTCCGAAACCCAACAGGTCCTCGTGATGAACGACCTGCGCAGCCGCATCACCGTGCAGGTCGACGGCAAGCTGATGACCGGCCGCGACGTCGCCATCGGGGCGCTGCTCGGGGCCGAGGAGTTCGGTTTCTCGACCATGCCGCTGATTTCGATGGGCTGCATCATGATGCGCAAGTGTCACTTGAACACCTGCCCGGTCGGTATCGCGACGCAAGATCCGAAGCTGCGCAAGAAGTTCGAGGGGCAGCCGGAGAACGTCATCAATTTCTTCTTCTTCATCGCCGAGGAGTTGCGGCAAATCATGGCCGAGCTGGGCTTCCGCAAGCTCACCGATATGGTCGGCCGCGTCGACATGCTCGACACGAAGAAGGCCATTGATCACTGGAAGGCCAAGGGACTGGATTTCAGCAGAGTCTTCTTCGATCCGCCGGTGGACAAGAGCGTTGGCCGCTACCGCACCAAGGGTCAGGACCACGGCCTCGAAGTGCAACTCGACAATCACCTGATTGAAAAAGCCTCGTCAGCGCTCGAAAATGGGGAGCGCGTCGAAATCGAAACCGACATCGTCAACATCAACCGCACGGTCGGTGGGATGCTGAGCGCGGAAGTCTCTCGGCGGTACGGCTCGAAAGGCCTGCCCGACGACACAATTAACATCAAGTTGAAGGGCTCGGCCGGCCAGAGCTTCGGCTGCTGGGGCGCCAAGGGCCTTTCGATGACTCTCGAAGGCGACGCCAACGACTATTTCGCCAAGGGGCTGTCGGGCGCGCGGCTGGTGGTTTATCCGCCCAGGGGTTCAAGCTTCGTCTTCGAAGAGAACATCATCATCGGCAACGTGTCGTTTTATGGGGCGACGTCGGGCGAAGCGTTTGTCAACGGCATGGCCGGTGAACGCTTCTGCATTCGCAACAGCGGCGCGACCGTCGTTGTCGAAGGCGTGGGCGATCACGGTTGCGAGTACATGACCAACGGCCGCGTCATCATCCTCGGCGGCGCCGGACGCAACTTCGGCGCGGGGATGAGCGGCGGTTTCGCCTTTGTGCTCGACGAAGCGGGCGACTTCGGGGAGAAGTCGGCCAATCACACGATGATCGACTTGGAGCCGTTCGACGATCCCGAGGATATCGCTTTCGTTAAGCAACGGATCGAGCGGCATGTCGAATACACCAACAGCCCGAAAGGCCGTTGGGTACTCGACAACTGGGAGAAGATGCTGCCGAAATTCATCAAGGTCTTCCCCAAGGAGTTGAAGAAAGCGTTGAGCGACCGCATGAGCGCGGAGAAAGCGTTGGTATCGGTGTAGGCATTCGAACGCGCGCGCCGAGTCGTGCCGGGAAAAATGGGGACTGTACCGAGCGCCGACCGCAAAAGTCTCTTTGAACCGATGAGCTCCACCGGCGCGAAGTGGACTGTCCCCCATTTTTCCCGGCACGACTCGGCTGGACGCGAGAGTCCGGCCATGAAGCTCTAGAAGGACAGTTTCGATCGCATGGGTAAGACCACAGGATTCATGGAATACGAGCGTCAAGTCCCCGAGGGACGCGACGTGCTCGTTCGTATCCAGGACTACAAGGAAATCTATGAGCCGATGGCGGAGCCGGATCTCAAGGTCCAGGGCGCGCGCTGCATGGACTGCGGCATTCCCTTCTGCCATACCGGCTGCCCGCTGAACAACATCATTCCCGACTTCAACGATTTGGTCTATCGCGGGCGCTGGAAAGACGCGCTGCGCGAGCTGCACTCGACCAACAACTTCCCTGAGCTCACCGGGCGCATCTGTCCGGCGCCGTGCGAAGAGGCCTGCGTGCTCGGCATCAACGAAGACCCCGTGTCGATCAAAGCCATCGAGAAGTCGATCGTCGACCGCGGTTGGGAAGAAGGCTGGATCGTTCCCGAGCCCCCGGCTAAGCGTAGCGGCAAGAAGGTCGCGGTGATCGGCGCCGGCCCGGCGGGGCTCGCGGCTGCGCAACAGTTGAACCGCGCCGGGCATCTCGTCACGGTGTTTGAGAAGAACGAGGTCCCCGGCGGGCTGATGACGCTTGGGATTCCCGACTTCAAGATGGAAAAGCACCTCGTCGTCCGCCGCGTCGAGCAGATGGAGGCCGAGGGCATCACCTTCAAGTGCGGGGTCCATGTCGGTGTCGACGTCAGCGGCAAAGAGTTGCTGGACGAGTTCGACGCCGTTGTCATCACGACCGGCGCCGAGAACCCGCGCGATCTCGACATCCCCGGCCGCGATCTAGAGGGCATCTATTACGCGATGGAGTTTCTGCCGCAACAGAACCGCCGCGTGGGCGGCCGCCCGGTCGATCCGGATTTCGACATCACCGCCGAAGGCAAGCACGTGATCATCATCGGCGGCGGTGATACGGGCGCCGACTGCCTGGGAACAACACGACGCCAAGGCGCGAAGTCGATTCGGCAATTCGAGTTGCTGCCCATGCCCCCAATGACCCGTGACGAGCCGGGAGCCTTCGCCTGGCCGCTGTGGCCTTTCACCTTCAAGGCCGAAAGCTCGCACGCCGAGGGCGATGTGCGCGAATGGGCCGTCAACACCAAGGAATTTCTCGGCGACGAGAATGGCCATGTCACGGCGCTGCGGGGCGTCGAACTCGCATGGCCCGACGTGGACCCGGAAACCAACCGCCGGCCCTTCAAGTTCGATGATAAACCCGGCTCGGAATTCGAAGTGCCGGCCGATCTGGTGCTGTTGGCGATGGGCTTTTTAGGCCCGATTCACAACGGCCTGGTCGACGGGCTGGAACTCGACAAGGATCCGCGCGGCAACATCAAGGCGACGTTCCAGGAATTCCAAACCTCAAACGAAAAGGTCTTCGCCGCTGGCGACGCCCGCCGCGGCCAATCCCTCGTCGTGTGGGCCCTGGCGGAAGGCCGCAAAGCCGCCCACGCCGTCGACACCTACCTGATGGGCAAGAGCGACCTGCCGAAGTGCTGAACGAACGGCCACTGAAAGCCGGCCAACTGATCGCCGTTGTCCCAGCCGAATTCGATTGGCGGCTGAGTTCCTCACGGTTGTGCTCCTGGAAACGGTTAACCGCCCAACGGCACTCCGACGCGGGCGGCGCGAAGGCCCGCTTCGTCGGGTCCCGAGCCTACACAGCACTGGGCGAGCCGCCCGTCAATGACGACCGCAGGGACGGCGCGGATACCGTAGTCCTTGGCTCTCGCGGCAACTGGCTGCTCTTGTATGTTGAGGACCTCAACATCACAGGATGGGCAAGCGATGGCGTTTACGAGAGCGACGGTGTCCTCACATAGTGGGCAACCGGCGCTGAAAATTTCGATCTTGCGTTTGGTGTTCATAATCGTAGCTCCTAAAGTTTGGTTTGCGAAGCGGTATCGCGGAGAGATTGACGAATGCGCCCGACCGACGGCGAGCCGGCTTGGGCGCCGTTGTCAAGGTATATGCGGCACGCGAAAGCGTAACCTTGTTTCTCCGCGTCGGCTCCTTCGATGTCAATGCCGTTGAGCCGAATAGTGGGCGAACCGCGAAAACGTTTGGCTTGTGCGTCTTCAGGGGACTCAACTCGAATCATGGCAACCTGTTCCGACAAGCGTTCGAGACGCAGGGCTTCCTTGAGATTGTCGAGCGCCCGCTGATAAGAGGGGCACTCGTCGAAGTAGTAGAGTTCAGCCATCATTGGACGGTCTCCCGGGAAATCAGGGCCTGGGTCTAGCTGCAAACCCCAGGTCCCGTACTGCCTCTATTAGTTGGTCAACCGAGATACGTGAGGCGTCGTACTTCACGTGAGCGGTTTTTTTGTCAAAGTTCACCTTGGCAAAGGTGACGCCCGGCTTCTGCTCCACCGCGGCTTGCACCGACACCGCGCAGCCGGCACAGGTCATTCCTTCAAGATCGAGGAACGCTTCAGAGACGTCGCCAAGTGAAGCGGTTGCAGCTGGCTCTTTCGAGGAAGCGCTGTGTGCCCCGGCCCAAAACACATCGGAATAATAAGGGAAAGCAGCCAAGGGAACCACCACGGCCGCGGCGAGCCAGAGGAGAAGCTTTTGGGTCTTCTTCGGAGGCACGACGACACACAATCCATCAACACACTGCTCAACAGGGGGCTTGCGGTAGATCAGGTAGAAACCCGCCGCCAAGAGGGATACGGCAACCATCAGGAGGTAGGGTCGCAGGTCTTCGAAAAACGCGGCGGCTCCAAATGTGCTCAAGCCGATTCCAACAGCGACCAGAGGCCCGATACAGCACAGCGACGCAAGGCCGGCCACGAGCACGGATGCGGTAGTGAGAGCTTTGTTCATCATTGTTTCTCCCTTCACCTTTGGCCGTTGGAATCAAGCGATTCGAGAATAGGGCACTCAATCAAAGAGCCGCGTCGAGCGGCGCACTGCCGGACAAGTTCCCGCAGCGCCTTCTGCATTGCTTGAAGCGACAGGATCTTCTCGTCTATCTGTTTGATCTTCGTGGCGGCCTGCCGCCGAACGTCCAAGCAGGTTGCGCCACGGGTAGCTCGAAGAGACAGTAGCTCCTTGATTTCCTTGAGGGAGAAGCCGAGTTCCTGCGCCTTCTTGACAAATCGCACGCGGCGAACCGTGTCCCCCGGATACAGCCGGTAGTTCGAACGAGTACGCGGGGGCTTGGGTACGATGCCTTGGCGCTCGTAGTAACGCAAGGTTTCAATGTTGACTTGCGCCTGCTTGGCGACGTCGCCGATGGTTAGAGTGGTCATGTTGGTTTGGTTCTACACTCAGTCTAAACCCCGTACCTTAGTACGGTGTCAAGGGCTATTTGTTCAAAAAATCACACCGGCTATCGTTCGAGGGCGCGCGGCTCGTCGTATGGGCGCTGGCCGAAGGCCGCAAAGCCGCCCACGCCGTCGACACCTACCTGATGGGCAGGAGCCATTTGCCGAAGTGCTGAGGGCGGGACGATTCGCTTCATTGAGCCTGTCAGTGCGTGGAACGCCGGTCCGGTCGCCCGCCCGTGGGGACCCGTCCCGGTTGGCACTTGCCCCCAGGCCCCGGCAGGGGCCCCGGAATTTAGCCCACCGCTTCAGCCGTGGGTGCCCATCCAATAAATGGGGAAAGCCCTGAAAGGGCGTAGGAAATCATCCCCAAAGATACCGCTCGTCAAACTCCATTTCGTTCTTCTTCAAGAGAGACACGAACTCATCCTCGAACGAGATCCGACGGTGATGTTCCTCCTGATCCGCGATGTAGCAGCGCACGGCGGCAAGATTCGAATGGCTGACGCTAAACGACGGGTAGCCGGTTTGCCAGGAAAATGAACGACTGCGATCATCCTGTTCATGGATCCATCGGGTGGACTTCCCTTTCACGAGTTGCATCATTTCGGCCATCGACTTGGTCGACGGAAGGGAGAAGAGCATGTGCACGTGGTTCGCGGTCCCGTTGATGATGATTGGTTGGGCGCCTAGTTCGCGGAGGATGCCGGCCATGCAAGCAAAAAAGACGGTCACGGAACGCGGGTTGGAGGACGGGGCGTCGTTGTTTTTGTCGAGAAGACGACGTGAACCAAGATGTGGGCGAAAGTGTGAGGCATGTTCCAGCGCCCCGCTGGGGCTTTCAGTGTGGTGTCTATTTTCCCACGGCTGAAGCCGTGGGCTAAATTCCGGGGCCCCTTGGGGCCTGAGGCAAGTGTCACCCGCTGACCGGGACCCACGTGCAATAGGGCAATCTCGGCAACAACCAGAGGTTTCGCTCAATGCCGTTCCGCGGCCACCGTTCTACGGACTTTCGACAGAGGCATCGTACGGCACCTGAACGCATGGCGTCACTGCAACTCCAGGATCGCCGTCGAGAAAGCGAGCCCAGAAATTGACCTTCCATGAATACCACGATAGATCGAAGTGCTGGAGGCGATTTGCGAGCGGCCGTTGCCCTTCCGGGGGCGGGTCGAGGTTTCAGGTTGGGGCCGCGGTTTCGGCACATGCGCGGAAGCACGGGACAAGGCGTGCTCTCTTGTGGGGCCTACTCCTTGGTGACCACCTCGTCGAGGTTTAGGATCGTGCCGGCGACGGTGGTCCAGGCGGCGAGTTCGACGGGGTCGAGGTTGGGGTCGTACTTCGATTCGCCGACGGTGATGAGTTCGCGAGCAGCTTCGGGGACATTGCGGTAGTCGGCTTCCTGCTCGCGGGCGATCGAGGCCAGCACCGCCGTTTCGCCGGGCTGGGGGGCGCGTCCGGTGGCGCGGCGGAAAGCCCAGGCAATGCGCTGATCGGCATCGTCGCCGGCTTCGAGGATCATCCTCTGCGCCAGGTGGCGGGAAGCTTCGACGTAGGTGGGGTCGTTCATCAGCACGAGCGCTTGGAGCGGGGTGTTGGTGCGGGCGCGGCGAGTGCGGCATTCCTCGCGGTCGGGAGCGTCGAAGGTCGCCAGCGACGCCGGCGGCACCGTGCGCTTCCAGAAGGTATACATGCCGCGGCGGTAGAGATCCTTGCCGCTGCCGGGCGTGTAGGTTTGGGCGCTGAAAACGTCGCCGAAAGCCATCTCTTCCCACAACCCCGGCGGCTGATAGGGGTAGACGCTCGGTCCGCCGATTTCCCGATTCAGCAAACCGCTGACCGCGAGAGCGCTGTCGCGGATTCCCTCGGCCGAAAGACGGAAACGCGGCCCGCGGGCCAGCAGTCGATTGCCCGGGTCCTGTTCGAGATGTTCCGGCGTGACGCGCGAGGACTGGCGGTACGCCGCCGACATTACAATCTTCTTGAGCAACGCCTTGACGTCCCAGCCCGATTCGACAAACTCGACGGCCAGCCAATCGAGCAGCGCCGGGTGGCTGGGGGGCTCCCCTTGCGAGCCGAAATCTTCGGAAGTACGCACCAGGCCGGTTCCGAAAATCATCTGCCAATAGCGGTTCACCGTCACGCGCGCGGTGAGCGGATTAGCGGGATCAACGAGCCAGCGCGCCAGTCCCAGCCGATTCGGCGGCGCGTCGGCCGGCAGGGGGTTTAACACCGCCGGCACGCCTGCGGTCACTTTCGCGGTTTGGTTACGGTAGTCTCCTCGGCCCAGCACGAAGGTCTCACGCGGCTTCGACATTTCGCTCATCACCATTACCGTGGGGATCTCGTTCTTGAGGTGTGTGAGCTGCTTGTCAAGATTTAGAAGATCGGCGTAGAGCCGCTGCTCGTCTTCGGTGGCGATACGGGTGAGAAAGTAATTTCGCGTTTTTTCTTGGCGGCGGCCGCACTCGGCGAATAGCCGTCGATTCTTCTTCTTGGCTTCCTTTTCCTCCTCGGAAAGTTCGCTTTCTTCGGCGGGCTGCTTGGCGCGCCAAGAGTATTCGGGGCAACCTTCGAGGGGGTTCGCGAGCATCACTCGAACCGGGTGGTCGCCCGCAAGGTTAGAGGCCTCGGAGGGCGAGAGGACGCGATCGTAGACGCGCATTCCGTCCAAGCCGCCGCGGAAAGGCGGCCCTACCGCCTTGTCGCCCGCGCCGAGCGGCCGGTCATTGTGAATCGGCCCCGAGAGGCTGTCGCTGATGGTTTCGGTCTCTTCCGGCTCGCCGTCCACGTAAAAACGCAGACCGGCGGCCGAGGCCGAACCGTCGTAAGTCACCGTCAGCTGATGCCATTTGCCTTGTCGGATGTGGCGGGCCGTGCGGACCTCGATCGCGTTTTCGGGCCATTGATGGGATAGGCGTACACGGATTCGCTGACCGCGGAAGAGCTCATAGGGTTCACCGATCTTCGTGAATTCATCGACAAAAAGCTCGATGCCGCGGCGCGTCTCGGTGTCCTCGATTTTGTGGAGCACACGCAGGCTGCCGAACGAGGCGACGCGCACCCACATCGCGAGCGAAAACGGCTTGTCCGCGCGAGGGGCAAAGGCCGTGCCGAACTCGGCGTGAGTTTCCCCGCTGAAGGCAACGTTGCGGCCGAGGCGACCGTACTCGTCGTAGGTCAACTCGCCCCGAACCGTCGCACCGGTTTCTTGCCCCACGTCTTCCAGTAAATCCTCTTCAAATCCCCACCTCGCAACCAGGCCCTTGTCGGGCGGGGTGGGAATCATGTCAAGCGCCGTTTTCTCCCAGCCGGCTTGGCGCGGCTTGATCTTGTCGTCGGACAACTTGATTTCGATGGCGCCGATTCGTTCCTCGAGCTCCTGCCGGCGGCGCTTTTGTTCGTCGGAGGGAAGTTCCAGCACCGGGGCGGCGTTGCCGGTTTGGCCGTCGAGGCCCTTCTCTCCAATCGTGTTGAAGAAGGCGAAGAACCGATAGAACTCCTTCTGCTTAAAGGGGTCGTACTTGTGGTCATGGCAGCGCGAGCAGCCCATGGTCGAGGCCATCCAGACCGTCGCGGTCGTCTCGATGCGGTCGACGACGTACTCGACCTGATACTCCTCGGGGATAGCGCCGCCCTCGTAGTTAATCATGTGGTTGCGGTTGAACCCGGTGGCGAGAATCCGCGAGGGCGTGGGATCGGGCAGCAAGTCGCCGGCAAGCTGCTCCACGGTGAACTGATCGAACGGCATATTGTCGTTGAACGCGTGAATCACCCAATCGCGCCAGCGCCACATTTCGCGGTGACTGTCGATGTGGTAGCCGTGCGTGTCGGCGTAACGCGCGGCGTCGAGCCAGGGCATAGCCATGCGCTCGCCGTAGTGCGGCGAGGCCAGCAGTTCGTCAACACGCTTTTCGTAGGCGTCGGGGGAGCGGTCGGCGACAAACGCCTCGACCTGCTCGGGAGTCGGCGGAAGGCCGGTCAGATCGAGCGCCACGCGCCGCAGCAAGGTCGTCTTGTCCGCCGGCGATGAGGGTTCGAAGCCTTCAAGCTCGAGCCGGGCGAGGATGAGACGGTCGATCGGGCTTTCGGCCCAAGCCGGGTCGCCGACCTGGGGCGGATCGGGGCGTTTCGGCGGCACATAGGCCCAATGGGTTTGCCAGTCGGCGCCCTGGTCGATCCACGCTCCGATGCGCTCGACCTCTTCGGGCTTCAATTTGCGCTCGGCGGCCGGAGGCGGCATGCGGGCCGCTTCCACGCCATGATTGATGCGCTGATAGAGCCGGCTGGCGGATCGATCCCCAGGGATGATCACGGCACTTCCACCGCGCTCGGCGAAGGCCCCGTTGCGAGTGTCGAAACGCAGGTCGGCTTGGCGCTGCCCGTCATCGGGGCCGTGGCAGGCGAAGCACTTATCGGAAAGAATCGGACGAATGTCGCGATTGAAATCAATTCGCGCCGCCGGAGCGCCCGCCAGAGGCGCCGCCACGGCCGCCGCGATCCAAAGAGGTAGATAAATCCGCGGGTTCATCCTCCGATGCGATCTCATGAACGAGCCCTCCCAGCGATCCGAATTCCGTTGACGGCTTTATGGTAGCGAACTCGGCTTCGAGCGGCGCGGCGAGGGTCGGATTCAGCGGTTGCCGATTTTTGTCGAAGAGAAAGGAAGGGGAGTTGCCGGACAGGTGCGTTAGGCAACGGCGGCATCGTTGTGCGTTCGGGAGTGTTACTCCCGGAAAGTGAAAGCCGTGGGCGGAGGGACCGCGAAGTCTCTCGTCCGTGAAATCAACCGGCCCCGACGAAAGTGTCCCCGGACAAAACGATGCGAGCATTTCAAGACTTACCGATCAAGCGCAAGCTGGTCTGGCTGATCGTCCTCACGCAGGCCGCGACGCTCTTGTTGGCCGGAGCCGGGTTTGTCGTCTTGGAACTGGTGAACTTTCGCCAAGGTGCTCTCGAAGAGATGACTCGGCTGGAAGCGGTCATCGCCCACAACTGCGCGGTCGCGTTGGCGGAGGGCGACCCCGGCGCCGGGACCGACACCTTGGCCGGCTTGCGGGCGCATCCACAAGTGGTTTCCGCCTGCCTCTACGAGGAAAGCGGACGCCTGTACTCTTCCTACCAACGAAACCTCACGGCGTCCCAAGAGTGTTCACCCGCCCCCTATTCCTCGGGAGACTACGACGAAGAGGACCGCTTCGTCATTTCCCGGCCCGTGATGCGGCACGGCGAAAAACTGGGGGCCATCGTCATCCAAGCCGACTCCAAGCAAATCGAGGACCGTTTGAAGGGCTTTGCGACCCTTGCGCTGGTCGTGGTGCCGGGATTCTTGATCGCCGCTTTTCTGCTTTCGGTACGCTTGCAAAGGCTCATTTCCGAACCGATTCTACACTTGGCTGAAACGGCCGAACGCGTCTCGCGCGAAAAGAACTATTCGGCGCGGGCACGCAAGATGAGCAATGACGAGCTGGGCCTGTTGGTGGACTCATTTAACGACATGTTGGTCCAGATCTATCGTCGCGACCAGCAATTGCAACGCCACCGTTACAGCCTCGAGGAGCAGGTCAACACCCGCACAAAACAGCTCAGCGAAATGAATCAGGAGCTGACCGAGGCCAAGGAAAGAGCCGAGGAGGCCGCACATCTCAAGAGCGAATTTCTGGCGACGATGAGCCATGAAATCCGCACGCCCATGAACGGCGTGATCGGCATGACCGGCCTGTTGCTCGATACCGAGATGGACGAAGAGCAGAGAGACTTCGCCCAAACCATCCGATCGAGCGCGGAAGCACTGCTGACGATCATCAACGACATCCTCGATTTTTCGAAGATCGAAGCGGGCAAGCTCGATTTCGAGCATTTCGATTTCGATCTCGACGAAACCGTCGACGGGGCGGTCGAACTGCTGGCGGAAAGGGCCGACGAACGCGGAATTCAGTTGGCCTCTCTGATCTCGACCGATACGCCGCTCGGTCTGAGGGGTGACCCCGGCCGGCTGCGTCAGGTTCTGCTGAATCTCATCAGCAACGCGGTTAAGTTTACCGAGCAGGGTGAAGTTTTCGTGGGCGTCGAGAAGCAATCCGAGGATGAGGGCCACGCGGTCTTGCGGATGTGGGTGAAGGACAGCGGCATCGGCATCCCCTCCGAAGTGCGGGCGCAACTGTTTACAGCGTTTACGCAGGCTGACGGCAGTACCAGCCGCAAGTACGGAGGCACCGGGCTGGGCCTGGCTATTTGCAAGAAACTCGTCGAGAGGATGGACGGTGAAATCGGTTGTGACAGCGTCGTCGGCGAAGGGTCGACTTTCTGGTTCACCGTCAAACTCGAGAAGACCAAGCCCGTCAAGCAAAACCAACTCCGCGACTGCGTTCGGGGCGCAATCCGGAAGGCGGCGCCGGCAACCGGCCTCCAAGACGGAACCGGCGAAGCCGTCGCGAACGCCTCCGAAGAACAACTCGCACCGGCGATCCCCGGCCGCCGCGTCCTGCTCGCCGAAGACAACGTCGTCAACCAAAAGGTCGCTCTCAACTTGCTGGGCAAGCTGGGCTACGCCGCCGATGCCGTCGCGAACGGTTCGGAAGCCGTCGAGGCGCTCGGGCGAAGTCATTACCACGCCGTGCTGATGGATTGCCAAATGCCGGAAATGGACGGTTTCGAAGCAACCGCGGAGATCCGACGCCGCGAGGTCGGCGGCGATCGTACCCCGATCATCGCCTTAACGGCGAACGCCATGAAAGGCGACCGCGAAAGATGCCTGGGGGCCGGCATGGACGATTACATCACGAAACCGATCAAACCCCATGACCTCGCCGAAACCCTCAAACGGTGGGTATCGCCGTCCGAGTCGTCGACGCCTATTCCGGCGGCGCCCCTAGTCGCAACCCCGGAAACTTCGGAAAGCATCGTGTAATCGCCGCCGGGTTGATCCCTGCTCCCGAAAAGCCCGCCTGAAAATTGCGCTAACACCGCATGCCGGAACCGATAAGGAGAGTGACGGAAACCAACAGCGGTCCGCGACCTCGACCCGCCTTCGACCTGGAGCCATGGAACAGAACATCGCAACGCTTCTCGACCATGCGGTTCAGAGCCGAGACGGCGGACAACAGCTCACGGCTCTGCTGGAGCGGAATCCGGCCGCGTTCCAGAGCGCCGCAGCACGGCATCTTGCCAACGGTCACGACGACCAGAGCCGGCGGCTCTTGATCTCGATTCTCCAATGCGAGGGGCGACTCCTTGAGTTACTGCTTAACCCGCGCGTTACGTCGGTCGACGAGGCCGTCCCGCTGGCCGGTGTCATCAAGCAAGTCGTCAATCAAGTTGACATCCATCTAGCCAAGGCGTTGCAGGATGCCTCGGACAAGTCGGCGCTGCGTATTCTTCGTCTCATGGCGGAGGTCTGCGACAGCAACCGCGTCCTGCCGCTGCTGACCCGAATTCTTCGCGAGCGAGGGCCCGAGCTGCGCTCCAGGGCGGCATTCATCTTCGCGCGCTACTGCCGCAACACGCTCTTCTTCGAAAACGCTCTCCAGGACCCCGAGCCCTCCGTACGCACCAGCGCGCTGGACGGGTTGATCGCCGCCGACTATGATCCCGACCCGAGCATCTTGGAGGCTGCGGCCGTCGACAGCAATCCCGCCGTGCGGGTCCGCGCGCTGGTGGGGCGCTATCGGCTGGGCGACGAAGACGGCGCGGTCCACTTTCTGGCCACGATGACGAAGGATCCCGACGTCGGTTCGCGCGCCGCCGCCGCCTGGGCGCTCGGCGAAGTCGGCGACCGTCGTTCCCCGCGGCTGCTCGAGGACCTCCGCCAAGACCGCGAGGAATCCGTCCGCGACGCCGCTCGGGAAGCGCTCGAAAAACTGGGGGTCGACTTCGACGCCGCGCCGGCCGGCGATCAGGGCGTTTTGAACAGCAACGACGAACTCACGCTGGAAACGATCTTCGCCGCGATCACGAAGGCCGGCCGCCGTCGCATCGGCCTGGCCGTGACCCGCGCCGACGGTTCGGCCATCGCCGACTTGGACGAGCGCGACTTTCAGATCACCGAAGGCGGCAAACCCATCGAATCCCTCCAGGTCGAGCAACCGTCTCTGCGCGACGCCCTGTCCTTGGCCTTTGTGCTCGACTGCAGCAAGAGCATGTCGATCAGCAAAGTGCGGGAAGTCAACACGGCGCTGGTCGAAAGCGTCGGAGAGAAGCTTCCGCCCGATCGCCTGGCGTTCGTCAAGTACGGTTTCGATATCGAGACGGCCGCAGAGTTCAGCGAGAATCCGAAGCGCTTAAAAGCCTTGATTCGGCGGCCTTTTAACGGCGCGACGAATGCCTCGCGCCTGCACGACGCTCTGGCGGAAGCGTTGGAAGCCGTCACCGGCGAACCCGGTTGTCGCGGCATCGTCGTGATCTCCGACGGCATCGATCAAGGCAGCGAGCACACTTTCCCGGCGATCGTCAGAAAGCTGCAAAGCTCCGGCGTGCCGCTCTATGTGATCGGTTACGGTTGCGGCGAAGACAGCCGCGAACTCGGCAGCCTGGCGCGACAGTCAGGCGGCATCTACTACGCCGCCGACGATCATTGGGAGCTGGAAAAGGTCTGCCGGTCTCTCTTACGCCGCCTCGCGAATCACTACGAGCTGAGCTACGAACGGGAAGGGCAAGCCCCGGCCTTGCTCGAGCTCGGCGTCAGCAGTTTCGCGGGCAAGGGCCGATGCACGGTCGAACCTCGCGTCGTCGAGGGGTGATCGGCCCAGCGCCTGTCGCAAAGAATTCATCAAGCGGAATCAGAGATGGGATGAGAGGCTGGTCGCTTGGAGCCGGGAAGCGGTAGGCTACCGGCAGCAGCGCACTTCTCCACAAGGGAGGTGCAATGGATTTTTGAAAAGGAGGCGACCAGCCATGAAGAAGAATAGCAAACAACAGACCGACAAGAACCAAACCGACAAACACCAAACCAAGAAAGCCGACAGCTCACAAGCGAAGACCCGCCAACTCACCCAGCTCGAACAACAGTTGGCGCAACAACGCATCCAGATGCAAAAAGACAACGAAATTTGCGCCGTCGCCGGCGTCGACATCGGCGACAAACGTTGCTTCGTACGGCTCACCGACCTCGCCGGCGAAAGCCTCGAGGAATGCCAAGTCCCCACCCGCCCGGAGGCCTTGGATCGCTGGTTCCGCCGTTGGCCGCAGCTGCGCATTGTGATCGAAACCGGCAGCCACAGCAACTGGATTCGCCGCCGCCTGGCCGCCCTCGCCCACGACGTGCTCGTCGCCGACGCGCGGCAATTGCGTTTAATCAGCCAATCCGACTCGAAAAACGACCGCAACGACGCCTATTGGTTGGCCGAGCTGGGACGCACCAACCCGGCCCTGTTGAATCCCGTCGCGCCGCGCAAGCTCGAGACCGAACAACAACGCACGTTGTTGCGGGCGCGCGAGGCCGTGCTCGAGTGCCGCACGAAATTGAACCAGGATTTCCATTTTGGCCCTGGTACCGCGACAGTATACACCCGCGTCGCCCCGAATACCACGTCTTTTCGCGCTGAACCCTGCACATCACCTCCGCCGATAGGCGCCAGGGCTCGTCCGTCCGCTCACAGACGTTGGTTGAGCGGACTGAACGGCGCTCCGGCCGACACTGCTCCTGCGAAACCTTTTTGGAGTCAAAAACTGTTGATCCTCGCCCGGGCAACGCTACCCACCGGGCACAGGCAGCGCCCAGATCCTCCGCAGCATGTCGCCAAACAGCCGCCGGTTCAGATGTCCCTCGGCCAATAAGAGCCAGTAATACCGGGCGTGCTTGACCAGCCGTCCGCCGGTCTTCATCAGCCGGTGCTGCAGACTCGTCAGCGACCAGCTCTTGATCCTGCGCGGCAGTCCGAGTCGCCGCCACAGGTTGCCCAAGTTGTAGGAGAGCACGCTGAGCTGAAGCCGCACTTCGTTTGCTCGGAAGCGATGGCACGACAGCCGCGTCCAGTGAGTCGCCTGCTTGCCTTCCTTGATCCACTGCTCGGCGGTGCCGCGCTTGTTGTAGAACCGCACCAGCGAACGACTCGGCAGGGTCATGTTGGTCACCAAGAAGCCGGGTCGCGCAAACAGCTCACCCGGGTGATGCTCCACTTTGGCGACGATCCGTCGGGGCTTGGACCAGCTCTCCGCCTGATAGCGGAAACTCTTGTAGCGCACCAGCGGTTTCGCGCTGGGCCTGCCCGGCGGCCGGAACAAGATGTCGGCGATCTCCCACTCCAGCTTCTTGTTGGCCGGGATGCGAATGACGTAGTCCACTCCGCGATCCTCCAACGCCTCGTAGATCTCCGGCTTGGCGAAGGCGGCGTCGGCGCGGAACGTCACTCGCTTGCGTTCTCCCTGTTGGCGCTCGATCTCGGGCAACAGCAGTTCGTCCCAGTCCTCGGCGCTGGACACGTTGCCCGCTCGCAGCTTCGCCGCCAGACAGTCGCCGTGCTGGTTGAACAGCAACAGCGGGTGATAGCAGACGGACTCAAAGTGGCCGTTGTAGGCACTGCCCTCTTGTTGGCCGTGGACCGGGCTTTCGGTCGAATCCATGTCGAGCACGACGCGCTCGGAGTCGTCTTGCGTCTCGGCTTGCGCCACCAACTCGCGGTTCACCGCCATCAGCCCGATCAGATTCTCGTCGCCGGCGAGCATGCCGGTCTCAAAGCTCTGCAGCCTGGAGGTCAGTGCTCCGCCGCGATCCCAGTTCTTCTTCGAGCCGATCAAGCGAAACGTCGGATCGACGGATACCCGAACGGCGTCGTTGAGATCCTCGTAGCCCGCCAACCGAGAGTAGACCGACTGCCGCAGCAGATCGACGAACGGGAACTTCTTGTTCGCACCTTGCCGTGAATCGCTGAGATGTTCCTCGATCAGCCTGCCCAGTCCGAGCCGCTCGTCCAACTCGCGAATCAGAATCAACCCGCCGTCCGAGGTGACTCGCGACCCTTGGAAATCGACTTTGAGAAATCCATTGAAACTTAGCTGGAATGGCTTGGTTTGTTTTTCACCCATTGGGTGTTGGCCTCCATGGCGTCCTCATCGGGCTCTAGCCCCTATGAATAAAGACGCTCAAGGCCGCTGGAAGGTCGGGATGTCAAACATCAAATTGAAAATGCGGGTTGAAAGGGAGTTTGCGCGGCATGGCGAAGTCGCACGGCATCCGCTTGGGCCGATGCGCCCAGAACCAATGGGTCGAGCGCGTCCGGGAGGCCTGCCCCGAGGTGTTGCACGCGGCGTTGTTGGGGGTGGCGACACAAATCGAAAGCCTCGGCGCGACGATCCGCGAATATGACAAACAAATCGTCGCGTTGGGCAAGCAATACGCAGCGGTCGAGCGGCTGCGAACGATCGGAGGGGTGGGGCCGCTGACGGCGTTGACGTTCGTGTTGGCGCTCGACAACGACCCGGGCCGCGTGAAGCGTTCGCGGCAGGTCGGCGCGCTGGTGGGGCTGCGTCCCAAGCAACGCCAATCGGGCGAGCGGTCACTGCGGCTGGGCGTGACGAAATCGGGAGATCCGCTGCTGCGGCGGACGTTGATTCAGTGCGCGCACTGGGTGCTGGGGCCGTTCGGGACCGACTCCACGCTCAGGCGCTGGGGTTTGGGTTTGGCGGCGCGCGGCGGAGGACATGCGAAGAAGCGGGCGGTGGTGGCGGTGGCGCGCAAGTTGGCGGTGCTGATGCATGTGTTGTGGGTGAAACAAGAAAACTACGATCCGCTGCACGGGCTGACGGAAACGGTTTCCCCATAAGGCAGGGACGATGAGGCGCAGTCGGCGGCAACGGTTTCGGATGAAGCAACGTGATGAGGACATCCGCGAGCCCCCTAACGGGGACTCGGCGGCAAGAAGATTCCTGTTGAAAGGAAGGGAGTAGGGGATTGGGCGGACGAAGCGAGGCCGCGGCGGAGAATCGAGATCGTGTCACGGTGACTGCGGGCTCTGGGCAGGCAGGCCGATTCTTTCGAGGATGGGTCGAAGCCGCAACAGAGAGAGCAGCGCCGAAAGACCGGACCCCAACCAGCAGAGGTCAACAACGAGACCGATAACACTGCGAATGGAAGCCCGGTCCTCAACGCGCCGCAAGGCATGAGGACCCGGGCCGGATCCGACAAACCGACCAACGCCTCCCAACGACCGCCCTTGACAAGCGACCCACCTCTCATGGAAGCCCAGAGCGCAAGCGACGGGCCCGCGCCCCTCTCTCACAACAAGATGTCCTGAATCACATTCCCGTGCACGTCGGTCAGCCGGAAATCACGCCCGCCGAAACGGTAGGTCAGCTTCTCGTGATCAAGCCCGAGCAGGTGCAGGATCGTGGCGTGGAGATCGTAGAACGTCAACCGGCCTTCGATGGCGTGGTAGCCGTATTCGTCGGTCTTGCCATGGATCGTGCCGCCCCGGACGCCGCCGCCGGCCAACCATAAACTGAAGCCCCACGGATTGTGGTCGCGGCCGTCCTTGCCCTGCGTGAAAGGCGTCCGCCCGAATTCCCCGGCGAAGACAATAAGGGTTTGCTCAAGCAGGCCGCGAGCTTTCAAGTCTTTGATGAGACCGGCGATCGGTTGGTCGACTTGGAAAGCGTTCGCTTCGTGGCCTTCACGCAGTCTCGTGTGCTGGTCCCAGGGATTGCCGACATTCGACAGGCCCGGGTTATGGACGATGGTCGTCTTGATAAATCGGACGCCACGCTCGACGAGCCGTCTGGCCAGCAAGCATTGTGTCGCGTAGGCGGCTTTTTGCGGTACTTCCGAATCCACGCCGTAGAGCTTCTTCGTGGCTTCGGTTTCGCGACTGAGATCGACCAACTCCGGGACCGCCGCCTGCATCCGATAGGCGGTTTCATAATTGCGAATCGCCGCTTCCACCTGCGGATGGTTCGTCTTACTAAGAAAATCGCGGTCGATATCGTCGATGAACGCCAACCGCTTGCGCTGCAACCGATCCGCTTCCTTGGGCCGGACGTTATTCATCGGCTCTTCGCGGCCGGGATGAATCATGGACCCCTGATGAACCGCCGGCAGGAAGCCGTTGCCGAACATGTTGCGCCCGCCCAGCGGAATGCCGCCGCTGCCCAGCACAACAAAACCCGGGAGGTTCTGGTTTTCGCTCCCCAGTCCGTAGGTTGTCCACGCACCCATGCTCGGGAAGCCGGCAAAGGGACGGCCCGAGTGCATAAAGAAATTGGCCTGCGCGTGTTCGTTGAAAGTCGCCGTCATCGAGCGAATCACGGCTAAGTCGTCGGCGCAAGAACCGATGTGTGGGAACAAATCGCTGACAGGGATGCCGCTTTCCCCGTAGTTGTTGAACTTCCAAGGGCTCGGGAAGATGTTGCCGTTCTGGTCGAACATAGTGCGTTCAACCTTCATAGGCAACGGCTGCCCGGCTTCGGCGTCAAGCCGGGGCTTGGGGTCAAAGCTGTCGACGTGCGAAAATCCGCCGGACATGTGGCAAAGAACGACGCTCTTCACTTTCGCCGGAAAATGGGGTCTACGAGGCGCCGTTGGGCTTTCCTCGCCCGCGCCCTCCCGCAAGCCGGCCCGGCCTTCCGCCGCCGCCAAACAGGAAAGCGCCAACATCGGAAAACCCATCGAACAACGCCTGAGCACATCGCGTCGACTCGGGAGGTCACCAGGCCTCCAATAGTGTCGGCGTGCGTTCGAGTCGTCGGCGAATTTCATGACATCACCTACCGGATATAGAGAAACTCTTTGAAATTGAAGATCGCTTGCGCGAAGTCTCGCCAAACGGGTTGGCTCAAGAGGACGACTTCCGGGGCCACCTCGTGTTCGTCGGCCAGAGCCGCGAGAAAGGTCCGCGACTTGTCGAGCTCCGCGGAAGAAGGTTCGCGCCCCAACGCCCGCACGAACATTCCCCCCACGCGCTCGCGTGAATTGGTTTCGCCGCCGGCTACCAGGACCTCGGCCCATTTCTCCGACTGCAAAATGACGAACGGCGAGTTCATCATCGTCAGCGACTGCGCCGGGACATTGGTGATGTCGCGGCGGCCGCGCGCGCCGGTGGGCTTGGGTGCGTCGAAGACCTCGAGAAACGGATCCATCACGTTGCGCCGCACTTCGAGATAGACGCTGCGTCGGCGGTCGCCATCGAGCGGGCCTCGATCCTTGTCGCCCTTCGCCTGTCCGCTGTTGGGGTCGTCGAGCGTGGCCAGCTGCACGTAATAGGTCTTGATCGAGTCGCCGTACATCGTGGGATCGAGTTGTCCGGAAACGGCCAACATCGCGTCGCGAATCGCCTCGGCCTCGAGTCGGCGAATCGGCATGTGCTGAAGCAGGGCGTTGGAGGGGTCTTTTTCGGCAGCCTCCTCGGAGGGCTCGGCGGCGCGCCGATACGCTTCCGAGGTGACCAGCAACCGCAGCATGCTCTTGATCGAGGCGCCCTCGTCAAGGAAGCGGGCAGCCAGATAGTCGAGCAGTTCCGGGTGCGACGGCTTCTCGCCCAGCTTCCCAAAATTGTCGACCGTGGGCACGATGCCGCGGCCGAAAACGTAATACCAGAGGCGGTTGACGATCACTCGGGCCGTCAAGGGGTTCGCCGGATCCGTCACGGCATCGGCCAACCGCGGGCGTACGGTTCGCGGATCGTCATAGGGGTTGCTGTGAAACACCTCGAGGTAGCGCGGCGGGACAGGCGTACCGGGGTTCTTATGGCTGCCGCGAATCAACAGCGGCTGATGCGGCATCGCCTCGGTGAGCACGCCCGGGGCCCGCCGCGGCACGGGAATGTCCTCTTCGAGCCGACGATAGCGCGTGACGAGCGGCTTCGCGCCGGCCAACCGTTCCATCGAAGTCTCCAGGTAGCCGCGTCGGATGAAGTCGTCGAGGAAAACCGCTTGGTTCTCGCTAAGAGCCTCGTCCCGCCACGCTTCGATCGCCGCCGTGAGCAGCTCGTGATAGCGGGCGGCCAGAGCCGCAGAATCGGCTGGCGCGCGGCCCTCGATCAGGAGGAGCGCGGGGGCGGATTGTTCCTTGGGAGGCTCCTCGCCGTCGTGGAAAACAACCTCGGCAACACCGAAAAACGAACGCCCATCGCGTCTGGGCTTCGGGCGCGGTCTGCGCTCGTCGTCGAAGCGGTCAAGGCTAAAGGTGGTCCGGTCGTCCAACGTCGCGATTTCGACATAGGCTTCGAAACCCTTCCAGAACTTCGTGTCCCAGGTGGCCCATGCCATACGATCTTTCTTGGGAGCGAAATGCTGATTGTAGCCAGGATTTCCATTTTGGCCCTGGCACGGTCACAGGATACACCCCCGCTGCGCCGAATACCACGTCTTTTCGCGCTGAACCCTGCACATCACCTCCGCCGGTAGGCGCCAGGGCTCGTCCGTCCGCTCACAGACGTTGATTGAGCGGACTGAACGGCGCTCCGGCCGACACTGCTCCCTGCGAAACCTTTTTGGAGCCAAAAACTGTTGATCCTCGCCCGGGCAACGCTACCCACCCGGCACAGGCAGCGCCCAGATCCTATGCAGCATGTCGCCGAACAGCCGCCGGTTCAGATGTCCTTCGGCCAACAGCAGCCAATAGTACCGCGCATGCTTGACCAGCCTACCGCCCGTCTTCATCAGCCGCTGTTGCAAGCTCGTCAGCGACCAGCTCTTGATCCGTTGCGGCAGCCCGAGCCTCCGCCATAGGTTCCCCAGGTTATAGGCCAGCACGCTGAGTTGCAGTCGCACTTCGTTGGCCCGGAACCGATGGCATGACAGCCTTGTCCAATGCGTCGCTTGTTTGCCTTCCTTGATCCACTGCTCCGCCGTGCCGCGCTTGTTGTAGAACCGCACCAGCGAGCGGCTCGGCAAGGCCATGCTCGTGACGATGAAACCGACGCGAGGAAACAACTCACCTTGGTGATGCTCGACCTTCGCAACAACCCGCCGGGACTTCGACCAGCTCGCGGCCTGATACCGAAAGCTCCTGTAGCGCACCAGGGGCTTTGCGCTCGGCCTGCCCGGCGGACGAAACAGGATATCTTCGATCTCCAGCTCCAGGCTCTTGTTGGCCGGGATGCGAATCACGTAGTCCACGCCGCGCTCCTCCAACGTCTCGTAAATATCCGGCTTGGCGAAGGCGGCATCGGCCCGGAACGTCACCTGTTTGCCCTCCGCCTGTTGGCGTTCGATTTCCGGCAGCAGCAGCTCGTCCCAGTCCTCGGCGCTGGACACGTTGCCCGGTCTCGCGGTTCACCGCCATCAGCCCGATCAGATTCTCGTCGCCGGCGAGCATGGCGGTCTCGAAGCTCTGCAGCCGGGAGGTCAGCGCCGCGCCGCGATCCCAGTTCTTCTTCGAGCCAATCAGCCGAAAGGTTGGATCGGCGGAGACACGAACGGCGTCGTTGAGATCCTCGTAGCCCGCCAAGCGGGAGTAGACCGACTGTCGCAGCAGATCGACGAACGGGAACTTCTTGTTCGAGCCTTGCCGCGAATCCGTCAGATGCTCGTCTATCAGCTTGCCTAGTCCGAGTCGTTCGTCCAGTTCGCGAATGAGAATCAGCCCGCCATCCGAGGTGACTCGCGATCCTTGGAAATCGACCTTGAGAAATCCATTGAAGGTGAGCTGAAACGGTTTGTTTTCTTTTTCACCCATTGGGTGTTGATCTCCTCAGCGCCTTGAGTGCTTTCAAGCCCGCATAAATAAAGGCGTCCGAGTCCACCCGATGGTTAGCAGAACCGAAACTAAAGTGGAAATCCGGGTGTAGATGCCGCCTCGCGGCACGGCGTGGTTCTCGACAATCAACCGCGCCGCGCTGAAATTACCGCCCAGCAGCCGCAGGCTGATCTTGTCGCTCCCTACTTTGAAACGGGGAGATTGTAGGATGCCCGGATGCTTCCTCGACAATCCGTGCGAATAAACCCCGGACGGATAAATCCCGCCGAGGACGCGTTCCCCTTCGGTGGCGATCCAAAACTCGCCCGGCGCCGAGGGCGTCTGGGGCAGCCCGACACCGTACTTCAACCAGCCGGCATAGTCGTCCCCTCGCAGGTCCCATCCCGCGATAGCCAGCTCGCGATTGAAACGCTTGCGCTCGGCGATCTTCTCCCGCAAGCCGGTTGCGAGCTCGCGCCAACCGGCGGCGAATTCGTCACCCTGCTTCGACGCCAAGGCGGTCCAGGCATAAAGCGCGCTGTCTTCCTCGCACGCGGAGCGTTCCAAGAAAGGCGCCCCCGCCGGCCCGTCAAGCAGTTGGGCTTCTAATTCGCCGGCCTGCCGGAGCCACGTTTCGACGAGAGTCGCCTTCACTTTCCTTTTCAAGGCGACCAAATCAGTGTGGTTCTTATGAATCCGATCAGGCGAATCGATGGTCGCCTGGATCGGGCGCGATCCCCGGACGGTGCCGAAGACCGCATAGAAATCCTTTTGGCTGATGGCGTCGAACTTGTGATCGTGGCAGCGGGCACAGGCAAGGGTGAGGCCCTGAAAGGCCTTTGAAAATACATCCACCTGATTTTCGGTCCAGTTGACGCGGTCTTCCAGAGGATCAACCGGCTGGAAGCCATGCTCGACCATGCGAAAATGCGCCGGGCCGAGTGCCGATTCGTTGATGCCGTCGTCGGCGTTGATGCGCGGCTGCTCGAGCAAGTCGCCGGCCAGGTATTCGCGAATCAACTGATCGTAGGGAATATCGTTATTGAGGGCGCGGATGACGTAATCGCGATAGCGCCAAGCCTGGGGAACATCCGGGTCGCCTTCGCTGCCGTGCGACTCGGAATAGCGCACCCAATCCAGCCAATGGCGCGCCCAATGCTCGCCGTAACGGGGTGAGGCCAGCAGACGGTCGACCAGGCGCTCGTGGGCGTCCGGGCTCCGGTCTTCGATAAATCGCCGAATTTCCTCGGGAGAAGGCGGCAGCCCCGTCAAGTCGAAGTAGGTCCTCCTCAGCAAAGTCAACCGGTCCGTCGGCGGCGCGGGACGAAGTCGATTCTGCTTCAGCTTGGCGAGCAGGAAGCGGTCGACCGGATGGCGCGTGCCCTTCACCGCCGGAGGGTCCGCGCTTCGAATCGGCTGCCAAGCCCAGTGCTCTCGGCGCCTGGCCTCGAGATCAAACTTCTTGGTCGCCGCCGCCGGCTCCGCTGTCGCTTCATTCGGCCAAGGGGCCTCCATCTCGACCCACTTGACCAGCGCCTCGATTTTGTCCTCGGCGAGCTTGCCGGTCGGAGGCATTTTGAGGGCGGAGGCGTAACGGATCGTCTGGACCAGGCGGCTGGCTCCCGAATCGCCCGGGACCACGGCCGGTCCTGAATCACCGCCCTTGAGGATCGCCGCGCGACTGTCAAGACGCAGGTTGGCGAAAGGAGCGGCTACAGCGGCGCTGTGGCAGGTATAGCAGTTGCCCGCCAGAACCGGGCGAACCTTCGTCTCGAAGAATTCGACCTGTTCGGGAGTCAGCTCCGCCGCCCCCAAAAACGAGCTGAAGGTTACCGAGCAAAAGGTGAGGAAGCAAGCGGCGGTTCCGCTAACCAACCGTCGCTCGCCCCGAACTCGCTTAAGCATGCAGGCCTTAATCCGGGCCGGGGTAGTGTGAGTTTCGCCCCCCCTGCCTACCGTGCAATCTCGCGTCATCTATTGGTCGCCAACGTCTCGGCGACCCCTTCAAATTATACGCCGCCACCTTGTCCCAATGCGTGTTTGGCAAGCAGAATCAGAGCCCCGAGCGCAAGCGACGGGCCAAGCGCGCGAGGTTTCGAGCAACCCCGAGACATAACCGAGAGTGCGCGGCAGTGCGAAAAGGGGGAGTGCCAGACCACCCGGCGGACAAGTTCTAATCGTCGTCGTCGCGGTCGGGTTTCGGCGACTTCTTACCGGAACGTTTCTTTCCGGGCCAAAACTCCTTGAGGATATTCGTTCCGACATCGAGCCCGAGTGAAAGCCCCGAGCGGCGCAAGGCGTCGCTCTTACCGTTGGCGCCTTGCGGGTACCAAGTGTTGGCGATGAAGTAAGACCCCGTCGTTCCCGCCAGCCTGGAGTAGGCAAGACCTCGTCCGCCGCCTTCGCGAGGCGTTACGAAAGCCGAGACGATCGCGTGTTTCGTGCGAGGCCAAAAGCCCTTCTTTTCCGAACGCCGGTAGCCGATCACCTCGCCGAAGGCCGCCGCGACGCTGTGTTCAATCGACTTCTTGACTAAGCGCTTGGCGTAGGCATGGCGCAGGCGCTTGTGAAGCCCCGTCGAGCCGCCGCCCCATTGCTTCGGAGACTCGCGAATGTGTTTGAAACCGGCCGAGAAGAGGGTCTTGAAATGGACGCCGGGCTCATAGAGATCCTCGATATAGTCTTCCATTCTCTCGGGAGGCTCGTCGGCGGCGAAAGACTTTGCCAGGCTCGATTCGTTGCGATCGACGACCCTACCGGCCACGCCGTCGGAATACTCCCTCGTTTCGCGTTCAGCGGGAGCCGCGTCGGCGTTCTGAGCCAGGGCCGCTCCCTGAACAAGCAGCAGCGCGACGACCGTTGCCATAGCGCTCGACGCGCCGCAACCACGATTCGGCGAACGGGAAGACTCAAATGCGTGCGGATGGCTCATCGAGGCGAACGGCGAGAAGTGAAGACGACCCGAGAATAATGTAACACAGAAACGCCCGAAAAAGTGAGCGGTTAGGGAATTGGCAACCCCTGACCCACTCCCTCACCACTCTCCGCGTACAAACTGCTAATAAAGGTAGAAAAATTCGTTGCTGTTGAGCAGAACCGGCATCAGGCCACCGACCGCGGCCGTCTTCTCCACCTTCGAACCCTGCTCGTGTTCACCCTGGCGGCCGCCGAGAAAATCAAGGGCCGCCCGCGTTTCTTCGGGCGCGGGCGGACGCCCGTAGACCAACTCGAAAGCCCGCGTCACCTGACTACTCGAGTCGTCGCCCGCCTCCCGCACAACGCGCCGCGCCAGCGCACCGGCGGCCTCGACCGCGAAATCGCCGTTCAGAAACGTTAGCGCCTGCGGGCCGGTTGTGGAGACCCGACGCTGCTCGCAGCTCTCGGCGTTGTCGGGGGCGTCGAGCATCTCGAGTTCGGGCACCGCGAGACTACGCTTGATGAAAATGTAGACGCTGCGTCGCGAAACTTCCTCGTCCGTCGAGGTCTCCCAGCCGTCTCCCGGCCGCGATTGCCCTTCCAAGACGGCTTGGGAAAGCTTGGGATAAATGCTCGGCCCGCCCATTTTCAAATTCAATTTCCCGCTGACAGCCAGCATGGCGTCCCGCACGGCGTCGGCATCGAGTCGACGCGGCTTCCAGCGGCTCAACCAACGGTTATCGGGGTCCTTGCTGTTTTGCGCATTCCAATCCGAAGAAAGACGAAACGCGGAGGAGTTCACAATCAGGCGTTGGATCTGCTTGATGCTTCCGCCCGAACGCAGCAGCTCCGCCGCCAGGTAGTCGAGCAACTGGGGATGAGAAGGCCGCTGACCCATCACGCCAAAGTCGTTTTCACTCGCCGTCAAGCCCTCGCCGAAATGCCACTGCCAGAGACGATTGACCATCACGCGCGCCGGCAGCGGGTTGTCCGGGTCGGTCATCCATCGCGCCAGGGCCAAACGACGGCCCGTGGATCGCCAACCCACGTCAAGTACGCGGTAAGGAACGTTCCCAAAAACAGCCGGCACCCCGGGCTCCACCACGTCGCCCGGCGCGGTCACATCCCCTCGAAGGAGCACATGCGTCGGCGGGGGCTCGGGATCGTCCTCGTACCAAACATAGGAGTTCGGAGGCGCGGCGGGCCGCGTCGCGTCAAGTTTCGCGATCTCGCGTTCGAGCCCCTCGATCTCGGCTTGCTCGTCGAGCGTGGCTTCGTCGCAAATCTCTTCTTCGAGGCGGCGGTTGAATCGAGTCACCAGGCCGCGTTCGAGATAGTCACGCTTAAGCGGGTCTTTCTTGAAAGCGAGTACCGTTTCAACGTGGTTGTACCAACTCAAATCCTCGGCGGACTGCTTTTCGACGATGCGCTTGAGAATGCGCTGTTCGATGCCGTGGATGTCTCTGTTGAACGGTTCGATCTTTTCGTCGAAGCGGTTCATCGCCGCGCGGTAGACGGCCAGCTCGTGGGCCGTGCCGGCCGGGCGCGTCAATTCCGTCTGACCGACCTGAGGCCGTTTCAAGGGGCTAAAAACGGCCGCGAGACTGTAGTAGTCGCGTTGCGTGAACGGTTCGAACTTGTGATCGTGGCAGCGGGCGCAGCGAATCGTTAATCCCAGAAACGCCGTGGCGGTCGAACCAAGCACGTCGTCGAGCTGATCCCAGCGATCGACCGCGGGGTCGGCGGGTTCGTCATCCCAGGAACCGAGGCGCAGGAACGTCGTCGCAATTTGCGATTCGGCGTCGGAGCCGGGAATCTCATCGCCGGCGATCTGCGCCGTCACGAATTCATCGAAGGGCAGATCGCGGTTGAAAGCGTTGATCACCCAATCGCGATAACGCCAGGCGGACTTTTTCGTGGTGTCGCGCTCATAGCCATTCGACTCGGCATAGCGAACCACGTCGAGCCAATGCCTTCCCCACCGCTCGCCGTATTGCGGGCGCGAGAGCAGGTCTTCGACGATGGCGCGGTAGGCCTCCTCCGACGGATCGGCCGCGAACGCCGCGGCTTCCTCGGGGGTCGGGGGCAGCCCGATCAAATTGAAGTAGAGCCGCCGGAGCAGAGTGCGCGGATCGGCCTCGCCGGCCGGTTCGATTCCCTCTTGCTCGAGACGTCGGCCGATAAAGGCGTCGACAGCGTTTCGCCCCCGGTTCTTGTCGGCAACCGTGGGAAGGGCCGGCGTCTCCAAAGGGCGGAAAGCCCAATGCGACGCAGCTTTCGAGTCGGCCTCGGCTGCCGCGGATTCGATTCGTGCGCCGTCGTCGATCCAATCGCGCAAGATACCGGCGTCAGCGGCGGCGACCTTCGTGTCGCCCATCGGCATCGACTGGTCGAGGATGCGCCGAAAGAGCAAGCTCTCTTCGGCTGATCCCGGGACCAGAGACGGTCCCTTCGTCCCGCCGCGCAGCATGCTCTCGCGCGTCCGCAAATCGAGCTCGCCCATGCGCATCGACTCGCCGTGGCACTGCCCGCAGTAGCGCTCGAGGATGGGGCGCACATCCGTCTCGAATCCCGGAGCCGCCCCTGCGGTATCGAGCAAGGCAGCCGACGCAAACACGACGGCAATAGAGAAGGTCGTCCGCACGGTTAGCCCCATGCTAGCGCAAAGGTTCGCCTCGTGGGAAACCTCTGGGCGGCCGGCGGAATTAGGCAAAGGCGTTGGAGCGGAGTGCGAAGCGGTCAGGCAGCGTCACCGCCGTCGGCGACAAGCTACAACGGCTGCATGCAGATTTGGACTTCGAAACAATCTCCCGCGCATTGAAACGGAACGAGGGTCCAATCGGCTTTGATGGCCGAACGGGTGGAAAAATTCTTGCCGTAAACGACGGTGGGGATGCTGAGGCCAAGTGCGCCGGTGTGGGTTTCGATGCTCTCCTTAGAAATTGCCCAAAACCATGTTGGCAACTTCTCCAACCCCGTCCAACACCTCGCCGTTGATCTCGTTGATTTCCATCATCAACATCACGGAACCCATCTTGCAGGCCAGCTCTTCCTGACAGTAGAGAACGCCCGTTCCGCCCCAGGGCCCGGTAAAACCGATCAGGGCGACGACGCCATCGACCGGATCGGGCTGAGCGACGGTTCGGTGGGGCCGCGCTTCGGCTTCGAGCGAAAGCATCATGGAAAAGACGCTCTGCGTCGCCTCGCGCACCGCATCCACGATGGTCATGGTCTCCACGGCCGTCCGTAGTTGATTGTCCAATCGTTCTCCCGCTCGGTCGCGCATCCGTGGGCCGGCGACGGTTATCTCATTACCTTGGCCAGCGTCGATTCCATCTGCTGCGGTGTAAAAGGTTTCCGAATAAAGCCCTTGGCCCCAAGCGAGATCGCCTCCATGACCGTTCTTTCCCCACCCTCGGTGGTCACCATGATGACCGGAAGGTCCTTATGAGGCGTCTCCTTCACGTTTCGCAGGAAATCGAGGCCGTTCATATTGGGCATGTTGATGTCGGAAAAGATGACTTGAATCGGTCCGGCGTCGAGCTTGGCCAGCGCCTCCGCCCCATCTCCAGCCTCGACCACTTGCTCGATTCCATTCGGAATCGCCTGCCGCAAGCTGCGCTCCAAGATTTTTCTCATAACAGAAGAGTCGTCGACGATCAAGATGTTCATGTCCATCGAATTCCCACGGAACCATTCAGTAACAATATCGGTTGCCGGCGGGGAAGAATTAGGAGCTTTGCGCGGAAACTCCGGCGCCCATCGCTGCCGCCCGGAAGCACATCCTCGGGGCCTGCGCCTCAGTCGGGGTATACTGGGCAAAGTGTCGTTCAGGGAGAGTCATCCATGTTGACCCGAAGAGTCTGGATGGGAGTCGCATTGGCCGGTTGCGGCGGGGCCGTATCCTGCTCCAACGCCCCGAAGCCCGACGAAGCTATGTCCGAATCCGGAAACAACCCCGAGACCGCCCACTCCACGCCCCGCTTTGACCCGAAGGCGCTTAAACAAAGCCTCGACGAGGGCGCGGACGTATTTTTGCTCGATGTGCGGCGGCCCGAGGAACTCGAGCAGATCGGGACGATTGAGGGCTATCATCACATTCCGATGGATCAACTCGAAGCCCGCATGTCGGAAATTCCCAGAGGCCGACCGCTGGTCGTGTTTTGAAACCGCGGGGGAAGGGCCGCCCGTGCGGCGGCCACGCTCAAGGAAAACGGCTATGACGATATTGAGTTCGGCGGCGTAAATGAATGGAAGCAAGCAGGTTACGAGCTGATCCATCCAAAAACGCCGGTACCGACCGACGAGCAAGAATAAGGCAGTACTGAGGTCTTGGACAGTTTCCGGCTCCTCTCCGAGGCAGCCTCCCCCGGACCTATGGCTCTCCCATGATCGCCTCATCCGAAAATCTCAATACGGCGTTGAGCGGCGTGTTTCGGGCCCGCGCGGGGGCCGGGCGCTACTTGCCGTCAATGAATGTCGAAGTGGTCGCGGTGCAAAGAGACATCGCCTCGCACTAAGACGTTGGCTCTTAGAATCTGTTCCAATTCCTTCAAATAGTTGTTGTCGCGCGACTTGAGCTTCCTCGCAACTTCCGGGTTGACGCGCAGGGTCAATTCTTTCTTCGGCTCTTTGGACACCGCCATTTTTTGGGCGTTCGTCAAGATCTCGTAGATCACGCTTTGCACCGACTTGACGTATGACGCGCCGTGACAATACGGGCAGGGACTACATAAGCTGCGTTCAAGCGATTGCTTGACGCGTTTCCGCGTAATCGCCACCAGTCCGAACTCATTGAACGGCAAGGCTTTCGAGGGTGCGATATCGACCCGCAATTCCTTTTCGAGCGCCGCCATGACCTTCTGACGGTTCCCCCGCTCCTCCATGTCGATAAAATCGACAACGATGATGCCTCCCAGATCCCGGATACGTAACTGCCGCGCGATCTCCTGGACAGCCTCGAGATTCGTATTGACAATGGTGTCTTCGAGGCGGTCGGATTTGCCGACGTACTTGCCGGTGTTGACGTCAATCGAAACCAGCGCCTCGGTGGGGTTGATGACAATGTAGCCGCCCGACTTGAGCCACACCTTGGGCCGAATGGCCTTTTCAATCTCGGTCGAAATATTGAAAGAGTCGAAGATCGGCTCCGTTCGGGTATAGAGCTTGACCGCGCGCAACAAGTCGGGCTGGAAACGCTCCACGAAGCGAAGGATGCGCTCATATTCCTCTTCGCTGTCGACCCAAATCGTCTTGAAATCCTCGCCCAGACGGTCCCGTAAAACGCGTTCGACGACATCGTCGTCGTGATGCACAAGCGAGGCCGGCGGGCAGTGTTCGCTCTTCTCTCGGATGTCGAGCCAGAGGTTGTAGAGAAACAGCATGTCACCCCGCAGATCCTCCTCGCTCACCCCGTCGCCGGCCGTACGAACAATGAAGCCGCCCGCCATGCCGGTGTTGTGGGTCTGCACGATCTTGCGCAAACGAGCACGTTCCTTGTCCGAGGCGATCTTCCTGGAAACGCCGGTGTGATCAACGGTGGGCATGTAAACCAGGAAACGCCCCGGCAGGGCGATGTGCGAGGTGATGCGCGCGCCCTTCTTGCCGAGGGGTTCCTTGGAAATCTGGACCAGCACCTCTTGTCCCCTGGCCAGCAGGTCGCTGATTTTCGGACCGTCATCCCCGCGATTCCCCGCTTCACTGGGGGCTTCGTCCATCTCCGCCGCGGGACCTTCTCGGCGTCGTCCCCTGCGTTGCCCGCGACGTCCGCGGCGGCGTTCGAATCCGGCCGAGGCCGATCGCGTCCGTTGCCGCGCCTCACCCTCTCGCGGCGGCTCCGAATCTTCCCCCGCCTCGGAGGCCGCTTGTTCCGCGCCGCTTTCCCCCTCGCCCGGCAAGGGACGTCCGGGCATTCTTGGATCAAGATCGCCCGACCCGTCGCCGTCGGGTCTCTCAACGGTCTCGGGCGCGGCCTCGGGCAAGAATTCTTGCTCTGCTCCGGACTCGCCGCCAGCCTCCGCTTCCGAATCCGTGTACTCTTGCGCAGGCTCCTCCGGTTCCGACTCCGGCGCGACACCTTCGCCACTCGCCTCTTCAGCCGTTATTGCCGCGGCCTCCACCTCGGGTGCCCCGGGCGCATCCGCCTGTTCGTCGGGTTCGCTGTGATTCGGCCGTGGATCAAAGCTCTGGGCGGAGCCCGCCTCATCGCTCACCCTCGGGTCATCATCGTAAGCACCGTCGTAAGAATCATCGGCCCGCGCGTCTAAGCGGTCGTCCTCCGATGCGTCCGCGGAGGACGCCGTCGAATCGCTGTATTTCGCCAGCGACTCGCCCGGCAACACGGTGAAACCACGCTCTTTGTTCGCGGCCTCGCCGTCACTGTCGGGCCGGGCATTGGCTGTGGCCCGATCGTCGTCCGTGGCCCGATTGTCACGGCCAACCCGCTTATTGTCCTTGGCCGCATCGTCGGCGGCGGCACGCTCGTCGTCGTTCGCCTCATCGCCGCCGGAAACGGATGCATACTTTTCGTTGGGGAAGCCGGACTTGGCCGTTCCCGCCGCCGGGCGCTCGCCGGAGCGTCCGCGCCATCGCCGCGAACGGCGCCCGCGTCTTCCCCGTCGCGCGGAATTTCCGTCGCTCGAGGCCTCTGCGTCGGGCGCCGCCGCTTCGGCTTCGCCCTCCGTCGGGCGGGCTGTCGCGTCGGCTTCGCCGTTCGCCTTCTCCGGCGCCGCTTCGAAGGGCCGCTCCGACGGCCGCCGGGTCGCGCCCGCAGGCGCGGTTTCGAGATCCTCGTTTTCTTCGAGAAAGTCCGAGACGTAGAGAAATGCGTCTCGGTCCAAGCCGATATCGACAAACGCCGACTGCATGCCGGGCAGCACGCGGGTTACTCGGCCTTTGAAAATGCTCCCCGCCAGCGCGTGTTGGGATTCTTGCTCAATGTAAAGCTCGACCAAGCGGTCGTTTTCAAGAATGGCCAACCTTGTCTCATGGACCGACGAGTTGACAATAAGTTCCTTGGACACCGCACACCTCCTCGGGAACGAGGGCCGCGGCATCGGCGGGGCGGGTTTCTTCGGGGATGATCGACGACGAGAAGCGCCATGGCGCGCTCGCGGCGCGTGCAGTCGTGGGAACCGTCAATAGCTCGGTTCTTCACCTGCCGCATCGTCTTTCAAACCTTTCTCCGTCCGTTTCGCGGAGCACATTGAACATGCTCAACGCGGCTGGACCAAAGAACCGCCCCCGGTTGCCGACGCAACGCGGGCTCGCGTCCTTCCCGTATCTCTTTGCCCTCGCCGGCGAGGGCAGGTCGACCTACGACCTAAACTTTTCCGCCGCGGCGTCTCCGACGGCAAACCCCCGGAGGCGGATGCGGCGCGCACTCAATTGGTAAACCGCCGCATGCGGACGCTATTCACCAAACCGAGTAGCATAAACGTCGCCAACAAATTCGACCCGCCGTAACTCATTAGCGGCAACGGCAGGCCCGTGACCGGCATTCGTCCGATGACCATGCCGACATTGACGATCAAGTGAAACAACAGAAGCGCGGCGGCGCCCATGCAAATATATGTCCCCGCGCTGTCAGCCGCAGTTCGGGCGTTCCCCACGATCTTCATCAACAAACCGAAATACAAAGTCAGAACCAATGTGACTCCGACAAATCCCGCCTCTTCCGCGTAGGCTGAAAAGACAAAGTCAGTGTGGGGCGCGGGAATAAACCGGAGTTGAGTCTGCGAACCTCTCGCGAACCCGGACCCCCAGATTCCCCCGGCGCCCACCGCAATCTTCGACTGGATCGGCTGATAGCCCGACCCCCGCGGATCCTTTTCGGGATCCAAAAATGTGATCAAGCGCTCCTTCTGATACGGCTGGAGCTGCTGCCACGCCAGCGGCAAGATCAACACCGCCGCCAATCCCAGGATCGCTATATGCTTCCAGCGCAAACCCGCCGAAAACACCCCGATCACCAGGATCGACGTGAAGCTCAACGCCGTGCTCAGATCCGGCTGTCGGGCCACCAACAAGATGGGAACCGCGAACAGCGCGCTGATCCGCGCCAAATTCTTCCATCCCACTTGCTCGCGAGGCAAATCGGAGAAGAACTTCGCCACCAACAATACTAGCACCACTTTGACGAACTCGGAGACCTGCAGCGTCAGCCCGCCCGGGATCGGCAACCAGCGCCGCCCTCCCCCAAAGACTTGTCCCCCCACGAGCACGAAGGCGAGCAGTACCATCGAGATGATGTAAAACGTCACGGCATGGTGGATCAGCGAATTGTAATCGACCACCGAGAAAATCCAGAGGCAGACGAGTCCGACCGCCACCCAAAGGATCTGTCTCATGTGCGCGTCTTGCCACAGCGTGTTGCGGGTCGCGCTGTAAATCTCCAGCACGCCCAGCACCACGATCGCCCCCGCCAGCCCCAGCAGCGCCCAATCGAAGTCTCGCAAAGAGAAATGATCGCCGCTCACCGTTGCCGCCCCTCGTACGCCGCGCCGGCGGACTGCACCGGTTCGGGCTTCGCTTCGCCACGCCGCCGCCGCCGCGTTTGCTTGTCGAAATAGGCCTTGACCACATCCCGCACGATCGGCGCGGCAAGGTGTCCGTGCTCGCCGCGCTCCATCAGCGCCGCGACGACAATCTCGGGCGCGCGACACGGGGCGAAACCGACAAACCAAGCATTGTCCTTGAAGGCATCGCTATTGTTTTCCTGGCGGCTTCGCAGCGAAACGACCTGCGCCGACCCGGTTTTGCCGCAAACTTCGTACCCCGGCACGCGTGCCCGCGCGCCCGTCCCCCCGCCGTTGACCACGCCCCACAAGCCCCGAACGATCTGCCCCACGATCGCCGGGTCGAGTTCCGTGCGCTCGGGCGGAGGCGGTCGGAAGTCCTTCCGTAAATCCTTCAGCGCGTCCCAGGAAATCAAATGCGGCCGGTGCCACTCTCCACCCAGCGCCAGTCCTCCGAAGGCATGAGCGATTTGGAGCGGCGTGACCGTCAATGCGCCTTGTCCGATGGCGACCGAGATCGTCTCGCCCGGATACCATTTTTCGCGCAGAAACCGCAGTTTCCAACTGGTCGAAGGAACAATCCCCTCCTCCTCGTGCGGCAGGTCGATCCCGGTCAGCGCGCCAAGTCCCACAAGATGCGAGTACTCGGCTATCAGGTCGATCCCCAATCGATCCCCAATCGTGTAGAAGAAAACGTCGCACGATTGCGCCAGCGCTTCGTAGAGAGTTACCTTGCCGTGACCGCCGGCTTTATGACAACGGGTATAGCGGCCATAAAAGACCGCCCCGCCTTTGCAGTCGACGCTGAACTCGCTGTCGGCTACGCCTTGTCCCCGGGCGGCCAGCGCCACGACGGGCTTGAAAATCGATCCCGGAGCCAGTTGCGCCTGAATTGCGCGGTTGAACATCGGCTTGTCCGGATGGCGCATCAGCGCTCGCCATTCTTCCATCCGGATGCCGCCCACAAAGCGATCCGGAAAATAGTTCGGCGTGCTCACCAACGCCAACACTTCCCCGTTTCGCGGATCCAGCGCCACCACCGCCCCGGTGCGATTCTCCATCGCCAACTCCGCGACCACTTGCAAGTCGAGATCGAGCGTCAACCGCACATTGCGACCGGGAATGGCTTCCACGTTGCCGAAAACCCGCCGCTCTCGCCCCATGCTGTCGACCACGACCACGCGGCGGCCGTCCGTCCCGCTCAACACGTCGTTGTATTGCCGCTCGATGCCCGCCTTGCCGACTTCGGCGCCCGGCTCATAGCGAAGGAACTCGATCCGCTCGAGTTCCGCGTCGCTGATTTCGCCCACGTACCCGACCACATGCGAGGCCAAACCGTCTTTCGGGTACAAACGTCTTTGGAACCGAACCAACTCCAGTTCCGGAAACTCCGCGCGGTGCGCGTCCACGAAGGCCACTTCCGGCATCGTCAGGTTTTCCTTGAGAAGCACCGACTGGTACTCCGGCGCGCGCGTGGCCTCCAAACGCTCCAACGTCGCTCGAAGCCCATCGAGGGGGAAATGGAGACCTCGCGCTATTAGGGGTAAGTGTTCGGGCTCGAGCAGCGCCCGAGACAGCAGCACCTTGAAACTCGGGCTGTTGTCGACCAGCACGCGACCGTCGCGGTCCAGAATCTTTCCGCGCGGCGCCGGCAAGGGTAGAGACTTGATACGATTTCGTTCAGCCCGCTGGGCGTAGACATCCGGACTCTGTACTTGGAGTTGCCAAAAGCCCGAAAGCAGCCACAAGACAGCTAAGGTCGCGACGAACTGAAACACCGCGAGCCGCGGGCCGTCCGTGATTTGTCGCCGGCTGGAATGAAGCTTCACGGCGCCGTACGAAACTGATCGAGGAACCGAAACAACAACACGGCGATCCCGGCGTGAATCGTCGCGAAAATCAGCGTTCCCACCGGATCAATTGAAATCTCATTACCCAACAAGACCGCTTCCATAATCCAAAACATCAGTTGGTGAATGAGAAAGAAAAGCGCCGTCAACACGCTGCGCGCGGCGATGAAATCCACTTCGATAAACCGGCTCACCGTGGCCGCCAAATACCCGATAACCGTCTTGAGAATACCAAACACGCCGATCGGCCCCTGCGTCAAACTGTCCTGCGCCAACCCGACCGCCGCCCCGATCGACAACCCCGCTACGACGTCCCGCCGCAAGACGGTTAGATAGACCGCCACCAACAACGGCAGATCGAGATTCCCCAATTGGTCGAAATAGAGCGGCAGGTGAACTTGCAGCGCCAGCGCGATGACGGTCACCGCGAGCGCGGTATGGAGCCGGAGGTTGCGAACCTCGGCGTCCATGCGCGGCAAGTCGTCAGGCATGTTACCGCTCGGCGGCCGCCGTTCCTTCTTCCGGGGAACCTTCGTCGACCGCGGCCTCGTCTGTCTCAGCCTCGCTCACCGGCGCCGCGGGCCGAGGGATACTCGGATCCAGGTTGAAATCCGGCGCGGGCGTTCCCGGAGCGCCTTCTCCGAAAACGTGACCCTGGGCGGCCGCTACCGCGCGATAGCGCTCGCGGACCCGATCGGCGTCGGTGAGAAGATCCGCCGACCTGGCTCCGGGCCCGCGCGGTTCCCCGCCGGCGGCGAGTTCTTCGCCCACCGCGGTCTCGGGCTCGGGCGGGGGCATCAGGAATTGCGGCGCTTGCGGTTGGGGGTGTTCCGGGATCGACTCGTGGACGCCCGAAAGCACGATTAACACTTCGTCCAACCGGCCCAGCGGGGCTCCCGGCGCCACATGAATCTGCTGGAATTCACTGCCCTCCTCCACCCGCGTCACTTTCCCAACCGGCAAGCCCTTGGGATAAACCCGATCGTCGCCCGATGTGTAAATCCATTCCCCGACCGCCACGTCGACATCGTCGCGAATGTAGTCGACCCGGCACTCCCGCGGCTCCCCGTTCCCTTTCATCACACCGCGCGCCCGCGAACGTGCCAGCAGAACGCCGACCCCGGCCTCCACATCGTGGACCAGACGAACCAACGACGCCCCGCCGTACGCCGCCCGGACGCGCCCCGCAATGCCCTCCGGCGTAATGACCGGCATGCCGGCCCGAACGCCGTCGTCGGTTCCCTTGTCCAGAAAGATTTCCTTCGAGTTGGGGTTCGAACCGTGTCCGATGACTTGGGCCGTCACGGTTTCCGATTCGATCTGTCGTTGGTAGGCCGCCAGGTCGTCTTCGCGATCGAAACGCGCCAAAGCTCGCCGAAATTGCTGGTTCTCCAGCTTCAGCCGCGAAACCTGCTCCCGGAGTTGCTCGTTTTGGCGCCGGGCGCCCACCAACCAGATGTAATCCCGCCAGGTGTTCACCAATCCGGATGTCGCCAGGTTGAGGCCCTTTTGGATGGGACTGATCGCGCCGACCGTCCAAACCCGCAACAGCCGCACGTCGTCTTGGCGCTTGACCTGATACCCGAGCAGAATAAACTGGGCCAACAGGACCGCGGCCAAGACCGACACGTTGCGATAACGAAGAAAGAACTCAAACACGGCGAGCTCTCATTCCAGTGAAATACGGCGCAGCAGCTTGAAGTCGCTCAGCATGCGGCTGGTGCCGATCACCACCGAAGCCAACGGGTCTTCGGCGATCGAAACCGGCAAGCCCGTCTCTTCCCGAATACGGAGATCAAGATTGCGAAGCAGCGCCCCGCCACCCGTGAGCACGATGCCGCGATCGCTGATGTCGGCGCTCAACTCGGGCGGCGTGCGTTCGAGGGCCACGCGAACCGCGTTCATGATCGTGTTGACGCAATCGGCAAGAGCCTCGCGAATCTCGGTGTCGTTCACGGTTACCGTCCGCGGCACGCCCTCGATCAAGTTACGTCCCTTGATCTCCATCTCGATCGGTTCATCGAGTTCAAAAGCCGAGCCGATTTCGATCTTCACCTGCTCGGCCGTGCGTTCGCCGACCAGCAAATTGTACTTCCGTTTCAGGTAATTGATGATCGCTTCGTCCATCTCGTTGCCCGCTACACGCACCGAGCGCGAATACACGATGCCCGACATCGAAATGACCGCTACGTCCGTTGTCCCGCCGCCGATATCGACCACCATATTGCCGCACGGTTCGGTAATCGGCAATCCCGCGCCGATCGCCGCCACCATGGCCTGTTCGACCAAGTGCACCTCGCTGGCATGCGCGCGATAGGCCGAGTCGCGCACCGCCCGCTCCTCGACCGGCGTGATTTCGCTCGGCACCCCGATTACAATACGCGGATGCACCAGCATCTTGCGATTGTGGGACTTCTGGATGAAATAGGTCAGCATCTTTTCGGTGACCTTGAAGTCCGCGATCACGCCGTCCTTCATGGGCCGAATCGCAACGATGTGGCCCGGCGTGCGGCCCACCATTTCCTTGGCCTCGCGCCCCACCGCCTCGACCTCTCCGTTGTTCTTGTTCAGCGCAACGATGGAAGGCTCGTTGACGACAATGCCCTTGCCCCGGATCGACACCAGCGTGTTGGCCGTCCCGAGATCGATCGCAAGATCGCGGGAAAACAAACTAAACAGAGACCGGACGTTCATGGCCAAGATGAATTACCTCGCCTCGCGGACGCCGCGCGACACAGCGGGTCGAATCGCCCGCCCGCGGACACTGTCGGATGCCGCACGAACGCATCCTCCACGATCGAGCCGCTTCTCTCACGGTAACAGCAGAAACCTTTTATATGCAAGCGGTTAGAGGCCTAACGGAGAGAAAAAGGACATTGAACGCCGCTGTGGGGGCGTAAGCCGGCTTGCGCTTGGCTTCAGAGCTAGTCGGCGACGCGAAAGCCTACTCGCTGGTTGAGCGGGCGCCGCAGGTATTTGTAGGGATTGAGGGGCGTGCCGAGGTAGCGAACTTCGTAGTGGAGATGGGGTGAGGTGGTTCTTCCGGTCCGTCCGACGCGCCCGATCACTTCACCGCGCCGCACGACTTGCCCCGGACGCACGAAGAACTCACTCATGTGAGCGTAGCGGGTCGTTAGTCCGTTGCCGCCATGAGAGAGCACGACGCGCTTACCGTATTTCGCGAACCAACCGCTTTGTATCACCATGCCGTCCGCCACCGCGACGATCGGCGTCCCGTGGCGCGCCGTAAGATCGACGCCCGCGTGGAAACCTCCGGTCCCCACAAACGGATCTTTGCGCTTACCGAAAGAACTGCTCAAGCGCCCTTGCACCGGCCAAATCGACGGCGTCGTGTTCTCGAGCCACTCCCACACCGAACCGCTGCCCCCGGCCGAAACCTGTACTTGTTGTAGGAAGTCGTATTGACTCAACGATCGGCTGTAACTTTGCTCGGACGACAGTCCGAGTCCCAGCTCGCCCGCCTCGTCGGCTTGCCGTTTGATGCCGAAAGCCATCGACACTTCGGTCGCCAGGTTCCCCAGCGATTCAAGCTGCACGCCGCGTTCTTCCGCTTGCCGGGCGAGTTCGTCGTGCCTGCGCTGCAGCGCCTCTTTCTCGGCGCGCATTTCGTTGAACTCAAAAGCCTTGACGGCCATGCGGGTATAACTGGAAAACAGTCCGATGCTCGCGATCGTCGCCAGCAGCACGACAGCGGCCACGATGTGGATCGCGTAATGAGGAACGTGTACCCGGCTGATGCGGCCGTGATCCGAGTGAGCCACGACTACTATAAAATGGTTCTTCCTCATTCCGGCAATGCGAAGACTGATAAAAACCCCGCCAAAGAGAGCGCCGAGGGGATTGGCGGTCCAAGTCAACCGGACCGCGTAGCATTAACTACGGGGTTAAGACTTGAACCTTACCAGGGTCAAAATGGAGATGTCAACCACGTAGTACGGTCATGACCGACCTCTCATGGGGGTTGCCCTTGCCCGGCACAACTGAAAAATCAGCTGATGGAGTCCATCGAATCGCAGCTCATCGAGACGATTCGCCGCGTCGCCGCCGGCAGCGAGCCTAAAGGCCTGCGCCTCGGCATCGGCGACGACGCCGCGGTCTACGAGCCCCCCCGGGGCGAAGACTTATTGCTGACCACGGACCAAGTTGTCGAGGAAACCCATTTCCGGCGAAACCGTCACCCCGCACACGCCCTTGGTTACAAGACCGTCGCGAGAGCCGTCAGCGACGTCGCCGCCATGGGAGGCACACCGCGTTGCGTCCTTCTATCTCTATCACTTCCCAAGTGGGCACGCGGTCGTTGGCTCGGACATTACCTTCGGGGACTTGCGGCGGCGGTCGAGAAATTCGAGGCCCCGCTCGTGGGAGGCGACGTGGCGCGGGGCGAAAGCTTCAACGCCGTTCTCACCGTTGTCGGCTCGGCGCCCCGCGCCAAAGCGCTGACACGCGAGGGCGCGAAGCCGGGCGACACCCTCTATGTCTCCGGCCGACTCGGCGGCTCGGCGCTGGGACTGGCGCACTTGATGGAGGGTCGAGGCTCGACCCGCTCCCTCATTGCGCGGCGCCACCTCTATCCGGAACCGCGATTGGACCTCGGTCGGTTTCTGCGCCGCCAGGTCGGCGTGTCCGCCGCCATCGACCTTAGCGACGGACTCTCCGCCGACGCCGCCAAACTCGCGGCGGCTTCGTCGGTCGCCTTCGAGATCGAGGCTTCCCGGGTGCCCCGCTATCGAGCCGCGTCGATCGAACAAGCCCTCGATAGCGGCGAAGAGTATGAGTTGTTGTTCACCGCCCGCCCGGACCGGCTCGTTCCGCCCGAATCCGAAGGCCTGCCGCTGACACGAATCGGAACCGTCCGTTCCGGTTCGGGAGTCAGATTGCAAACGGCAAACGGCTCGCGCCTGCTGCGCCCGGGGGGATTCCGACATTTCGAAAACGACGACTGAGCGTTCGATGCCGGCCTCCAAACCGAAAAAGCTCAACCGCGCCGTCATTTTCCTGGCCGCCGCCGTCGTCGCGGCGTTCGGGGCGGTCGACCTGCTTGAGCAAGGCCGTTTCGCCGCCGGCATCGGGCTCGCGCTCGCCTCGCTCGGGCTGTGCTGCTACGTCATCTATCTCTCCCATGCTCGCTTACGGCCGCCTTTTCTTCGTGGTTCCTTGTTCGAAGCTTGGGACTATAGCTTGACGCATGAAGGGTTCTTCTATCTCTTGCTGGTGGTCGTGGTCGGCGTCGCGGCGATTCTGTCGGGCAACAATCTGCTGTATCTCATCCTGAGTTGCCTGCTGGCCGCCATGCTTGTTTCCGGCTTCGTCTCGCGGCTGGTGTTGTCCGGCTTGCAGCTGGACGTCCGGCTACCCAACGCCGTTTTTGCTCGGCAGTCCTTCCATCTCTCCGTCACGCTGCGAAACTTGAAGCGCCGGGTCCTTTCCTATTCGATTTGGATCAGCGCCGCGGTCGCGTCGAAGCGGCGGCGGCGCGGTCGCGCCCGGCGAAAGGGCGACCGAGTTGTCGACGCGACCCCGGGGCCGCGCCTCGACCTGCAACCCATTTACTGCCCGCTGATCGCCGGGGGAGGCAAAGCGACGGCGTCTACGCCCGCCGTCTTCCCCCACCGCGGCCGTTTCGAAAGCCAAGTCTTTTGGCTGCGCACCAAGTTCCCATTCAGTTTCGTTGAGCGGCGGGCTCGAGTGACCCCCACGAAAGAAATCACCGTCTACCCGTCGGTCGAATCCTCGCGGGCCGTCGACAAAATGATCGAGAGCTTGGAGGCTGGGCGGCGCGCCCATACCCGCGGGGAGAGCCACGATCTCTACCGAATCCGCCCCGGCCAATCCGAGGACGGCGCCCGATTCGTCGATTGGAAGGCCACCGCGCGTACTGGGGAAGTGATGGTCCGGGAGTTCACGCGAGACGACCGCGGGCAAGTGGAAATCATCTTCGACCCGTCAAGCCCCCCCCCCATCGCCGCGCCATCCGAAGCCGATGACACGACGTTCGAAAAGACGGTTCAGCAATGCGCGGCCTTGGTTTGGCGGCTGTCCCAAGCCGGTACGGAGATCCGGTTTCGCTCCGGTGAAGTTCGCATGCTGTCGGTCGCCCCCTCGGACATCTTCGGAATCCTGGGATTCCTCGCCGCCGTACGATCCGAACCCACCCGCGGCCAAGGCGAACAAGCGCCTTCAGCGCCTGATGCCGCCACCGGCGTGCCACGCTTCATATTCCGCGTCACGGCTAAAGGCTCGTACCGCGCGCTACAATCTTGAGAGAACTTCGCCTTGAGAGAACTTCCGCCAGCTTTCGGTCCCACCATGTTGTTGTTCTTGCTGCTTGCCCTTCCGGTCGCGCTGTGCGCGCAGAGCGCCGACATCGAAATCGAGCCGCTGCGTACGAGCATTACGGTCCGCCAGACCCTGGAAGCGGAATCTTCCGGCTACGTGACCGCGGTCGATGCGGCAGCGCTCGATAGTCGGCCCGGCGTGAATATCGACGACCGGCTTCGCGACATCCCCGGATTCAGCCTCTTTCGCCGTTCCTCGAGTCTTGTAGCCCACCCCACGACACAAGGCGTTTCGCTGCGCGGCATCGGCAGCAGCGCCGCCGGGCGCACGCTTGTGCTCTACGACGGTTTCCCGGCGAACGATCCCTTTGGCGGGTGGGTCTATTGGTCGCGAATGAATCCCGACGCCGTCGAGGTGATCGAGGTTTCGCGCGGCGCGACGACAAGCGCTTACGGCGACCGCGCCATGGGCGGAACGATCTCGGTGCTGACCCGGATCCCCGAGGTGCGTCACATCTGGGCCTCGGCCGAGGGCGGCAGCGCCGGCATCGCCGACGCCCGCGGCGGCTACGCGAACCTTTTTGGGAAATTCGGCGTGTCGAGTTTTGTGCGCGGATTGCGTTCGGAAGGCTACCACATTGTCGATGAAAATCTGCGCGGCAGCGTCGACCGTCGCGCCGACGTCGACTTCCTGGTGGGCGACTTGCGCTTGGATTATTTCGGAACCCGCGACCGCCTGACGTTCAAGTCCAACGTGGTCAGCGAACGACGCCAAAACGGAACCGCGCTGCGGGAGAACTCGAGTTCCGTGGGAACCGTCGGGGTTACCTATCAGCGCGGCGGCTTGGCCGTGAGCGCCTATCACTCGCGCGGGGCGCTGAGAAATGCATTCTCCTTCGTCAACGGCACACGCACCTTCGAACGACAGACCTTGCTGCAGCGCGTCGCTTCCGAAGACACCGGCGGATCAATCCTTTGGACCCGCGGCTGGAGCAAGGGCAACCTGCTGATCGGCGCCGACACGCACCGCGCCGAAGGGCTCAGCAACGACACCGTCGTCGCGACCGGCTTCGTTCGTCGGCCCGGCGGGCGTCTCTGGCAGCAAGGCGCTTTCGTGCAGGGGGATGTCGCCCTCGGCTCCAAGGCGAATCTCTACGGCGGTTTGCGGCACGATTTCACCGACCGCGGAAATGATTTCTGGAGCCCCCGCGGCGGCATCGCTTTTTCCGAAGGCCCGCGACGTTGGCGCCTCTCGGCATTTCGCTCTTTCCGCGCGCCGACACTCAACGAATTCTTTCGCCAGTTTCGTGTCGGCAATATCACCACCCTCGGCAATAACGGCTTGGCTCCCGAAACGATGGCCGGGGTCGACGCGGGCATGGACTGGCGCGTTTCTTCTTTCCTGGTGCGAACCACCGTCTTCCGGCAGCAAATCGACGACTTGATCGGCAACGCGACGATCCGCATCGACCCGACCCCGCTCAGGCAGCGCCAAAACATCGGCCAAGCCACCTCGCGCGGCGTTGAATTCGAAATCCAGAAAACCCTGCGGCGTGTACGCGTCGAGGCTGCGTACTTGTTTGTCGACTCGCAATTGAGTACGAACCGCTGGATGCCCCAGACGCCGAAGCACCAGGGCTCGTTTCAAATCCTCTACTCCTCGGAGAAGACGCTGCTCAGCGCGGGTCTGCGCTCCTACGCACTCCAGTTTGAAGATGATTTAAACAGCTTTGTTCTGCCCGGCTTCGCGACCGTGCAGTTCAAGGCCAAGAGAAAGCTGAGGAAAGGAGTCTGGGCCTTGCTGGCGGCCGAGAACGCTTTCGACCGCCGCTTCGTGGTCGGCTTTTCGCCGACGCCGACGATTGGGAATCCTCGCCTGCTGCGGGTCGGCCTACAGTGGAACCTAGGCCGGTAGAACCTGTCCGCTTGTACCGGCAACGCGCCCGCTCGCCTGCTGAAGCGTGCCCGACTCGATCACGAATGCCCTTGTTCGCAAAACGCTTTCACAGCGTCCATATGTTTCTCAAGCCCCTTCTTAATCAGACCCTTCATCAGCGGATTCAGAAACTTGGGTAGGGTCTTGTGGGCTTTGGCATCCATGGTTAGGGCTAACTCGGTGTGCTTCCCCGCGGGTTTAACGGTGAATACTGAATCCCATATGGTTCCGTGACTGTCCGCCACCATACGAACACGCTCGTTCTCCATGAAGTCCGTCACCTCCAGTTCCGTCGTGGATTCCTTGCCGTTCATTAGGCGGGTCTCGCGAAATCGGGTGCCCACGCCCGATTTGATATCGGATAGGAACTCAACGGCGACGATATCGCGGACCGTGTTTGGAAGATTGCCGATATCGGAAACACTGCTAAAAACCAAGTCGATCGGTGCATCGATGGTTCATGTCACGGTAGTTCGGGTCATGTTCCGTCCTCTCGGGGCCGCCGCTGTCCGTCCTTCACCGCAAGGAGTATCCGGCTGGGCGTCTACTTCTTCGAGGAAGGAATTACCTGTCGCGCTTTCTGAATCAGTTGAACCGAAATCTTCTTCTCGCTGATGCCCGCGACCAAGCCGAGAACCACCGCGACTTCCGGCTTGCTCGGGAATTCCACAAGTTTCAAATCCCCAACAACGATCGACAAAAGTCCTGTCTTCACAAACAGCGCCACAGAGCATGCCACGAGACCTACGAAGAACAACCGAACTGCCGGCTCGTATTTCGAGTCCATAAATTGTGCCAGGTCCGCCAGCACAACTTCCCGCCTGAAAGCCGCAACCGAGATCCAGGCGCCCACCATCGATGCCGCCAACACCGCCCCATAACCCGGAAAAAAGAAAACCTGAATGCCCAACCCAGCCCCCACGCCTACGAAAACGAACAGCAGAAGCCGAGCCAAATACCGAATCTGCACCTTCTTTCCGACCCGCGCAACAACCTCCCCGGCTATCTGTTCGACCGCTGAGGACGCCAAGCGGGTTTTTACGTTGGCGCCTACAAGGCCTACCTCCGCGACCTGTCGCAACCGCCGGCGAAAGTCATCGTATGCCGTTTTCTGCTCGTCGAAGGCCTTTTGCTCGTGGAGCTGTTTCAGTACCCCTATCACACCGTAGATATCATGTTGCAGTTCGCGCTGGTCGTCCGGGACGGGACCCGAAACGGCGGGATCGGGTTCCATGTTGAACTCGAAGGCATCGTGAGGATCTATCTTGATCGTGAATGCGCCGGTTGCCATGACTCTCCTCCTTTTTAGGGGCTCTCGCGATTCAACCTCACCTTCATCTCACGAAGGCAAGCCTCGAACGCTCCGAACGCCGCAAGTGAATCTTCCTCGATCAGACTCAGTACGCCCCCTGCCTCGCGGATCGACCGAACCAACATGAGGTTGTCGTACAGGCCGAAGTCTTCCACCAAGAGCCCGTCGCGGTCCCAACGCCGACCATCGCGACCGACAAGAGGGCCGTGAGTTGCTTCGACGCGGTCCAGGTAGTTATGGCTCGAATTTGCGTAACCGTATACAAGTTTGCTCCGGGAAAACATGTACCCCAACTCAAACGCGGTACCGGCATCCGAACCCGACCCTCGAAACGGGCTCAGGTTAAAAATTCCCGCGTCCGCCCTGTCCATCAACCTGCGGTTAGCAAGAAAGATGTCGGCGGCGCCTTCCTTGACCGAGTCGTCCTGATCGAGAGGGAACAGGCCCTCAAAACCATAGCCGGCACAGATCTCCACTTTGCGGCGACCGACTTCGACGGCATTCGGGAGAAACACGTCCGGGCCGGCAAGATAGATAGTCTTCACCATGAACGTTGGAAGTTCAAGCTTAGACCAGTCCGCGCTCCGCCGCAATCGCCCTCTACCGAGGCAAAATCAAGCCACCGAGCTTCTCTTCCGGGCGCGGCTCGGGCGGGAATTGCGTCGCCCAATTGTCGAGGTACTTTAGTCCCGTGCCGGTGTTATAGATAACGATCTCGTCGTCTTTGTCGAGGAAGCTTTCCTGGAGCAACTGCCCGAGCGCCGCGAAGCACGCCGCGCCTTCCGGAGCGACGAACATGCCCTCCGTCTCGGCCAACGAACGCCCCGCCTTGAGCAGTTCTTGATCCGTCACCGCCAGGCAGGTCCCGCCGCTTTTTCGCACCGCTTCCAAAACCAGAAAATCCCCGATCGCCTTGGGAACGCGCAGCCCGGCCGCCAGCGTGGACGCGCCTTCCCAGAACTTCGACGCTTTAGTGCCCTCGTCAAACGCCCGCACGATCGGCGCGCAGCCCGCGGCTTGAACAGCGATCATCTTGGGGCGTTTCGAGTCGATCCAGCCGATCTGCTCCAGCTCGTCGAAAGCCTTCCACATCCCGATCATCCCCACGCCTCCGCCGGTGGGATAGAGAACAGCGTCGGGCAGGCGCCAGCCGAGTTGTTCGGCCAGCTCCAAGCCCATGGTTTTCTTTCCCTCGATACGGTAGGGCTCTTTCAGCGTGGAAACGTCAAACCACCCTTCCTCGTCCTTGCGCTCGGCGACGATGCGGCCGCAATCGCTGATCAGCCCGTCGACCAGCGTCACCTCGGCGCCGCACATCTTGCACTCGATGTAGTTGGCTTGGGGCACGTCGCGAGGCATGAAGATATGCGCTTCCATGCCGGCCGCCGCCGCGTAAGCGGCTAGGGCCGAGCCGGCGTTCCCGGCCGAGGGCGCGGCAAGCTTCGTCACGCCCAATTCCTTGGCCATGGAAACGGCCGCGGCCATCCCGCGCGCCTTGAACGTTCCGGTCGGGTTGGCGCTTTCGTCCTTGACCGAAAGCCGAGACGCTCCGACCTGGTGACCGTAGCGCGGAGCCGGCAGCAACGGCGTATTGCCTTCGCCGAGCGACACCACGTTGTCCGCATCCGCCACCGGCAGCAACCCGCCATAGCGCCACATCGAATGCGGCCCTTGGGCAACTTGTTCTTTGGTTAACTCTTGGCGGGCGCGCTCCAAGTCGTAGCGGGCCAGCAAGGGCGCTCCGGCTGGGGAGAGGTTAAGAAGCTGCCCGGCGGGGAACTCCTCGCCGGTCTTGCTGCACGCCAAAGATCGTAGGAACGTCATAATAAGCAGGAGTAACTGTATCGTGAGCCTTGGTTGGTTCGGAAGTGGAAGAGCCGCGAAGCGGCGGCGGGAAATACCGGAATGGATCAGGCCGGCTCCCGCGTGAGCCCGACGGACGCTTCGTGCCGCCGAATCTCGTTTTCGCGGCGATATTATGAAACTGCGGATTCATGGAAGCGGGACGGCCCAGGCCTGTCCCCGAATTTTTCGGCCGCTTTGGGTCGACGCGCCGCAAAACCGCCCGTAAGCGAATGAGTATCCTACAGCGTCCAACGGCCCGTCTAGTGCTCGCTCAACTGGCGATCAGCGGGACCCTGTGCGCCGCGGAATACGCCGTACTCAAATCCGGCTTCCGATTGCGCGCCGAACGTCACGAAATCTCCGACGGCCGCGTGCGCTTGTACAGCGCCGACCGAGGCGTCGTGGAACTTCCCGCCTCGTCGGTTGTGCGGTTCGAGCAGGACGACTACGTGGCCCCCCCGGCCGCCCCCGTATCGAGCCCCGTCCCGATCGAAACGCGCGCCCAGCTCGACCTGCTCGTTGCACGGCTTGGCGAGGAACTCGAGCTGCACCCGGCGCTCGTTCACAGCGTCATCGAAGCCGAGTCGAACTACGATGCCGACGCGGTCTCGCCGAAAGGCGCCGTCGGGCTCATGCAACTCATGCCCGAAACCGCCAAGGATCTGGCGGTAACCGACCGCCGCGATCCCGGCCAAAACGTCTGCGGCGGGGCATCCTACCTAAAACAATTGCTGAACCGCTATGCAGGCTCCCGCGACGGTCTGCTACGGGCTCTGGCGGCTTACAACGCCGGTCCCGGAAAAGTGGACCGCTATGACGGCCTGCCGCCCTACGACGAAACTCGCCTTTTCGTCCGCCGCGTGATCCGGCGCTTCCTTGATCTCACCGAGTCCGAGTAGCGCCGACGACGATTACTCACCAATCTCCAGCCGCCGGATCGGCCCGCCCACCAGCGTCATCACCAACTGCGCCAGCGGCACCAACAGCCCCACGCCCGCGAACACCAGCGCGTAGTTGCCCGTCGCGTCGAGAACCTGCCCCACCAAGTAGATGATCAACATCGACCCGAGTCCCTGGCCGGTCCCTGAAAAGCCGAACACCGTACCCACATACTTCGGCGGGAACCAGTCCGAGGGCAGGTTCACGGTATTGACGGACCAAAACATGAAGAAGAACGTCGCCAGGCTGATCACGGTGATGGCCACCGCCAAGCTGTCGGTGTAGGCCGCCGCCACCCCGACCATCGACGCCGGCGCGGACAGCCACATCATCGTCCGGCGAGCGCGGTGAACCGACCAGCCGCGGCCCACCAACCACGAGGTCACGCCTCCTCCGGCCATGTTCGCGACTCCCGCGACCATGAAAGGAATCCAGGCCACCGCGGCGATCGATTCCAAATTGAGCCCGCGGTCTCGGGCCAGGTACTCGGGCAGCCAGAAAATATAGAAAACCCAGAAAGGGTCCCCAATCGCGCGTCCCAGAAAAACGGCCCAGGCCTGCCGGTAGACCACGACGCGCCGCCACGGAACGGTCTCTTCGCGCACGGCGGTGCCCTGCCCTTGCGTGGGCTGTGGAGTCAACCGGAACCAAAGCGGCAGCCATAGGAAGCCGATCGCCCCGGTCGCGACACAGGCCGCCCGCCATCCCCACAACACCGCCATGGTTCCGATCAAGGGCGGGGCCAGCATGGCGCCGATCGAGCTGCCGCTGTTGGTGATGCCGACACACAACGATCGCAGCGGGCCCGGCACCCTCTCCGCGGCGGCTTTCATGGCGGCCGGCCAGGCTCCGCCTTGCCCCGTGGCCAATACAAAACGCACGATGGCCAGGGACCACTTCCCGACGGTAAACGCCTGCGCCGCCCCGGCAACCGACCACCAAACCATAAACAGCGCCAAAGCCCGCCGCGCACCGATCAGGTCCGCGATCCGCCCCCCGACGCTGTAGAAGATCAAATACCCGGCGGTAAACGCGTTGACGACGAACGAATAGTCCGCGTTGCTCATCCCGAATTCGTCACGCAATGTCGGCGCCAGAACACTTGCCGTCAGCCGGTCCAGGTAGTTGATCGTCGTCGCCCCGAGAAGGATCAAGATCAGCAGCCAGGGGACTTGCGGAGAATCGTCGCGGATGTCCAACGACTTGCCGCCGGCGGGCTCGTGGGAATCGGAGGCGCTCATGACGATCCGGAAGACGTAACAGTATAGGCGCTTGTCCATCGCGCCGTATTCCGTCAACTTGCTCTGCTTGCTGTAGCGTGTACGACAGAAATGTCGGACGTCCCTATCGCAACCTCGCGCCCCGCCCCCGGAGGGGGCACGGAAGTAGCCCCGGGCTTCAGCCCAGGGCTTGCGCCCAGGGCCGGCATTAACTCAACTCGTGGCGGGAACCGGGTTGATCGCTGCCCGGCAGCTTATGGGCGGATCGAGGAATGGGCAGGTGTGGAGACCTGCCCCACTGCATGCCACCGCCAATGGATGAAAAATGTAGAAACTCCAGAGGGAGACAAGCTGAGAGCTTGTCTCAACTTTGGCCTAGGACAAACACGAGTGTTTGTCACTACCAGGGGGGCGTTGCCAGGCGGCGAGATTCAATTGCTCGGTTACCGTGAAACGACGTTGATCGGGTTTCCCGCGAGAAAGGCTTCGACGTTCGAGATGCTGAGGTCGAGCAGGCGTTCGACGGCGTCCTCGGTTCCCCAGGCAACGTGCGGCGTCACCAGAACCTTGGCGTGGTCGAGCAAGGGGTCGTCGGGGGCGGGCGGTTCACTTTGGAAAACGTCGACGGCCGCGCCGACGAGCCGGCCGTGATCGAGCGCCGTGAGCAACGCGGCATCGTCGACCAAGGCGGCGCGGCTCACGTTGACGAGCACCGCCCCGGGTTTCATGCGCCCGAAAGCTTCACGGTCGAAGATGCCGCGGGTTTCGGGAGTCGCCGGCGCGGCGATGACCAGGAAATCGCTTTCGGTGAGCAGGCGATCCCAGTCGACCGTTTCGAACTCCCGCTCGCGGGCGTCGTCGCGAACCGTTGCGATCACTCGCATCCGGAAACCGTCGCGGGCAATCTCGGCGATGCGGCATCCGATCTTCCCCAGTCCGAAAAGCCCCAGGGTCTTCCCGCGCAGGCCCCGCGTCTTATACGCGAGCGCCGAGTTCCACCCGCCGGCCTTCAGCAACGGGCGGCCTTCCTCGATACGTTTCGCGACGCCCAGGATGAGTGATACGGCGTGCTCCGCAACGGCGTCGGTGCAGAACTCGGGAACATTGCTGACCGTGATGCCCTTGTCGCGGGCGGCATCGAGGTTAACGGCGTCCGCTCCAGCCGCCTGCACCGAGATCATGCGGCAGGCGTCGAGATAGGGCATGATGTCGGCGCTCAGCCGCGGCGTCGTCACCAGGATTTCAGCCCCGCGGCACAGCTCGCCTACCTCGGGGTCACCCAAAACCGCCTCGTGGTATTCGAGTTCCCCCAACGCTCCCAGGCGTTGTTTCTGGGCGTTGGACATCGGAGAAAGGGAAATGGCGTGGATGCGCATTGCGTCTTGTCCTCGGCGAGCCTTATGATAACGCGCGCTCAGCCGGCCGGGAAGCGAGCCCGCGCCCGGTCGGCGGCCGACGGCTAACCTGTGTCTTTTCGTCGGTTTGCGAAGGTCTCGCGACAACGGGGCGGGACAGGTATAATTGACCCGCAAACACTCCTCGCGCCGCGGCCCGCAACGCCTCGTCGAGGCTCGGCGATCCGCTGAAAGGCCTCCTTATGAGTCAACGAGCTCGAGAGTCCAAAAAGAAGAAAGGCGGCCTACGCAAGTCGAGCCACAGTCACGCGGCCCCCGCTCACATCGTGTCGTCGCCGTCCAAAGTCGCGGAATTCCCCGGTCCCGCCGATGAGCCGGCGTCGGCCTTTGCCGCCGAGCGGACACTCGGCCAATTGACCAAGTTTCTCAAGGGAAAAAACTTCAGCAGCGCCGAGGAAGTGAACACCTATATCAACTCGTTGGACAAGAGTGACCTGAGCGGTATCTTCGACAACCAACTCGACGAGCCGTCCGATGATCCGATCGAGCGCGCTCAGGAACTCGCCTACAGTTCCATAGAGGCGTCGACCCGACACCAGGCCCGTCGCTTGGCGCGGCAAGCGCTGGAGCTCGACCCGGATTGCATCGATGCCTTAACGACGCTGGCCGCGACGGAGAAATCCCCCAAGAAAGCAATCGAGCAGTTAACCGCCGCCGAGGCCGGCGAGCGGCGGCTGGGCAGGGAGTTCTTCGATGAAAACCGAGGGTGCTTCTGGGGCCTGTTGGAAACCCGGCCATATATGCGGGCGCGTGAGGCATTGGCTGACACGCTGCTCGCCGACGGCCGCGTCCAAGAATCGATCCAGCATCGCGAAGCCCTGCTTGACCTGTGCCCGAACGACAATCTAGGGATTCGTGACAGTCTTATGGGCTTATACCTCGCCGCGGACAATGTGGAAGCCGCTTCCGACCTTCTCGACCGGTACGAGGAGGACGCGGGGGCCGTATTTGGCTGGGCCCGCGTCCTGATTCATTACCTGTTTCGGGAATTTGACAAAGCCGACGATGCCTTGATCGATGCACGCGATCGTAACCCCTACGTCGAGCCGTATCTGCTGCTGGAAAAAGAAGTGCCCTTGGATTTGCCCTCGTCCTACATCTTGGGTGAGGAATCCGAGGCCCAAGTCGCCGCTTTTCATTTAGTCCTCGCCATGCGCGCGCACTTGCCGGCGAGGGCGTGGCTTGCGAGCGGCGGGCGGCCGGGCGACGGCAAGTATTTGGGATTCTTTACCGCCGTGCAAACCGGCAAGGGCATGGGCAAGTTCTAGTTGTTAGCCGGCGTTGGTGCGGTGGATTGTTCACGGCTCGAGCGATGATGTTTTTCACCAAACTCCTCACGGTGCTCGAGATGATTAAGTTCGAGCACTCGGTCTTCGCACTACCGTTCGCGCTGACCGGAGCTTTGTTGGCGTTGCGCGAGAGCGGCCTTGAGATTGCGAGTGTGGCAGGGAAATTTGCCTGGATCGTGGTGGCGATGGTGGCGGCGCGGTCGGCGGCCATGGCCTTTAATCGCGTCGCCGACGCCGAGATCGACGCCCGCAACCCGCGCACCAAGATGCGCGCGATTCCGGCCGGCGTGCTCTCGAAGTCGTTCGCTTGGGGATTCATCATCTTTTGGTCCGGGGTGTTGGTCGTCGCGGCGGCGATGTTGAATCCGCTTTGCTTGAAGCTGGCCCCGGCGGCGTTGGCGGTTGTGTTCGGGTATTCCTACACCAAGCGATTCACGTCGCTGTCGCACTTGGTGTTGGGGTTCGCGCTGGGAATCGCCCCGGCCGCCGCGTGGATCGCGATTCGCGGGACGCTGGACCCGGCGATTCTGCTGCTCACCGCGGCGGTGATGTTTTGGACGGCTGGTTTCGACATCATCTACTCCTGCCAGGACCGTGAGTTTGATGCTGCTCAGGGCCTGCACAGTATTCCGCGAATGTTTGGGTCGGCGCGCGCTCTTTCGATGGCACGCGGGTTTCACGTCGTCATGGTTGGATTGTTGGCGGCACTCGCCGTGATTTTGGAATTGGGCTTGCTGAGCGCGGCGGGTATCGCGGTGGTGGCCGCTTTGCTGATCTACGAACACAGCTTGGTCAAAGCCGACGATTTTTCGCGCGTCAACGCCGCGTTCTTCACCGTCAACGGCTTCATCGGCGTGCTCTTCTTCTTGTTTTGGGCGGTGGACGTCGTGTGGGTGTCGTAGCGGCGGGGGCCGCGGCGCGGAAGTGGTCGAAGCCCGCCCCGATTCGTGGGACAAGACTCCGCGCTCTTCTCGTTGGCGCTTACGCCTCGGCGTGATACGGCCCGGGGGCGCGGTTGGCGACGATGCGCATCCGAGCTTCGAGCGCGGCGAAAACCGGGAGGTCGCCAGGCGCTCGCGTATGGCCGTTGCGTCTCGCCCCAGCAACGCGCAGCAAGACTCAAAGCTGAATACACCGGGGTCTTGCCGCGCGATCCAGCGCAGCACTTCGATGCGACGGTGATGGTCCCGGCCCGTGAGATCTTCAATCGCGCTGATCAGCATTGCCCCGGCCAGCCGCCGCAGACCACGTTCGGGGTAGTCAGCTTCTTCCAGCCATTGCTTGAGTAGATCCGCTTCGTCCGCGAACCCGTTCCGGGGACTCGTGGGATCGTGCTGTAATGGGTCGAAACGTTCCACGCGCTTGTCGCAAGCCGCCTCTGCAAACGCCCTCTTTGGAGGGAAATTCGCGGCTTCACTCTTAACAAGCGTGAATCCGGTTGACTTGGGGCCGGCTGAACGCGGGTTTTTCAAAGTGATCCGAGAAGGATTTGAGCGGCTGCGTCTCTGCATCTCTTTCACAGCCAACGAACCGGCGGCGGCGGCATAATGGTTGTCGGTAAGCGTCTCGTCGTGGTGGGAGAGATTCTTTGGGATGTGTTCGCCGAGGACGAACACTTGGGCGGCGCGCCGTTCAACTTCGCGGTGCAGGCTTCCCGGCTTGGGCACGAGGTGACTTTTGTCAGCGCCGTCGGCGATGACGTCCGCGGTCGGCGCGCCCTCACGGAAGCCCGCGAGGTCGGGCTCTCGACCGAAACCATCGCGGTGACCGAGGAGCACCCGACCGGCTGGGTTTCGGTCTACGTCAACGAGCGCGGCAGCCCCGACTACACGCTGCACCGTCCGGCGGCCTACGATGCGGCCGCACTCGACGACCAAGCGTTCAACGCCATCGCCGCGCAAAGGCCGTCATGGATCTGTTTCGGCACTTTGCACTCCATGGACCCGCGGGCAAGACGGTTGACGCGGAAATTGATCGACACGAATCCGGACGCGCAACGGCTCTACGACGTCAACTTGCGCAAGGACTCCTACGAGCCCGAGTTGGTCGCCGCCTATTTGGAAACGGCCGACGTGGTCAAGGTCAACGAAGACGAAGCCGCTTGGCTGGGCGATTGGTTCGGTCTCGCCAAAGCCCCGGCCGCGTTTTGCCGCGAGGCGGCGGAGCGGTTTGGCTGTCGAACGGTTTGCGCGACCCTCGGCCCGAAGGGCTGCTGCCTGCTCAGTAGCGGGAGCCTTGTCGAAGCTCCCGGATACGCTGTCGAGGTAGCCGACACGGTGGGCGCGGGCGACGCTTTCACGGCGGGGCTGGTTCACGGGATCGATCAGGGTTGGGCCATGGATCGCATTGCTGATTTCGCGAATCGAGTGGGAGCTTTGGTGGCGGGCCGCAATGGCGCGCTGCCGCCCTGGAGCCTCGACGAACTTGACGCGCTGGGCTAAGAGCGCCGAGAGTAGTGACCGGCACTCGTGCCGGCCCCGGTATTCACCCAAGTTACGGCTGGCTCTCAGCCGGTTGTCTTACGATCGAGCACCCAAGCCGACGACAAGCTGAGAGCTTGTCGGAACTGTGAACTAGGACAAACACGAGTGTTTGTCTCTACCGAGGGACGCGCTCAGGTAGCGACCGGCGCTCCTCAAACCCCCATCGTCTACAATGGTCTCATGTCCGAAGCGAGGCAGCGCAACTCTCGATTGACCGAGCCGCTGGTGCGTGACAACGGCGTGCTTCGTCCCGCGAGCTGGGACGAGGCGCTCGATCGCGCGACCGGCGGATTTCGCGCCGCCGTCGACCGGCACGGGCCGCAAACTTTCGGGATCTTCAGTTGTTCGAAAACTACGAACGAGCTGAATTACATCTCGCAAAAGTTTGCCCGAGTCGTCTACGGCAGCAACAATATCGACAGTTGCAACCGTACTTGACACGCCCCGAGCGTCGTCGGTCTGGCGACAGTATTCGGAGCGGGTGGAGGAACGAGCTCCTACCAGGCGATCGAGGAAACCGACCTCGTGATCCTGTGGGGGTCGAATGCGCGTGAAACCCATCCGATCTTCTTCCACCACGTCTTGAAGGCGATTCATAAGGGGGCGAAGCTCTATGTCGTCGACCCGCGCAGGACGGGGTCCGCCCAATGGGCCGACCGCTGGCTGGGGCTCGACGTCGGCAGCGACGTGGCCCTCGCAAACGCCGTGGGCCGTGAGATCATCGCCGCCGGCCTGACCAACGAGGAGTTCATCGAGAACGCCACGAGCGGTTTCGAGGCTTACAAGGAGCATGTCGAGTCGTTCACCTTGGAGCATGCCGAGAAGATCAGCGGCGTGCCGGCCGAGGCGATTCGCGACCTGGCGCACGCCTACGCCAAGGCCCCGAGGGCGGAGCTTTGCTGGACGCTCGGCATCACCGAGCACCACAACGCGGTCGACAATGTGCTGGCGTTGATCAATCTCTCGATCTTGACCGGGCATGTAGGGCGCTGGGCGTCGGGGTTGAACCCGTTGCGGGGGCAGAACAACGTCCAAGGCGGCGGCGACATGGGCGCGCTGCCCGATCGGCTGCCGGGCTTTCAGCACGTCGAAAACGACGAGTTGCGGGCAAAGTTCGAAAAGGCTTGGGGCTGCCCGATCCCCCCCAAGAAGGGTTGGCATTTAAGCGGAATGTTCGACGCCATGGAGCGCGGCGAACTGACGGTGCTGTTCGCTATCGGGGAGAACCCGATGGTTTCGGAAGCCGACCACAATCGCACGCGAAAGCTCCTCGAAGGACTGGATACGCTGGTGGTCCAAGACATTCTGATGACCAAGACAGCCGAAGCCGCCGATGTCGTCCTACCGGCGGCGGCCGGTTGGTCGGAAAGCGACGGCACGGTGACCAGCAGCGAGCGCAAAGTGCAGCGCGTGCGGCCCGCGCTCGATCCGCCGGCCGGGGCGCGCGACGATATCGAGATCCTTTTCGAGATGGCGCGGCGTGAGGGTCATGATTGGGGTACGCCTGACCCAGAAACGATTTGGAACGAGGTGCGCGGCCTCTCACCGATGCACGGCGGGATGTCGTACGCAAGGCTGGAAGAGTCGGGCGGGCTGCATTGGCCGTGTTTCGACGAATCGCATCCGGGCGAAAAGTACCTGCACGGGCGCTTGTGGGAGAGGCCGATCATCGGCCCCCGCGCGCCTTTCAGCGCAGTCGAAAACAAGGCGCCCTTCGATGAGTTGAGCGAAGAATATCCGCTGCGGCTGACGACGGGAAGAAGGCTCGAATCCTACAACACGGGCGTGCAGACGGGGCTCTATCATTCGCCGCTGCGGCGTGGCGAATCGTTGGACCTTGCCCCGGAAGACGGCGAGCAATACGGATTAGGCGAGGGGGAGCGCGTGCGCATCACCTCGCGCCGCGGGTCGGTCATTGCGCCGGTCCGTTTCGACCCCGCCCTGCGCCCGGGCCTGGCCTTTATGACGCTGCATTTCCCCGACCAGGTGGAAACCAATAAGCTGACCGTCGATGCCGTGGATCCCAAATCGGGAACGGCGGATTTCAAGGCCACGGCGATTCGCATCGACAAGCTGGAAGAGACGGCGATTGCCACCGAACCCGCACTGACCGGGGACTAAGTGGGGGAAGCCGTGATCCGTGAACTGTTAACCGTGAGCCGAAGATGGAACCTCGACTTTTGGGGTCAGTCCGCGGTTGGCGGTGTTGGTTTGTTGCTCTGGATCTCAGCCGAGTTCGTATGAATGCGCGGTGTTCGTCATGCCGGGGCGATAATGAGTGGCGGGGCGTTCCTGCCGCCCTTTCAGGGCTCTTTTGGGTGGGGGTTTCTACCCAGGGTTCCGCCTTCGGCTCCACCCTGGGCTAATGTTCCGGTCGCCGCTGCGCAGCTCGAGAAATCGTGATCTCGCCGGTCTTGAATGGAATGCAGTATATGTTCGTGGGAATGTTTTCGGAAGGGTCGTTAGGCGATCGTCGATCAAAGGCGATTGGACCGGCAGCCATCGCTTCACGGCTTTCGGCTCACGGTTCACGGTTCACGGTTCACGGATAACGGAATGGACCTCCTCTTCACTCACGACGAGCCGACCGACGAGGAGCGTTCCGCGGTCGACAAAATTCTCGGCCCCGCCGATTCCCGCTGGACCGGCGGCGACCGCTCGGTGGAACGTGACGGCCGCATGTCCGCGACCGGGCACGCCGCCCGTTCGGAGCGCCATCGCCTGCTGCCGGTTCTTCACGGCATCCAATCGCGGATAGGTTGGATCAGCCCCGGCGCTCTCAATTACTCTTGCCGCCGACTCAACGTCCCGCCGGCGGAAGCCTTCGGTGTGGCGGATTTCTACGCCCTGCTTTCGACCCGGCCTCGACCTCCGGCGGTCGTCCACGTGTGTGACGACATCGCCTGTCTGACGCGCGGCGCGGGAGCGATTTGTGAACAGCTCGAACAGACGCTTGGCCCGGCCGGCACGCCGGCGGCTGACGGAGGAACGACCTGGCTGCGCAGCCCTTGCCTAGGGCAATGCGAACGAGCCCCGGCGGCGCTCGTCTCGGGCGCCGGCGAGCGGCATTGGGAAAAAATGCTGCCGACGACCGAGGCGGGCGCGGTGTTGGAAGAACTGGCTTCCGCGAACGGTCGCCCGCCCGCCGGGCCCGACCGATTTGATCCTGCTGTTTCGGTGCCGCAGGCTGGGCAGTCCGGTTTGCGCCTACTCGGGCGCATCGGCAAGGCCGATCCGACGAGCCTCGAAGATTATCGGGAGCACGGCGGCTACGAGGCTTTGCAAAAGGCGCTCGACATCGGACCGCAACAAGTGATCCAAGAAATCACCGACTCGAAATTAGTAGGCCGCGGCGGGGCGGCCTTCCCGGCGTCGATCAAATGGAAGGCGGTTTCGGAAGCAGACGGCCCCTGCTATCTGATTTGCAACGCGGACGAATCGGAACCGGGAACCTTCAAAGATCGCGTCTTGATGGAGGGCGACCCCTTCGCGCTGGTCGAAGCCATGACGATCGCCGGTACGGCCACCGGTTGCGAACTGGGCTATATCTACGTTCGGGGGGAATATCCGCTCGCGATCGAACACTTGGAAAACGCACTGGCCGGAGCCCGCGAGGCCGGGCTGTTGGGCGCGGACGTGATGGGGCACGGCTTGCGTTTCGATATTGAGATTCGCAAGGGCGCGGGCGCCTACATTTGCGGCGAAGAGACGGCGTTGTTCAACTCCATCGAGGGCTATCGCGGCGAGCCGCGCAACAAGCCGCCTTTCCCCACGCAGGCCGGTCTGTTTCAGCGGCCGACGCTGGTGAACAATGTCGAAACGCTCGTCAACGTCCCGCATATCGTCTTGGAAGGCGGCGCGGCCTACGCGGCGATCGGCACCGAGCGCTCGACCGGTCCGAAGCTGTTCTGCGTTTCCGGACATGTCGCGTGGCCCGGCGTCTACGAAGCCGAGTTCGGTATCACGCTACGCGAGGTGATCGAGCTCGCCGGCGGCGTCGCGGGCAGTGGGAACTTGCAGGCCGTCTTGTTGGGCGGCGCGGCGGGGGCCTTCGTGACGCCCGACGAGCTGGACACACCGCTGACGTTCGAAGGCCCCCGCGCGATCGACGCGACGCTTGGTTCGGCGGTCGTGATGCTATTCGACGACACGGTTGACATGAAACAGATTCTGCTGCGGATCGCGCGCTTTTTCCGCGACGAGTCGTGCGGACAGTGCGTACCCTGCCGAGTCGGCACGGTTCGCCAGGAAGAGCTGCTCCATCGCCTCGACACCGACCAAACGATCGGATCGAAGCAAGATGAACTGGTGATGCTCGGCGAACTCGGCCAAGTCATGCGCGACGCCTCGATCTGCGGGCTGGGCCACACGGCGTCAAGCGCAATTGAGTCGGCGCTGAAGCGATGGAATATATTTGGAGCCGCGGAGAGTTCCTCCGAGAACAGCCCCGCGAGCTTATGATGAATGGCATTGAGACCGGGGAGATCGCCAATGTCTTGAGCCGCGAAGCGGCGACAGGAATATAGCCCGGGGTGGAGCCGAAGGCGGAACCCCGGGTACGGAATCTAAATCAGGTTGAGCCCTGAAGGGGCGGCGGGAACGCTCGGGCGCTCATTCTCACAGCGGCATTAAGAGTCCGCTGATTCATAGAGACGGAACCGTTTCTGGATCAAGTAGCCATCGTCGCCGCCAAGACCCATGAACTCACCCACCTCACCCGCCGACGCGCCCGATCTGAAGATTCCCGTTCCGCGCGGACCGATCCCCGTGATTCCGCCCCGGGAATCCAAGCCCGAGGTCGAGATTACGATCGACGGCCAAACCGTCTCGGCGCCCGAGGGCTCGACGCTGCTCGACGCCGGGCGCAAGCTCGGTATCGATACGCCGACGCTTTGTTATCTCGAAAACCTGACGCCGGTCAACGCTTGCCGGATTTGCGTCGTTGAGTTGGAGAAATCGCGAACTCTGGTACCGGCGTGTTCGCGCAAGGTGGAGCCGGGCATGGTGGTGCATACCGATTCCGAGCGTGTGCGCCACAGCCGCAAGATGGTGCTCGAGTTTCTGGCGTCGTCGGTGGACGTTTCGACGGCTCCGGAACTGCTGTCCTACATGGAGCGCTATGACGCGAAGCCGGACCGTTACGGACCCGCCGCCGCACCGGCTGAGGCCGGCGAGCGAGACGGTACTCGTCCAGGTGAACACGCCGCGCCCGATCCGACGACGGCGGATAACGTGCACCAACCGGTCAAAGTGGACAACGAGCTTTACACGCGCGATTACTCGAAATGTATTCTCTGCTATAAGTGCGTCGAAGCGTGCGGCACCGACGCCCAGAACACTTTTGCCATCGCCGTCGCCGGGCGCGGTTTTGACGCCCGGATTTCGACGGAGTTCAATAATCCCCTGCCGGACTCGGCCTGCGTCTATTGCGGCAACTGCATCGGCGTCTGCCCGACCGGGGCGCTGATGTTCAAGAGGGAACACGACCTGCGCGAAGCCGACAACTGGAACGAACCCGATCAAGCCGAAACCGACACGATCTGCCCCTACTGCGGCGTCGGCTGCACACTCACCCTGCATACGCAGGACAATCAGATCGTCAAGGTGACCTCGCCGCTCGAGCAGCAAGTGACGAACGGGCATTTGTGCATCAAGGGCCGCTTCGGCTGGCAGTTCGTGCAGATTAGAAAGGCTCCCTCGTCAAGCCCGGACACGGCCTAGCAGCCGCCGCTATGGGGCCGTAGCGGCAAGCCCGGTTGGTCGGTCGTCGTCTTGATCGTCACCGCCGGAGGCTGATGCGTCAACGGTCGTTCCGAGCCCCAGCTGGCCGCGTATTTTTCTTACGAACGACCCGGAGGTGGGATCCGAGAATTTGAAGTCTTTCGGAAGTAGTTCGTGGTCACGGAACAATTCCGGCGTGAACGCGCAGCGTGTTACGAGAAAATTCACTTGGGATAGCTCGTAGATAGACGGGCTCTGATCGTCCAACTCCTTTTGCAGGTCTTCTCGAAGCTTGTCGCCGACTTCCTTCGGTCGGGCCTTGATTTGCTCTTCCACGACCCATGCGAGCTTCTTCTGGCGTTCCGTGTTACTCTGGCAATATCGGGCGCAACGGTTAATTAGCTCAGCGGGGTTGCCCGGCAGATCGTTGCGATATTCCGGCGGCGCGAACTCTTCCCGCAATTCGTCCCATTCGAACCGTTGCAGCAAGCGTCGCGCGTACGACAAGCGCGCCTCCATGTACGATTCGGATTCCTCGATTTCTTTTGCCAGGCCCGCCTCCAGGTGTCGACGCATCTCGGCCGTCTTGGCGTTGCGGTAAAGTCGCCTCAGTTTGGCCGCCAGGCTCTTGCCGGGGTTGTAATAAGCAATGACGTTCACGAAGCGACTGAACAGTTTGTAGCGGCGCAGCATCATTCGCTCGTTGATCCAAAGGAGGAATTGGTCGTAGACCTGAGCGAGGCCGATCGCCTTGCCGGCGGGAGTTTCGAAGAAGGTCGTACGCAGCAAGACCGACGGCCCCATCGCCACGGCCAAGGCCGCGAGCAGGCTGTCGTAGCGCAGGGTTTCGTTCTCGCCCATGTAAAAGTAGAGGGCCAATACAAGGCATGTGTTGAAGCCGCACAACAGCCAGAAGTGCCAATGAAAGAAGATCTTGCGAAAACGTCCCCCGAAAGACCGGTTGACGTCAAGCCCGGCGATTACGACGGTGACGGTCACCAGCACGAGGAGATTTAGAGCCAGCATCGCCTGGCCGAACCTGCCGCTCAAGAGGTCCCACTTATTGGCAACCCAGCCGGCAAGCCCCATCTCGGCAAGCGTGGGCGGCTCGGTGATCGAGCCGCCCTCAATCCTGTATATCTTCGGCTCCGCTTGATTCTCCAGGCCGGAAAACGACATTCGAGTGGTCGAGCCGGCGTCGCTTGTACTTTGCAACAACGCCACGAAGGCATCGCGGAATCCTTCGGCGTCAAAGTCTTTCCCCTTGATCGACGCGGCAGCCAAGCGAAGAACGTGTTGGGAGGTGTCGAACGTCAGAGCTTTGATCTCGCTGGGCCCAATGTCGCATCGGTCGGCTCCTTTCCCGTCCAGTGCCTTCGAAGCCCGGCAGGCCGCGTGCTCCACGACGGAAACGTAATACACGCCGTCCATGGCGGGCTTTTCCCTTTGGCTGCTCGGATCCCCGATCGTGAAGGTCAAGGGCCGGTAGGGCAGCAACGCCCTTCGACGGACTGAGCGGAGGATCCGAAGCATCTCGCTGGGAACGCCGAAGATCCCCAACGCTTCCGGCCGTCGATCCATGACTTTGGTCACAGCTGCTCTGTCGCCTCCGTGCCTTTTGTACTCGTAGGAGCGGTATTGTTCCACCAGATCGGCCGGGAGCTGCTTGCGGAAATGGTCCTCGGCGAGGCGACCGTAGTCGGTGTTGGGGTAGAGAATCGTGATGGAGGTGATCGGCCAACCCTCGGTGAAGTCCATGATCGCCTCGACGCGAAGCGAGGCATTTAAGTTGGTGCGAAAAAACCAACCCTTGCGTTCATTGCGGACATCCGGGGCCTGAACGACCGGGGAAATGACGGGAACCCGCGGAGCTTCACCGCCTTTCCCGTCGTCGAGCTGCTTGATTGCGCCCAGGTAGACTCCGCTGAATGTCGGGCCCAAAATCAGACTCGCTTTGGGGGCGCCGTTGCCCCGAATCAAATTGACGAGCTTTCCCACGCCGTCCTCGTCCCCGGAGTAGGTTTCGATGCAGGTCGCGAATGGGTCGGGGGCCCCCGTCTCTTGTCTATGGTTATTGCGAGCCCGCCGAAAACCGTCCAAATAGTTCTGCTCCAGTTCTTGCTGACACAGCAGAGCGAACAACGGTTTTCTGTTCTTCTCGTTGTCCCGAAGGTCGGAGCAACGCGGTGGCGTCCAAGCGGGGTCGGCGGCGACCGCGACGATGTTGCAACAGGTCAGGGCAAAGACGGTTGTACGTAGAATTTTCATGGCCTTTCCCTCGATACAACGGAGATTGCCGTGGGGAGCCGCCCGGGGGCGGTATCCGGCTCCGGCCCGCCGGCGCGCCGCGCGGGACCGGAATTCTGCACGGGAGGCTCCGCCCGGCTGTCGGCAACCACCGCCAAGACAATCAGGTCTTTGTGCATGAAGTTGTTCTTGACGTACATCAAGGTAGCGGTCAACGGAACATGGTCGAGCCTGCGACTTTTGTTTTCACAGAACTTGTTCAAGGTTTGCGGCAAGTTGTGGCCGGCCTTGACGGTGATCCGGACGCCGCAAGGGCTCGTGGTCTGCTCGACGGCAAAGTCCACGCCGTAATCGCGCAGACTGTATTTCCCAGTGTCTTTGTCGTGCTGGAGAATTTTGAAATTGACCTGCTTTTTCTCGTCGCCGCGGAGCACGACGAGGTCCCGGGATCGAGACACTTCGGCGGTCGCGCCCAAGACTTCGTGGCGCAGTTGGTCGAATGGTTGGTCGTCGAGAAAGTCGATCAGCCGTTGATCGTGGGCCAGGACGTTCGCGGGCAGGCCTTCGACTTCCCGCCAGAGTTTGTTGGACTGCTTTTCGGCGGCCAGGGCGGCGCGATGTGTTTCAGCCGCGGCTGTCTTGACTTCCCCGAGCCGGAGTTCCACGCGGGCGTGCTCGGCGTCCAATTCGCGCTCCATTTGCTTGTGGTTCTCGGCCAGCGTTTGCAGGCGACCGATGGCTCTCCCGGCAAAGTCTTGGAAGTCGGTTTTGAGTTGTTGGGCGTCGTCGCTGTGCTCGCGGAGGCTGTCCTCGATGAGCGTGAGCTTTCCGCTCGCTTCAAGGTTCAGTTGTTCCAGTCTCAACTCGGCTTGCTCGATTCGGGTCTCGACCCGAACCGTCATCGCCTCGACCAGCGGCTCGATGGTCGAGTCATGGTAGTGGACAGTGTCGTAGCCCCATACCGACAGCACGCACGAAATAGTGAACTTGATAAAGGTCGGGAGACGTGACACTCCCTGTTTCGTCCACTTCCACGCTTTGGCCCAGCCGCCGAATTGCTCTATTGAAGCCATAAAGTTTCTTCCTTCCCGCCACCGTATCGGGGCGGCCGCGATCGCTCGACACTTCGAGAAGACAAGATCGCGACCTTCGCTTATAACTCGCGTCAAAACCGCCCATAAAGGGACAAATCGAACCACAAAACATGGAAATTTTACGAAACGGAAGAACTTTAGAACTTTTCTCGCGCGGGACCGGTGCATTTCCCGGGCAGGTCGCGGGAGCGTACAGGGGTAACGGTGAAAGCATGTCGTCTGCTCGGCGTACTCGTCTCGCGGATGGATTACGCCCCTCGTTCACCGTCCTATCGTGTTTGGCTCTCCGTTAGACTGTTGGAAGCGTAGACATATGTCGACCGCCAAAACCACATCCGGGTCGAGCCCGGCGGGCTCTTCGGCCAAGCGCCATACGACGCTTTCCGGCGCCGACGTCAAGCAGGTCTATACCGCCGACGACCTCGCCGATCTCGACCCTTCCCAAGACCTCGCCGAGGCCGGTGAGTTTCCCTACACCCGCGGCATTCATCGGGAGATGTACCGGGAGCGGCTGTGGACGATGCGGCAGTTTTCGGGCTTCGGCACGCCCGAACAGACCAACAGCCGCTACCGCTTCTTGCTGTCGCAAGGGCAGACCGGGTTGTCGGTGGCCTTCGATCTGCCCACGTTGATGGGTTACGACAGCGACGATCCGCTTTCTGAAGGCGAGGTCGGCAAGTGCGGGGTGGCGGTCTCCTCGCTGGCCGACCTCGAGCGGCTTTTCGAGGGCATCCCGCTCGCCGAGGTGACCACCTCGATGACGATCACCTCGTCGGGGGCGATCTTGTGGGCGATGTATTTGGCGGCGGCCGAAAAGCAGGGGGCCGATTGGTCGCGGCTTTTGGGCACCATCCAAAACGACATCCTCAAGGAATACATGGCGCAGAAGGAGTACATCTATCCTCCGCGCCCCTCGATGCGGTTGGTCGTCGACACGCTCGAGTTCGGCGCCCGGCACGCACCGCGCTTCAATCCCATCTCGATCAGTGGCTATCACATTCGCGAAGCCGGCGCGACGGCCGCGCAGGAGCTGGCGTATACGTTGGGCGCCGGCATCGAGTATGTCCGCTGGGCCGTCGAGCGAGGGCTTGACGTGGATCAATTCGCGCCGCGGCTGAGTTTTTTCTTTGACGCCCATAGCGACTTCTTTGAGGAAATCGCCAAGTTTCGAGCGGCTCGCAAGATCTGGGCCAAGGTCATGCGCGACCGTTTCGGCGCGAAGAACCCGCGCTCTTGGAAACTGCGTTTCCATACGCAGACGGCCGGTGTTTCGCTGACCGCGCGGCAACCGCGCGTCAATCTTGTTCGTACGGCCGTGCAAGCGATGGCGGCCGTGCTCGGGGGGACGCAATCGCTGCACACCAACTCGCTCGACGAAGCCTACGCGCTGCCGACCGAGGAGGCCGCGCTGCTGGCGCTGCGCACGCAGCAGGTGATCGCCCACGAAACCGGCGTTACCGACGTTGTCGATCCTTTCGGCGGCAGTTATTTCGTCGAACGACTGACGCTCGACATGGAAAAGAAGTGCTTCGAGGAGTTCGACAAGATCGATGTCCTTGGGGGCATGGTCGCCGCCGTCGAGCAGGGCTATCCCCAAGCCGAGATCGCGCGATCGAGTTACGAGTATCAGCGCGCTGTCGAGCGGGGTGAAAAGTTGATCGTCGGCGTGAATACCCAGGTCGACGACGAAGAGCAGCCGATCCCGACGCTCTACATTGACCATTCCGTCGCCGAGCGGCAATCCGCGTCGCTCGCCGCGCTGCGTGCCGAACGCGACGATACAGCGGTGACCGAAGCGCTCGATCGGCTCCGCCAAGCCGCGCGGGGCGACGACAATCTGATGCCGCCGATCCTCGAGGCCGTCAAGGCCTACGCCACGCTGGGTGAGATGTGCGGCGTATTGAAGGAAGTCTTCGGGACGTACGAGGAATCTTCGTCGGTGTAAACCCCCGGCCGCCGCGTGGGTGCGCGAAATAAATGTGGGCGCACCTCCCGCAATGCGAGCAGTAGAAACAGAGGCGTGGTTGGGCTGTCCCTTGAGTAGCGTTGGCTCCAGGACGGAGACACGCCCGCGGCCCCGGAAGGGGCCCCGGAATTTAGCCCACGGCTTCAGCCGTGGGAAAATGGACACAAAGCGGAAAGCCCCAGAGGGGTGCCGGAACATGGCCCACGCCTTCGCCCACATCTTGGTGCACGTCGTGTTCTCGACGAAACAACGACGGCCCGTTCTCCAATCAGCAAATCTTGCGATACATCGCCAATCAGGAGGAACACCACCGCCCAGTTTCCTTCGAGGATGAGTTCGTGTCTCTGTTGAAAAGAACGCAACGGAGTTGACGAGCGGCATCTCTGGGGATGATTTCCTGCCGCCCCTCCGGGGCTCGTTCGGTTTATTGGATGCGGTCCCACGGCTGAAGCCGTGGGCTAAATTCCGGGGCCCCTGCCGGGGCTGCGGAGCATGTGTCCGTCCTCGAGTCAACGCTACCCAGGGGACGGCCCCGAGCGGCGCGCCAACACGCCGCCGGATTGATCCCGCATTTTCAATTTGATGTATGAGCTTCAGACCATCCAGCGACCTTCAGCGTCTTTATTGATAGGGGCTAGAGCCCGATAAGGACGCCATGGAGGTCAACACCCGATGGGTGAAAAAGAAAACAAGCCGTTTCAGCTCACGTTCAATGGATTTCTCAAAGTCGATTTCCAAGGATCGCGAGTCACCTCGGATGGCGGTCTGATTCTCGTTCGCGAACTGGATGAACGACTCGGACTCGGGAAGCTGATCGACGAGCATCTCAGCGACTCGCGACAAGGCTTGAACAAGAAGTTCGCGCTGGCCGATCTGCTGCGGCAGTCGGTCTACAGCCGACTCGCTGGCTACGAGGACCTCAATGACGCCGTTCGAGTATCCGCCGATCCGACCTTTCGCTTGATCGGCTCGAAGAGGAACTGGGATCGCGGAGCAGCCTTGACCTCGACGCTGCATGGCTTCGAGACGGAGATGCTGGCGAGCGAAGAGAACTTGCTGGGGCTGATGGCAGTGAACCGGGAGCTGGTCGCGCAAGCCGAAGCTCCCGACGGTTCAGACCGCGTGGTGCTCGACATGGACTCCACGGAGAGCCCCGTCCACGGCCAACAGGAAGGCAGTGCCTACAACGGCCATTTTGAGTCCCTCTGCTATCACCCGCTGTTGCTGTTCAACCAGCACGGCGACTGCCTAGGCGCGAAGCTGCGTCCCGGCAACGTGCACAGCGCCGAGGACTGGGACGAGCTGCTACTGCCGGAGATCGAACGACAACAGGCGGAGGGCAAACAGGTGACGTTCCGCGCCGACGCCGCCTTCGCCAAGCCCGAGATCTACGAGGCGATGGAGGAGCGCGGCGTGGACTACGTGATTCGCATCCCGGCGAACAAGAGCCTGGAGCTGGAGATCGAGGACATCCTGTTTCGGCCACCGGGCAGGCCGAACGCCAAGCCCCTAGTGCGCTACAAGAGTTTTCGCTATCAGGCCGAGAGCTGGTCGAAGGCAAGGCGAGTTGTCGCCAAGGTCGAGCATCACCAGGGCGAACTATTCCCGCGCGTCGGATTTGTCGTGACGAGCATGAGCTTGCCGAGCCGCTCGGTCGTGCGGTTCTACAACAAGCGCGGCACGGCGGAGCAGTGGATCAAAGAAGGCAAACAGGCCACGCACTGGACCCGCTTGTCGTGTCACTGCTTCCGAGCCAACGAGGTACGGCTGCAACTCAGCGTGCTGGCCTACAACCTGGGCAACCTGTGGCGGCGGCTAGGGCTGCCGCAGCGAATCAAAAGCTGGTCGCTAACGAGTTTGCAACACAGGTTGATGAAGACCGGCGGTCGGCTGGTCAAGCATGCTCGCTACTACTGGTTGCTGCTGGCGGAGGGGCATCTGAACCGGCGGCTGTTCGGTGACATGCTGCATAGGATCTGGGCGCTGCCTGTGCCGGGTGGGTAGCGTTGCCCGGGCGAGGATCAACAGTTTTTGGCTCCAAAAAGGTTTCGCAGGGAGCAGTGTCGGCCGGAGCGCCGTTCAGTCCGCTCAATCAACGTCTGTGAGCGGGGACGGACGAGCCCTGGCGCCTACCGGCGGAGGTGATGTGCAGGGTTCAGCGCGAAAAGACGTGGTATTCGGCGCAGCGGGGGTGTATCCTGTGACCGTGCCAGGGCCAAAATGGAAATCCTGGTTGATATCCCTTCCTCGCAAGGATCCTTAAGTGAAGAGCATTGGGGCTAGCCATCTCTAATCTTCCGGATCATTTCCTCCTTGCGAGCGGCCAGAGTCGGTTCCAAGTGAACCGGGTAGGTCGAGGGTTCCTCGAATCGTTTCACGTCTTCGGGCAGAGCGGCCACCTGCTCCAAAGCGCGCCAGCGGGCTTGCTCGATCGAGGGCGGCTCATAGACTGCCTTGCCTCCGCGCATCACCGGCACAAGCAGGTCCTCAAAAGCGTCGGGCGGCCCAGCTGATACTTCCGGATCAGCCGCCGCAGAGTCGAAGCCGACCCCTCGCGGCTCCGTCTCCTCGTCGTAGATGACATCTCCGACGAAGCGTCCCTGTCGACGAAAGCGCCGAACCTGCAAACACCCCGGGTTCGAAGTCTTCGCCGGGTCGTTTGAGGTCTTGAGCTTCGGGTGCCGGCGGCCCTGCTCATCAGAAACGGCCGACAACTTATACACGCCGTCGAGCGCCGGTTCCTCGTAGGCCGTGGCGAGCTTCGTCCCCACGCCGAAAACGTCGATCGGCGCAACGGCTTGGACGAGCTCGGCCACGGAATACTCGTCCAGGTCACCCGAGGCGACGATCTTCACCTCGGGGAAACCCGCCTCGTCGAGTCGACGGCGCGCTGCAAAGCTCAGCCGGCCGAGATCTCCCGAGTCCAGTCGAATGCCGATCGGCTCGCGGCCGCGTGCCCGCATGCCGCGCGCAACTTCGATCGCCCGCTCGATTCCCTCGGCGGTGTCGTAGGTGTCGACCAAGAAAATTGTATTGTTGGGCAAAGCTTCCGCGTAGGTTTCGAAAGCTTCCTTCTCGCTATCGAACGACATTACCCAACTATGGGCGTGCGTGCCCGCGACGGGGATGCCGTACAATTTCCCCGCCAACACATTCGAGGTGGCGTCGCAACCGCCGACGTAAGCTGCCCGCGACGCGGTCAAACCGCCGTTGATTCCCTGTGCCCGCCGCAGCCCGAATTCCAACGTCCTCCGCCCCCGCGTCGCCATGGTCACCCGCGCCGCCTTGGTCGCGATCAACGTTTGAAAGTTGATGACATTGAGCAGGACGGTCTCCAGAATCTGTGCCTCGAGGAGCGGTCCCTTCACCCGCACCAGCGGTTCTTGCGGGAAGACGACCGTACCCTCCGGTATCGCGTCGATATCGCAGCGCAATCGCATGTTGCCGAGGTAATCGAGAAACTCCCGCGAGAACAAGGGCGCGTCGTCGTTGCCCTTCAGCGTTTCCAGATAAGCCCGGTCGTCGGCGCTGAGTCGAAAGTCCTTGAGGAGCTCCAAAATCTGCGTCAGCCCGCAGGCGATGCTGAAGCCGCCTCCAAAGGGGTTCCGACGGAAGACCAAGTGAAATACCGCCTCGCGGTCGGCCCGCCCCGACTTCCAATAGCCGAAGGCCATCGTCAGTTGATAGAGATCGGTGAGCAGAAAGAGGGATTGACTGGAGAGAGCACTCATATCACAGCCAACCTCGAACGGTTGCGGCGATCAGGTTCAGTCTACCCCGCTGCGTCGGACTTACGGGAGGTGTGGGCCGGCGGGTCCGCGTATCCGCCGGGAAAGACGACAATTTCGCGCCTACAAATGCTACGTTGGGGTATCCCAACTCGCCGCGCAAAATCGCAATCGGCGGCGAAGCGCCGCATACCCTCACTTGCCCGCCAGCTGGTGGCGACCCTTCTGGTGCCGTGCGCGGTCGGCTTGCTGCCGGCTGACTCGCCTGGATCGGGCCCGCGTCTTGAACGCCGCGCGGAAGGGTTTCTTTTCCTCGACGCCGGCCGGCCGGTTCTGTTCTATCAACTCGACCCCAAATCGCTCGACGGGCGGGCGAAGCGTGCCAACTACATTCATCCGCTCTATGGTCTCGATGGCGAAATTTTGACCGAAGACTTCCCGGCCGATCACATCCACCACCGGGGTATTTTCTGGGCTTGGCATCAGGTCACGGTCAGCGGGCGCAAGATGGGAGACGCCTGGTTAGCACAGGATTTCCTGGCCCGTGTTGTCGCGGCCGAACCCGTCTCCGCCGGAGGTGGCAGGGCGGCGTTACGGGTGCGGGCGGAATGGGTATCACCGGCGTTGACCGATGCCGCCGGAAAGGAGCAGCCCTTCCTCGACGAGGTCACGACCGTCCGGGTTCACCGGATCGAGCGAGATTGGCGCAAGATCGATTTCGAAATTCGCCTGACACCCCGCGTCGATGATCTGTCACTCGGCGGTTCGGAGGACGACAAGGGGTACGGTGGATTTTCGGTCCGTGCGCGTTTACCCGAAGACCTGCGTTTTCTGGGCGGGCGGGGTCCGCTGACGCCTCGTCGCACGGCGCTCGAATCGGCTCGCTGGGTTGATCTCACAGGGTCGTTCTCGGGCAAGAACGGCGGGCCCGCCGGAATCGCCATTCTCTGCCATCCTTCGTTGCCCGGCTTCCCGCGGCCCTGGATCTTGCGCTCGCAAACGAGCATGCAAAACCCCGTCTGGCCCGGGCGCCGCCCCGTTGCGCTAAAGCGCGGTAAGCCGCTCACCTTCCGCTACCGCCTCGTCGTTCACCGCGGCGACCTCTCGCGCGACCGCCTCGAACGCCTGCAAGCCGAATACGAGCGCGAGCCGTAGCGACAAACGGGATGGCGTTCGTTGGTCGGCCTTGGATCGTGCCGGCGGCTTCCCCCACCCTTACCTTCTTGGCCACCCGGCATACGGTCGGGTTTGGAGCGTGGAGGCCCAAGGGAGGTAAGCAAGCTAAGGAGGCGTCGAGGGGTCCACCGTCGGCGGTTGTCACGGGCGGCGCCACAAACGCCCGCGGGGGGCCATTCGAGCGGGGCTGCATTCGAGTTCTCTGTAAATTGACTCAAGACCCAATAGTTCGGCGTCGATATGTTGTCGAGTTCCTGTCGAACGAATCGGAGCAGGCTCGCTCGCACATCCATCGGCTTGCGCGGGAGATGACCGAGCAACATATCTCGATCGGCGAGGCGCGGAGTTCGCTGAAGAGCTTTCGATATACTGGTTGGTTTCTGATCACGCATTCCAATGAAGCGCGTAAGAATTGCAAGCGGATTGGTGGTGGGACTGCTGGTGGGCGTTGCCGGCGGCATGTGGGTCGTTCCCGACGTAATGGAGTCCGTGGTTGTGACTGGATGGACGGTTAGCAAGAAGGTTCTCGGCCAAGCGCCGAATTGTGATTGGGGTGCTGTGACCGGTTTCCATGCCAACTACCGCGAGTTCGTGGATCGGATGGCCGATTACGAGGAGCAACTGCGGATCGAAACGTACGACAAGGATGCGGATCTTGTCCTAATTTCTCTCTCGCAGCGCGACTTTTGGGTGCCGAGTCAGGGAGGCATGAAAGACCAGCACTTTACTTACATACTGGCCGAGAACGACTTTCTCACCGATTTCGCCCCAGACAAGACCGTCAAGCCGGGCGACGTCGTAATTGACTGCGGGGCTAACGTCGGCGTGTTTGTCGCGAAAGCTCTCAGCCTGGGAGCCGCAAAAGTCGTTGCGGTCGAACCGCAGCCCCGCAACTTGGAATGTCTGCGGCGGAACTTCCGCTCGGAGTTGGCGGAGGGGCGGCCGGTGTTGGTGCCGCAAGCTGTATGGAGCAGGGAAGGGACCATGAATTTGCATTTCAACGCCGGCAATCCCGGCGCCAGCAGCTTGATCGTACCAGGCGGATCGGGTGAAATCGAAGTACAACTCACGACCATCGATCTTCTGGTGGCGCAACTCGGGTTGGACCGCGTGGATTTCATGAAGTTCGATATCGAAGGCGCAAGGGAAACGATCCGACGGTATCACCCGCGCATGATGATTGATCGAGATGCCGTCTCGAAGACTTTGATCAGCACATCGGATCTTGGAGTGGACGGTTACTCTCGCTCAAGCAGCTGGTGCGAGCCATCCGAGGACAGCATTGAACCTCACACCGTCTTCTTTTGGTGGACACAGGCTGGTTCCGACTGACAAGTCAGCGGCGGCGACCCACGCGAGCCGGACCGTTGGCCGCGCCATGGCGTGATTTCGACGCCTCGGCTGGAGAGGCTTGTTCGCGACCGCCGTGAGATCCGCCGGCCGGAGGTTGTCGGCCGTGGCCGACAATTCCGACCACTACCTAGCGCACCGGAGCCGAGCTGACTTGGAGTTCTCTGTAAATTGACTCAAGACCCGATAGTTCGGCGTCGATATGTAGGTTGACGACAATTCCCGCTCGGCGAGTCCGCCGGCGGGGCATGGGCCGCGATGGAAGTCAATCTTCTCGAGTCATCACCCGTATCCTCCAGGTTCGACGACTGTCGCGAAGCGATTGTTGAATTCCTGTCGAACGAATCGGAGCAGGCTCGCTCGCAAATTCGTCGGCTGGCCCGGGAGATGACCGAACAGCACATTTCGATCGGCGATGCGCTGGAGTGCTACTGGGAGTGCGCTCAATCGGCGCTCGACGCAGCTCCGGCGTCCGGCCGAGAGCGTGTCTTCGGCTCGATGGCGGTGCTGCATCGCGATCTCGCCCTGGAATTCGATCAACGGCTCAACCAGGAGTTGCGCTCCCATGCGCAGTTGGCCTCGGCGTATCGCCAGAAGAACCGCGAAGTCAAAACGCTGCTCGACAACCTGCCGGCCTTGCGTTCCTAAAGGATGCGGAATTCCGCTATAGCGCGGTCAATCGGGTCTTTGCCGAAGCGTTGGGGTTGCCGGCGTCGAGAGTGGTCTCGCGGACCGACTTCGACTTGTTCCCCCGAGACGTCGCCTCACGCTTCGTCGAACGAGACCGCGAAGTAATGGCGGCCCGCCGCCCGGTACGCCATGAAGAGACGATCGACTTTCAGGGCGAGTCACGTACGGTCCTGGTCATCAAGGCCCCCGTGCTCGACAACGACGGCCGCTCGACGGGGCTGATCGGCGTCGGGTTCGACATCACCGAGCGCAAGCGCATGGAAGAGGAGCATACTCTGCTCGCCGCCGCGCTCGAATCCGCCGGGGAGGCCATTTTCATCACCGACACCGAGGGTCGGATTCATTTCGTCAACCCGGCGTTCGAAAGAGTCTCGGGGTATTCGCGAGACGAGGCGATCGGGCAAAACCCGCGCATCCTCAAAAGCGGCGTCCAGCCCCCGGAATTTTACGAACAAATGTGGGGCGCGTTGACGCGGGGCGAAGTGTGGCGGGGGTCGCTGCGCAACAAGCACAAGGACGGAACGCTGTTCGACGTCGAGCAGACCATTGCCCCGATCCGCGACCCGGGCGGGCGGACGACGAACTACGTTGCCGTCACGCGCGACGTCACCGAGCGCAATCGCATGCTCGAGGCGTTGCGGCAGGCCGTGATGGTCAAAAGCGAGTTCACCTCGATGGTCTCCCACGAGTTGAGAACACCGCTGACGGCCATCAAGGAAGCCGTCGACGTGGTTTCGGACGGCACGGCCGGCGAAGTCAACAAACACCAAGCCGATTTCCTGGCCCTGGCGAAACGCAATGTCGACCGACTGCACCGTCTGATCAACGATACGCTCGACTTCTCGAAACTCGAACGCGGCGAATTTAACATCGAGTTCGGCCCCGCCGACCTGAACGCGCTGGTTGCCGAGACCGTTGCCCAACAGCGCCTGGCCGCGGAAAAACAAGGGCTGCGCCTCGAACTTGCGTTGGACGGCCGGCTGCCGCCGGTGCGCATGGACTCCGACCGCATCAGCCAGGTTCTCACCAATCTGATTGGCAACGGCATCCGGTACGGCGAAAGCGGCTGGATTGAAGTGGTTACGACGCTGAACGGCGACGAAGTCGTGGTTCGGATTCAGGACACCGGTCCCGGCATTGCCGAAGACAAACTTGACAATATTTTCGACGCCTTCGTGCAGCTCAGTACGGGGCCGGGACGCCGCTCGGGGGGCACCGGACTCGGGCTGGCCATTTGCAAGAAAATCGTCGACCTGCACCGGGGCCGGATCTGGGTTGAGTCGGAAGTGGGCGCGGGCTCGGCTTTCTCGTTCTCTCTGCGGCCGGCCAAGAACTCGGATAGCAACAGCGGAATCATCGGCGGGAGGTAAGCATGGAAAAAACGACTGTACTCATCGTGGACGACGAGCCCGATATCATTGCCACTCTTCAGTTTCGCTTGACAAGCGCGGGGTACGAAGTCTTGACGGCGGAGAACGGTGCGCGAGCGCTCGACGTCATCCGTTCGCGCAAAGTTGATCTGGTGCTGGTCGATTTCATGATGCCCGAGGTGAACGGCCTTGAGCTCACGCGGCTCGTCAAAGCTGAACCGAAATGGGCTCAGATCAAGATCCTGCTGTTTTCGTGCAACGCCAAGCCGGAGTTTCGGCAGCGCGCCCTCGACCTCGGGGCGGTGGACTACCTTTCCAAAATCGACGGCGCGCAGTCGATTGCCTCTCGGGTTTATGATTTGCTTGCCCCGCGCATAGAGACCGCGCGGCCTATGCCGGCCGTCGACGAGACCGCCGTCCAATCGCAGCTTCGTACGCTGGCGCGAAACCTGAACGACGTATTAAAGCTGGCTCGGGTGGAACGTTACTTGCCGCGGTCCACGCAGGTCGCGCTCGTGGCGGCGGACCGGATCACGCAAGACATCCTGAACCTTGCCGGCGTCTCTCATGATGCGCCGAACCCGGCCGCCGAGGACGCCGAGCAGGCGGCGGAGGAAACAATTCCGCTCGAAGGAAGACAAACCGAACCTTTACCGGCCGAGAGAACGTTATGAGCCAATCCGAAGACAAGATCAAGATTCTCATCGTCGACGACGAGGAAGACGTCGTTCGCGCGACAGCGTTTCGCCTGGACATGTTGGGCTACGACGTGGTGCTGGAACCCGACGGCGACCTGGGTTTTCAAACTGCCGTCTCGGAAATTCCCGACCTGATTTTGCTCGACATCATGATGCCCGGCATCGACGGGCTGACGATGTGCCAAATGCTCAAGCAACGTCCCGATACGGCCCACATCCCGATCATCATGCTCACGGCCAAGACGATGATGGGGGACATCGAGAAGGCGTTCGCCGCCAAAGCCGACGATTACGTTTGCAAACCCTTCGAGTGGGAAGAGCTTTTCGGGAAGATCAACCGCTGTCTTGACCGCCAGCCACAAACGGCGCCCAGCACGGCGGGATAGGGGCCGATGAAACACTTTCGCTGGCGTTGCGCACCGACGCCGGGAGATCGGCGGCGCGCACCTCACGGCGCGCGCCGGGAACGCGGATCATCGCAGATCGGGCAGATCCGCGGCCTCGATCTTCTTGCGGTCGAAGGACCGTAGACCCTTGTCGTCGGTTACCTCGAGCTCGAAGTTATAGGCGCCGGTACTATCGAGCAACCGCACGGTGGGCGTCGGGGAGGTCGGGTTCATGATTTCGCGCGACCCGGCCCAAGACTGCGCCACTGGAAGGTCAGCGGGTCGCCGTCGGGATCGCTCGATTGAGTGCCGTCGAGCACGATCGTCGAGTTGCCCGTGTTGGGAACATTGACCAGACCGCGATTGTTGATCTTCGCCGTTGGCGCGCGGTTGGCGTTTTCGATCGTCACCGTTACCTCGGCCGTGACCTCGGAATTAACGCCGTAAGCAACCAAGGTATACGTCGTGCGCACGACCGGGTTGACCTGGATCGACCCGCTCTCGGAAACATCGCCGATTCCGACAATGCTGACTTTGGTGGCGTTCGCCGTGCTCCACCGCAACACCACCGGATCGCCGGGTTCCTTGGCGATGGCCGGTTCGGCGGTAAATTCGAGAATCTCCGCCGGTGAACGATCGACAACCGTGACGACCGTGGTCGCCACGACTTCGTCGGAAGCGTTGCGCGCGGTGAGAGTGTAGGTGGTCGTTTCGTCGACGCTTACGGTCGAACTGCCCGCGTCCCCGACCGAACCGATGCCGGTGATCTCGACCTCGTCTGCGCCGACAACCTCCCAGATCAAAGCGCTCTGCCCGCCCGGCGTTGTTTGCGCCGGGTTTGCGAAGAAGCGCACGATCTGGAGCGCTTCGGTCTCCTCGCGAACCGTGACGGTCGTAGAGGAGTTGACTTCGCCGTGATCGTTGGCCGCCGTCAAGGTGTACGTCGTGGTTTCATCGACCGAGACCGTTGCGGTACCGCTTGGTTGCACGCTGCCAAGTCCGTCGATCGTGACGCGGTCGGCTTCGGCGGTTTCCCAAATCAACGTCACGCTTTCACCCGGCGCCACCGTCATCGGCGAGGCCGAGAAGCGCAGGATGCGTGGTTGCGGCGTGAGCACCCTGACCGTGACGGATTGGCTGAGCTCGCGCTTGGGATTGCGCGCGGTCAATGTCAGCGTGGTCGTTTCGTCGAGGGTCAGCGACGAGGTTCCGTTGTTGGGATCGACCGAACCGATGCCGCTGATTTCGACCTGGTCGGCGTTTTGCACCTCCCAAACCACGTTGACGGCCTCGCCGGAACGAATCTCCACCGGCGTCGCGCTGAAGCGGACGATCTTGATTTGACGGTTCAGCGTCGAGACGGTGACGCGGTCGGTATCGGCGGCGCCTCGCGTATCCCGCACCGTCAGGCGGAACTGGTAGTTTTCGCCCTCTTCGGCGGTAAAGGACGCCTGTTGGCTTTCCGCGCCGTTGAGTGAAATCGGCGGACCGCCGATCTGATCCCAAGCGAACGTAATCTCATCCTCGTCGGGATCAAACGACGCCGAAGCATCGAGAGTGACCGGGCCGGCGTCGATGCCGATGAGGTCCGGACCGGCGTCGGCCACCGGAGCGTCATTGCCCGTACGGATGCGGCGCCTCAAGACTTCGTAGCGCACTCGCGGGATGTCGACCGGCACGGCCCCGCCGTCTTCGAGTTCATACCGTTGCGGACTGAGCCATTTCCCGAACTCGACTCCGACGACTACGCGCCCTGTGTTGTCACTCGAAACCAGCGTTTGATTCAAGCCGGCCTCGAAGGTAACCGCGATCTTGTCGTTGACCGGGTGGATGTAGCGGAGCGTTCCTCCCGGGCGATTGCTGCCGCCCGAGCGGAACATGGCTCCGAAGTTGCCCTCGATCCATGAGTCGCCCCAGACCCCGACCGCCGTACTGACCCCGGCCTGATCAACCACCCGCAGGAAGGTCTGCTCGAGTACATGACGGCTGATCAACGCTTCATTGACGACGGCGCCGTCAAGGATTTTCTTTGTGCCGAAGAAGCCCACGCGTCCGCGTTTGAAAACGTAATCAAGAGTGAAGGCGGCTTGGCCCAGCGAGCCGGTGCGCTCAAATTCGTCGAACTTGACGAACTTGAAACTCGAAAACATCCCGGCTTGGACGTTGCCGAAACGGTTCACGAGACCGAAGTCGACCTGGCCTTCGTCGCGGCCGAATTGGTGGAAGAATTCGCCTTCGGCCTGCAAGGCATGCCGCTTCGCGAAGGGACGGAAATAGCGGCCCTTACCGGAGAACGCCACGTTGCCGCCCGGTACGTCGGGACCGACATTGAAATTGATCGACGAGTACTGGTTGCCGGGTGAACCGTCGGAATCAGGTCGGTCACCGGCCTGCGCGGTTTGCGCCGGGGGAGCCGGCGCAGCGGCGGGGGCGGGAGGCCCCGGCGGCGCGGAGGCAATCTTATCCACGTCGTCGCGCATGCCGCGCTGATCGTTCTTGAGATCGGCGACTTCCTGCTTGAGTTTTTCGTTGTCGTCTTTGAGGGCTCGCAGCATGTCGAGGACGTCATCGAGCTTTTTGAGAATCTTGTTGCAGCATTCGTCTTGCTTGCGAGCCAACTCGTCGAGCGATTGGATGGCGTCGCCGATGCCGCCGCTGGAAATCACATTGCCCTGGGCATCGGTGACGGTCACTTCGACGCGGCGGTTGATCCAACGGCCTTCGTCGGTAGTGTTGCTGACCTTGGGCGCGGTTTTGCCGCGAGCGACAATGGATATTTGCGAGGCGCGCGCGCCGTATTTCAGTAGAAAGTCGCTCACGGTTTGAGCGCGCCTTTCCGAGAGTCCGGCGTTGTATTGGTCCGAGCCGCGGCTGTCGGCGTGGCCTTCGAGCTTGACGCGGTATTCCGGATTCTTATTGAGCAGCTCGGCGAGCTTCAGCAAACTGGGGTAGCCGTCGGTTAAGACCGCCCGGTCAAATAGGAAATTGATTTCCTCCCAGTCATCTTTGGTAGCGGTGGTTTCGAGCCCTTGGGAATACAAGGGCGCCACGGTCAGGATCAGTACAGTCACGTATACGGCGAGTTTCTCGCGCATGGTGATTCACCTCGTCGGAAATTTCGAAATTAGGAAGAGCCGCGAAAAGCAGCCGAATTTGGCGGAAGGGTAAATTTCAGATTATCACGGCAAGACGCCCGAGCCCGACCGTTGCAAGGCAAAGCTTTACGAGATAAATGGCTGATAATAAGGGGGTAGTTTGCCTTAGTACTTGCCGAGGATGCCCGCTCAAGCCGAGCCGCGACCGTCAAGGAGCGGTAATGCGCCGCAACTCTCGACCTTCACGAAGGATGGGGACGTTTTGCAGCCGGCAACTCGGCCGTATGAACGAAGAGGGTTGGCCGTTGATGCCTCTCAGCGGTCGCGTCGGGCTCATCAGCTTCGGCGTTTTCAGCGACGCTTCGTCGCATACCGCTCGCTGACGGTCGCGGCTCGGTTTGGGGGCTCAACCCGAGAAACGGCGCTTGCGTGCTTCGTCGAGCGCTACGGCGACGATGATGACCGAGCCGATGATCGCCTGCTGTAGGTAAGGGTTGATGCCCAGCAGGTCGCTGCCGTTGGCGAGCAGCCCCATGATAAATGCTCCGATCAGCGTTCCGACCACGCTGCCCTCCCCTCCCGTCAAACTGCCGCCGCCGATGACGACCGCAGCGATCACCAGCAATTCATAACCTTGGCCGGCGGTCGGCTGGCCCGTCATCAAGCGGGAGGCTTCAATCATGGAGGAAACGCCGGTCAACATTCCGGAGATGGCATAGACGGCGATGGTGTACCCGGCCACGGGGATGCCGGCGTAGACGGCCGCCGCTTTGTTGCTGCCGATGGCGTAGGTGTAGCGACCCAGTTTCGTGGAGTGAAGAATCAAGTAGGTAATCGCGGCACATACGAGCAAGACGAGCAAAACGAAAGGCACGCCGAAAACCGTTCCCTCGCCGAGGAACGAAAACTCGCGCGGCAAGCCGACGACCGGCAGACCTCCCGAGATGATCAAGGTCAGCCCGCGGGCGATTCCGAGGGTTCCCAGCGTCACGATGAAGGGCGGAATTTTGAGAGTGGTAATCAAGAAACCGTTCGCCAAGCCCCAGGCCAGCCCGCACAGCAGCCCGGCCACGATGCCGCCTCCGACACCCCATCCCGAGATCATGCACATGGTGCCGATGGTCCCCGAGAAGGCCAAAATCGCGCCAACCGACAAGTCGATGCCGCCGGAAACGATGACCAAGGTCATCCCCAGCGCCATGATGTTAATGACCGCTGTTTGGCGCACGACGCTCGAGAGGTTGATAGCCGTCAAAAAAAACGGCGAGGCCAGCGACAAGAATACGAACAGCGCAATCAAGCTGAAGAACGGCAGCAGCTTCTGAATCATCCCGGAACGAAATTTCATTTCCCCACCGCCGCGTGATGCATGATTTCCTGTTGGGTCGTTGTGCGCGGCAACTCGGTCACCACTTCTCCATCGCGCATGACGAGAATGCGATCGGCGACTTGCAACAGCTCGGGCAACTCGGAGCTGACCATGACGATTGCCTTACCCTGACGCGCGAGTTCGTCCATCAAAGCGAACACTTCGGCCTTGGCGCCGACGTCGATACCTCGTGTCGGCTCGTCAAAAAGCATCACGCGGGCGTCGCGGAACAGCCACTTGGCGATGACGATCTTCTGTTGGTTGCCGCCGCTTAACCGCCCTGCCGGCTGCTCGATTCCCGCCGCGCGGATGCGAAGTCGCCTGAGGGAATCCTCGGCGACATTCGCCTCGGCGGAAGAGAGCACGAAGCCGGCCTTGCAAACGGCATCCATATTCGCCAGGGTCACGTTGGCTCGCAGAGGCAGCTCCAGCGCCAGGCCCGTTTTCTGGCGGTCTTCGGTGATTAGTGCAATGCCGGCGTTGACCGCGTCACTGGACGAGCGGATTTCGACGGTCCGGCCTTCAACCTGGATGGAGCCTTCTTCAGCGGGGGTAATGCCGAACAGAGTTTGACACAGCTCGGTGCGGCCCGCGCCCATCAGGCCGGCGATGCCGACGATCTCTCCGGCATGAACCGTGAAGCGGGCGCCGGGCAGATCCACACGCAACATCTCCGGGCCGGGATCGAGGGGCGCGCGCTCGTAGATGCGCGAAACCTCGCGGCCGACCATGTGGTGGACGATCTCCTCAGTGGTTACCTCCGAGAAATCGCCGCTATGGACGGTGTCGCCGTCGCGCAAGATCGTGATGCGGTCGGCCACTTCCCGTAGCTCATCAAGCCGGTGCGTGATGTAGATGATGCCGATGCCTCGGGCACGCAGTTCCCCAACGATACGGAAGACTTCGGCGGCCTCGGTCTTTGACAACGACGAAGTGGGCTCATCGAAAATCAGCAGGCTCGAGGCGCTGTGCAGGGCGCGGCAGATCTCGATCAGTTGCTTTTGCGCCGGGCTCAACTCCTCGACCCGTCGGTCCGCGTCGAGCGGGAAATTGTGCTCCTCGATCAGGGCGCTGGTCTCGCGCTGCATGCGGCGCTCGTCGATGAGCGGGCCGTTCACGGCTTCGCGACCGAGGAAAATGTTTTCGGCCGCGGTGAGGTGCGGCGCCAGCAGCGACTCCTGGTGGACCATCGAAATGCCGATGGCATGGGCGTCGGCCGGCCGGCGCAGATGGACTTCCTCGCCCCGCCACCGCATGATGCCCGCGTCGCGTTCCAGCATCCCGGCGACGATTTTCATCAGCGTCGACTTGCCGGCGCCGTTCTCGCCGACCAAGGCGTGGACCTCGCCCGCATCGACTTGCATGTTGCCTTGCTTGAGCGCGGGAACGCCGCCGAAGTTCTTTCGAATGTCGTGAAGTTCGAGCAGCATTATTAGCGCGCCGCGGCCTTGAGGGACCCTAGGCAACGGGCCGGTGGGGGAAGTAATTGATTTTACACTTGACCGCGGCTCCGCGGTTGCGTTTCTTGGGGTTTCGCGCCGCGTTACTCCGGCGGACCTTGTTCGAAAATTTCATCCAGCGCGGCGACGAGCTGATCGATGTGCTCCCGCTCGATGATGTAGGGCGGCAGGAAGCGCAAGACCGTGTCGGCGGTGCAATTGATGAGAAAACCGCGCTCCTGACACTGTCCCACCACCGACTTGCCGGGCACGGTCAGGTTGACGCCGCACATCAGCCCGCGGCCGCGCAGGCTGTCCACGAAATCGTATTTCTCGATCAGGCCGGTGAGCCGCTCGGCAAAGTAGTCGCCCTTTTCGCGGACCCGCGGCAGCAATTCGTCGAGTAGATCCATGAACTCCAACGCCACGCGGCAGGCTGGCGCGTTCCCTCCGAACGTGCTGCCGTGCGTGCCGGGTGTAATGACGGCCGCGGCGCGCTCGTTGGCTATGATGGCGCCCAAGGGCAGGCCGGCGGCGAGTGGTTTGGCCGTCACCACGACGTCGGGCTGAATGGGCGCTTGGTCGCCTTCATTCCACCATTCAAAAGCGAAGTGCTTGCCGGTGCGCCCGAGCCCGGATTGAATTTCATCGAACATCAGTAGCGCGTCATGCTTTTGGGCGAGTTCGGCCGCGCGGGCCGCGAACTCGCGCTCGATGGGAACGATTCCGCCTTCCCCCAGGATCGGCTCGAAGAAGATGCCGGCGGTGCGGTCGGAGACAGCGGCTTCAAGCGCGGCGGTGTCGTTGGGGTCAACGAACTTGACGCCGGGAATCAGCGGTTCCACCACGGCTCGATGCTTCGATTGGCCGGTGACCGAGACAGCCCCCAGAGTTCTGCCTCCGAACGAGCCGTTCAAGGCGATGATTTCAAATTTTTCGGGGTCGAGCTTATGGCCGTACGCCTTGGCGATTTTGACCGCTCCCTCGACGCTCTCGGAGCCGCTGTTGGTGAAAAACACCCGCTGCAAACCCGCGGCTTCCGCCAGCCGCGCGGCCAAGGGCGCTTGATATCGGTGCGCATAGAGATTCGAACAATGCAGCAACGCCTCGATCTGCTCCCGCAATGCCGCGAGCACTCGCGGGTGGGCATGACCCAGCGCATTGACGCCGATGCCGGACATGAAGTCCAAATAGCGCCGGCCGTCGGCGGCATGGAGGTAGCAGCCTTCCCCGCGTTCGATCACCAAACTCGGAGCGTAACTCTGGATGAGGTGCTGCTTGCCGAGGGCCAGAGTATCGCCGCCGGAGCCGTCTTTTTCGGTGTGCATATCGGATCAAGCGTACCAGGAATCGCCCTGTCGGGTTGACGAGGTCGACGGGTATCGGCGAGGACGTTGGGGGTGGGGCGCTTGAGGTCCGGAGGCCGGCGGCGTGGGGGGGGTTCGGGCGCTCCCGCCGGGGCATTTCGGGGGGGAGTTCGGGGACGGGCGGGGGAGTTCGGGGGGGAGTTCGGGGACGGGGAGTTCGGGGACGGGGAGATCGGGGACAGCTCCCGAACTCGGCCAAAACCGGCTTGACACTACCGCTATCCTAAGCACGGCGAGGCCGGGCCAAGGCTCGCCGGCGACAGGCCAAGGAGGACAAAAAAAGCTCACGCAGCGGGCCGAAAAATCATTACCAAACGAACCCAATTTCGCGAATCCAGGATCAACCCCATGTCCCGCATATCCCGCTGCGGCCATAACTTAGCGGATCTCGGACGCCGAGAGCCCGCGCTCAAATAAGAAATCTTCACCAAAGAGACGCCCCGACCCGACGATCCGCGATCGCGACCCAGGTGAGGCCCAGGCAGAATTCACCCCTCGCTCTCCGCATAGGTCCCGACCTGAGTGAAGCAAGCAAGGACGAGAGGGGCCGTCCCCGGCGAAGGATTTCGACGAAACGAAGCCAATTCCCGCAAAGAAAAGGCGTAAAACTTATGCGATATCAATAACTTGGACGTGCAAAACTTGGAACCGCGCAGCGGGTTGTTTCGTGGGGACTCGCAGCCGTCCCCGCCGCCCGCTCTACAGGCAAGCCCTGCGGGGAGATCGCAGACAGGCAAGGCGCAAAAGAGGAGTGCAAGCATAAGCCCCAGCCAATTCGGCGAAACAAAGCCAATTTTCGATCGCATCCTAAACGATATCAATAACTTAGAAATATTTATCGGGAGCGCGGCAGGGGGTTAATCCGGAGGGGTGACCCGGGCAGCTCGGGCCGTCATGTGTGGGGAGATCGGGGACAGCTCCCGATCCCGCTATTTTGATCGGGGGCTGCCATGACCGCAGTCGGCGTCGTATGATTGGTAGATTCTCGAAGCCACCGGGTTGGAGGAGTTTGCCTTGCCGGAGAAAATCGAACGAGACCGAAAGCTGGGTGAAGAGTTGCGCCGCGTGATCGAGGACTACGAGTCCGAGACGGGGCGCGAAGTACACGCCGTCAACGTGCAGCGCGAACCGGTAACGGCGGTCGGTAAACCGACGAATCGCAGTCGGGTGTTTGCGGTTTTCGCGGTCGTGAAAAAGCCCGCGGGGTGAGCCGCCTGGAGCAAATCGGAGGGTGGATTCGGCAGAGTGAGGAGTGCGTTTCCATGAATCGGCCGGTTCATTGACCGCGGGGAGAATGAGCTTTTGCGACTTGTCGCGCTAAGTTGGGTTGAAGGGATGTTTCCCGCCGCCCTGTCAGGGTTCCACGCGATAGGTCCGGGACCTGGGGTTCCGCCGTTCCGGCTCGCGGGCATCGTGGCGAATGCGCATCTCTTAGGAGTCATTGTCGGCCTAGGGCTCATTGCGCAGTCCGTCGCCGAAACTCCCGGCGCGGCCGCCGAGCGCCATTACAAAGAGGGCTTGGCCCACGCTCGGCAAGGGAAGTTCGACGACGCGCTCAAGAGTCTTGAAAGCGCCCGCCGTCTCGTTCCGAACCATCCGCTGGTTCTTAACGCGCTGGGCGCGGTTTTCACGCAAAAAGGTGATTTCGCCGCCGCCGAAAAACCCCTCAGCCAAGTACTCGAAAACGACCCCTCGTTCGAGCCCGCGCGCAAGAACCTGGCGGCCGGCTACTTTCAGCAACGCCGCTTCGACGAAGCGGCGGTTCATTGGAAAAAGCTGGAGTCTTCCGCGAAGGCCGGTCCCCTCGCCCGCCTGTTCCTCGGCATGATCGCGGCCGAGCAAGGCCGATACGAAGAGGCCGTCGCGAAATTGGGGGGCCTTGCGGGCATCGAAAGGCAACACCCGCGCGCGCCTTTGCTGTTGGCAAGGGCCTATAGCGCGACCGGTGAGAAGGAGAGGGTCGCCTCGCAGCTTCTCAAGATTCGAAACGTTCGCGGGCTTGCGCCGCCCGACCACGTGGAAGCCGCCATTCTGTTCTCGGAATCGAAGCGCCACGAAGACGCCCTTCATCACCTCAACATCGCCGCTCGCGCCAATCCCAAGCCGGCTAACATTGATTACCAACGGGCGGTCGTCTTGTCGCGCCTGGATCGCAACACCGAAGCCCTCGACCTGCTCCAAGGCAGCGAGGCGACGAAGCAAAGCGGCCGAGCCCTCAACCTGCTCGGGCAAATCGCCGAAGACGCGGGCGATCTCGAAACCGCGATCCAAGCCATGCGCGAAGCCATCGCGCTGGAGCCGACGGTCGAGGACCACTACCTGGACCTGAGCCTATTGTGCGTCAAGCACGGTAATCACGAGTTGGGCGAAGAGATCCTCGCCATAGGCCTCTCGGAGATGCCCGATTCCTACCGCTTGTTGATCCAGCAAGGGGCGATCCACGAGCGAGCGTCGAAGAAGCAAGAGGCCAAGCAGACATTTCGCAGGGCGATCGCGGCGCATCCGGAACATCAACTGGCGTTGGCCGGACTGGCGACGACGTTGCTCTCGGCTGGGGAAACCGAGCAGGCCCTTGAAGAGTTGCGCCGGGGGACCGAGCGCTTTCCCGACGATTTCTATTTGCACTACCTGCACGGGTATGCCCTGCCGGCGTCGCCGGCTTCGGGGGAACAGGAAAAGGCCGACGTGCAGGCCAAGGCCCGAGAATCCCTCGAGAGGGCGATCGAACTCAACCCCGATTTCGCCGACTCCTATTACCGGCTGGGCAAGATTCTCGCCGAAACCGACGAAGCGAAAGCAACGGAAAACTTTGAAATCGCGTTGCGTCTCGACCCAAACGACGAGGCGGCGAAATATCAATTGGCTCGGCTATATATCAAGGCGGGTCGACGAGACGAAGGCCGCCGATTGATGGCCGAAGTAAGGCAAGCCAAGGCGGAGCAACTCGAAAAAGAACGCAAACCGCGGCCCGGTGTGAGCCGCGCGAGCCTCCCGAAATTGTAAGAACGGAGCCCCCCCCGACGGGGTTGTGAAAGATATGCCCGGCGGCCCGGCGGGCGTCCGCTGCGCGCCGCTCGGCGGGCTGGGTGTATGATGGAGGTGAGCCCGAGGGTCTTGCCGGGAACGTTTTGTCATGACGTCGCGAATCAAATTTTCGATCGTTTTCTGCTCGACGCTGCTGACGGTAATGCTTGTCATCGGCGCGTTGATGGGCAAGGAGCCGGTTGAAGAAGGAGCGTACCGTCCGCTACGTGTCTACTCCGATGTGCTGCGACACATCAAGAGCAATTACGTCGAAAGTCCCGACATGAGCAAGGTTACGCTCGGGGCCCTGCAAGGGTTGATCGAGTATCTCGACCCGCTGTCGAGTTATCTCACGGCCGAGCAATTCGAGCAGTTCACTAAAACTCGCGAGAATCCCGACCAGGGAACCGGAATGGCCACGGGGTTGGTGATTCACAAACGCGTCGGTTACACGACCGTGCTGGCGGTCTTGCCCGGTTCGTCGGCCGATAAAGCGGGCATTCGACCGGGTGATCTGATCGAAGCCATCAATGATCTCAATACCCGAATGATACCCCCGGCTTATCTGCATGCTCTGTTGAGCGGCAAGCCCGGCACCACCGTCGACGTTTTGGTTCGTTCCTTGCGCAATTCCGAAGAGCCCGATGAACATAAGCTGTTGCGGGGCGCCGTCGAATTGCCGGCCGTGACGAAGAAGATTCTCGAGCCCGGCATCGGCTACATCGATCTTGACGTCGTCGACGCCGAACGCGTCGCCGAGGTTGCCGCCGCTGTGAAGGCATTGCGGGCGGAGGGCGCCGAGAAAATTATTTTGGATTTGCGCGGTAATTCCGTCGGGCGATCGGCCGACGGCATCCAGCTCGCCAACCTGTTCCTCAACAGCGGCGCGATCACCTCTCTGAAGGGTCGGCGGCACGGCGAAGAAAAGTTCGAAGCCGACGCCGAGTCAACCGTCGCCGATTTGCCCTTGGCCTTGATTTCCGACCGCGCCACGGCCGGCTCGGCGGAACTCGCCGCGGCCGCGCTGCTCGACAATAAGCGAGCGGAATTGGTCGGTGAGCGCACCTACGGTCTGGCGGCGGTCCAGAAGACGATTGAGCTTGAGGACGGGGCAGCTCTGATTCTCTCCGTCGCGAAATACCACCGCCCCGCCGGGGCAGCGCTGCAGGATGGCGGCGTCACCCCCAGCCACCCCTTAACGCCCGCCGCAGTACGCCGTTACCGCGAATCGCGCCATCCGAGCGACTTGAATGCCCCCCCGCCTCCGCGGCCACCGGCCGACGACACTTCAGGGGACGACAAAGATCCCTACATCGAGAAAGCCCTTGAGGTGCTCAAGGCCGCCGCGATCCCCGAAAAGAAGGCCGCCTGAACGGGCGGGCGTTCATCGCTCCCGCCGGCGAACAACTTTTCAAATGGGAAGAATGCCAAGGGGCTAGAGCGCTACCGAGCCTTCGGTACGTACTCTCTTTCGACATTCCGGTCGCGGTCGGTCGCGCGCTTGCGATTAAGTCGGGTGAAGATCGCGGCTTCGCGCTTCGCCTCCTCGGCGCGGCCTAGCGCGCGGTAGGCACGCGATAGGTAGAGGTGGATCGAGGCCAACTCGGAATCGAGGCCGACCGCCTTTTCCATCGCCTCCACCGTTTCTTCGTAACGCTTGAGTTGGATCAGCGCTTTCCCCAGCCCCGCGTAGGCGTACACGTCGCGGGGACTCTTTGCCATCGCCTGGCGAAAGACCGCAATCCCCTCTTCGGGGCGGCCCATCTTGAGCAAGACTTCGCCCAGCAGAATGCGGGCTTCGAAAAGACCCCGGTCCTTGGAAAGAGCCGCGCGCAAGTGTTTCTCGGCCTCCTCGTAACGGCCCATATTGTCGAGCTGGGTGCCGACTTGCAGATCAGCTCGGCCCTGCTCGGGAAAGCGTCGGAGGGTTTGCTCGGCCGCCTCGAGCGCCTTTTCGTAATCGTGGCTTCGAAAATGGGCTTGGATCAGCAGGAAGTGCAAGTCAGCGTTCCCGCTGTCCAACTCGACGGCGCGTGAAAGGGCCTTGATCGCTTCTCTGTAGTAGCGCAGTTGCAGGTATTGCAGCCCGAGCATCGAGAGCAAGCGCGAGCTGCCGGGCCGCAACTCCGCGGCCGCGCGCAGATGTTCGACGGCCTGCTCATTCTTGCCGAGCGAGACGAGCGTCGTGCCCAGCAGAGTTTGCGCTTCGTAGAGTTGCGGCCGCAACTCGACGGCGCGTTTCAAATCACGCTCGGCGCCGGTCGGGTCGTGCAAGAGCGCCCGCGCGCGGCCCAGATTGTAATAGCCCTCGGCGTAGTTGGGGTTGATCGCGACCACCCGCTCGAGAATGGGCAGCGCTTCGCGGTGGTGATTGTGCTGACCGAGCGCGATGCCGACCGAGAGCAGCGTGTTCTCGTCTCCGGAATTCTTGAGTTGACCGGCCGTCCCAAGCGCCGCGAATTTCTTGCCTTCGCGCAACAGCCGGCGCACTTCCATAATGATGCGAATCTCTTCCTGGCTCTTGTTCTTCCACGATTCAGCGAGGTCGAACTCGCGTTTGGCGTCTTCCATGCGGCGCTGGGCACGATAGGCACGGCCCAGCAAGTAATGCAGCTCTCCCCGCTCGGGGCGCTGCTCGATGCCTTGTTCGAGCAGTACGACCGCCTTGTCGACCGCGCCCGTCTTCAGATGGGCGCCGGCCAAGCGCAGCCGGACATCCTCGACTTCGCCGATCGCCAGAGTTTGCTCGAAACGCGAGACGGCTTTCTCGGTCTCTCCCCGGCCGAGGTGCACGCGGCCGAGATAGTAAAGCGAATAGGCATCGGGAGGCTCGAACTTCAGCTCGCGCAAAAAGGCCTCTTCGGCCTCTTGAGTCCGGCCGAGTTGGAAGTGTGCCAGCCCGAGCTGGAAGTAGGCGCCCGGGATCTCGGCGTGGATCGCGATCGCCTGATCGAGTTCCTCGACAACGCCGGGATAGTTTTCCTTGTCGAGATGCACTTGCGCTTGCCGCAGGTGCTGTTGCAGTTGCTCGCGGGGCTCCTGAGCCGTTAGCGGCAACGCAAACGAGACGAACGCCGGCAGTAGAAAGGTGACCAAACAACGGGAGGAACGCCGCACCACCGCCGCGGCCGGGGGGAATAAGCCGCTCCGCTGAAACTCGCCCTGCGAGGGGGTGCGCGGCATGGCTCCATTATAGAAAACACGATATTGGGGACCGCGACGCTTTCGCGGTCGCGCGAACCGGCTATACTGTTCCCCGCCTGGAGCTGTCGTTGTGTACCGCCGCCCGCCGATTCCGACTTACCGATTTTCACGGAGCGTCGCCACCCACGCTGTTGTGACCGCCAAGAGATCGCCGGCCGCGGCGGCCTCCCTGTGCGCTGGGCTCCTACTCTCCGCCGGCGTCGTTTTCGCCCAGGGCACCGGCGCCGACTGGCCCGGCTACGGCGGCACCCCCGCCGCATGGCGCTACAGCGAGCTGGACCAGATCAACCGCGCCAACGTCCGCAAGCTGACGCCGAACTGGGCCTTTCAAACCGGCGACTATTCGAACGGCTTGCAATCCACGCCTATCGTCATCGACGGCGTGATGTATGTTTCGACGTCGAGAAACCGCATCTTCGCCCTGAATGCGGCCACGGGCAAAGTCCTGTGGCGGTACGAGTACGGTGAATCCACGTTGCGTTGGCGTTTGGGGGGCAAGGCGCGCGTGCCCTACGGCAGTCAAAACCGGGGCGTCGCCGTCGGTCACGGCCTCGTTTTCATGGGGACCCACGACAACCACTTAGTGGCTGTCGATCAGAAAACCGGCGAGGAAGTCTGGAATGTCGCCGTCGGTGATATCAAACAGTGCGGCTGCAATATCAGCGCCGCGCCGCTGATCGTCAAGGACAAAGTCGTCGTCGGAGGCACGGGGGGAGATTCCGCCTACCGCGGCAACTTGACCGCCTTTGACGCAAAGACGGGCCGCTTTGCCTGGCGTTTCTACACCATCCCGGGACCGGGCGAGCCGGGTCACGAAACATGGCCCGGCGATAGTTGGAAATACGGTGGGGGAGCCCCCTGGATGACCGGCTCCTACGATCCCGAACTCGATCTCATCTATTGGGGCACCGGGAACGCCGCCAGCGACCTCGATGGGGCCAAACGCAAGGGGGACAACCTCTACACCGCCAGCGTCGTTGCCCTCGACGCGGATAGCGGCACGTTGCGATGGCATTACCAAGTGGTTCCCCACGACGTGTGGGACTACGACGCGGCCTACGAATGCATCCTTGTTGATCTTCCCGTGCGCGGGCGAATACGTAAGCTGCTGGTTCACTTAACGAAAACCGGCTACGCTTTCGTGCTCGATCGTACCAACGGCGAAATCGTCAAGATTTGGCCCTTCAGCGAGGGCATGAACTGGGTCCAAGGGATCACCGAAGACGGCAAGCTGGTCGGCCGCAACGAGCCTCGGCCGGGGAAACCGGTCCTCATCTGCCCCAGCGTCTACGGCGCCAAGAGCTGGAACCAGGCGGCGTTTTCGCCTCGCTCGGGCCTGATTTTTACCCCCACCGCGCAATTTTGCAACGAGATGTTTGTCCGCCGACAGCCGGCCAAGGAAGGCAAACCCTACTCCGGCGGTTTTTGGCGCCTCAAGAAGCCCGAGGGCGTAGAGAACTTTGCGTCGATTGCGGCGTTTGATCCGCTGAGCGGCGAGAAGCGCTGGGAGTACTCGTACAAATATTTGCTCGCCGCGTCGGTCTTGGCGACCGCGGGTGACCTGATCTTCAGCGGCGACGCGGAGGGTGCCTTTTTCGCTCTCGACGCCCGCAACGGCGAAAAGCTGTGGAGCTTCCAAACCGGTTCCGGGCACCGCGGATCGTCGGTCACCTATGCGGTCGGCGGCCGACAGTACATCGCGACCCCCAGCGGCTGGGGCTCATATGCGAAGACGCTGATGGCGCTGTTCCCGGAGTTGATCGAGACTGGAGGGGCGCGCAGCGGTTCGACCGTCTACGCATTTTCATTGCCCGAGGAGTCGGAATGACGCCGGGTCCCGCACTCCCCTTGGCCGCGCGCGCGGCCCGACGATCGAGGCGGCCAGCGTCCCGCCGCAGTCTTCTACTTGTCGTGGCTGTCGCTGCGGGGGCCTGGTCGGGGGCGCGATCGGGATTGCATGCGCAACCCACCGAGATCGCGATCGGCCGACGGGTCTACGCACAGACGTGCGCCAACCAGAATTGTCACGGCGACCAGGGCGCGGCCGGGCGCGCGCCCGCTTTGGCCGAGCGCGAGTTCACGCGTGAGTACGTGATGCGGATAACGCGCGACGGCGTTCCCGACACGGCCATGCCGGGTTGGGGGGAGCAGCTTTCGCTCGAAGAGCTCGAAACGGTCGTGTCGTATGTCGTTTCGATCCAGGGTCCGTCCGAACAAGCCGCGGAGGACCTGGATCCCAACCGCCCGTGGCTCGATCACCCTGGGCGGGAGCTGTTTTTCGACGCGGCACGAGTGGGGGCCTGCGGGGCGTGTCATTTGTTCGACGGCTGGGGCGTGCGGGTGGCGCCTTCGATCTCGGAAAGTTTGCCGGAAAACATTGAAGCGTTGCTTGCCCTCGAGGGGAAGGCTGTTCAAACAGCCCGGCCGAGCGGCGAAGAACCCTTCCCAGCCCTTCCGGTCGCGAGCAAGCAGGGGCCGATGCAAGTCTTCGATCTCAGCGCCAAGCTGCCCGTGCTGCGAACGTTTCCGCGCGACCGGGTCGAGCTGACGCCAAGCACGTCATGGAGTCACCGTGACGCATTGGGGATCTACAACCACGACGAGCTCGGCCGCATCTTGGACTTTATGTCGCAAGCGCTTTCCGGCCGCGAGGCCGAGGAAGCGGGGAACCGATAGGCTCACCGGGGGCACCTCCCAGCCCCCGCCGGGCCTGATAAGATTCGATGGCAAAGTTCTCTCCAATGCTTCTCTCCCTCACGGTTTTTTGATCGCTTCGATGCCGGTCTCCGCCCAGGTTTCGGGCCGTGTCTCGGGTACGATCCTTGACCCCTCGGGTGACGATCGTCGACCCAGCCGCGGGCGAACCCTACCCGAACAATGTCGTCCCACCGCGAATCTGTTCTCCGGCGGTCGGGTGGGTCGCGCGGTTTTCCACAATTGGGAGATCGCCGGCATCATCACCATGGCGAGCGGCTTCCCGCGAGGGATTAACTTCGGCTATATCGACGGCGTCGATCGCTGGGGCGGCGGCGACGCGCCGCGCGTCAACATGGTCCGAAACCCGATCATCGACAACAAGAGCTTCGATCGCTGGTTTAATCCCGGCTCGGTTTCCGCGCCGGAATTCGGGGACTTCGGCAACGCCCCTCGGGACGTCTTCCGCGGGCCGGGCATCAATTCCTGGGATTTCACGGTTTACAAGAACATCCCGGTGCATGAGAAGGCTCGGTTTCAGCTTCGTTGGGAGTTCTACAACCTGTTCAACCATACGCAGTTTGACGGCGTGGACAACTTCGCCCGCTTCACGCCGGACGGCCGTCAGATCAACGGGAACTTTGGGCGCGTGACATCGGCCCGTCAGTCGCGCCAGATGCAGGTCTCGATTTGTTTCGAATTCTGACACGACCCGCCTGGGCGCGGCGTCTCGCAGTGGGGCAGGTCTCCAGACCTGCCCTTCCTCAATCGGCCATGACGCCCTGGAGACCGAACCCGCCGCAAGCATCGATGCAGAGGCGGCTCGGTCGTAAGCAGGAAGTTCCACAAGGCCGCCCCGGCGATCGTGAGAACAACCGCCGCAGCCGCGCCGGCCATTACCTTGGTCGATCTCCTTTGTCGGTGGCGGGGGCGGGGACGAGCCGTACCGGGGGTGGTCCGCGGCCGGCCTGCCCCGCTCGGCCGATCTTTCTGCAACTCCCGTAGGTCGACCAGCACCTCATCGACGTGCTGATAACGCTCGTCGCGCTCTTTCACCGGCGCCTTGTCGATCAAGTAGTCGAGTTCGATGGGCACGCCGGTTCGTACCGCCGGGTTTTGGCAACAGCCTCGGGTTGGAGCGGCGGGTCGAGACTAGGAGTCTGTCCGAGTAACAACTTGGCACAGTTCCGGCAGGGCGGGAGATTCGGGCGCCGAGGTCAGCGACGCACGGGCGCGGAAGGCTCGTCGACCGCCGGGCGCCACAAACAAACCGCGCGGGCCGCCCAAAACGGCTTCCAGAGCCCTCCATGCGCCTCGCCGGCGCCCCCTTCCCGGTTTTTCTCCATCACGCTCCGCCACACAGCCCGTGCATCTTCAAAATATTGTGCGTCAAGCACACCAAGGCCCACTCGCCCCGCACTTTCTTCAACCCCCGCAACAAAAATTGACGAATCCCGCGGGCTTGTTTAATCTGTCCGAATATCGGCTCCACGATCCCTTTGCGTTGCGCGTACATCTTCGCTCCCGCTTTCGTCCGTAACTTGCGCTCCATCCGCTCGACTCGCGTGAGGTGGCTCGGGATCCGCCCCCGCGGCGGCGACGCCCGTTGTCCGCGCCGGTGTCTCTGGGCGGCAATATACGCTTCGATCTTTTGCTCAGGCTTCTCGGGCGCTTCCAACGATTCCAAGTTCTTCTCCGAACAATAGCCGCTGTCGGCCAACACTTCGTCGGGCCGTTGCCCCGACTGCCGCTCGACCGCTTCCACCAACGGCGCCAGTTGCTCTTTGTCGTTCGCCGCCTCGGTCAGCGTCTGCCCGACAATCAATTGCGCCACGCTCTCGACCGCCGCCTGTGCGTTGTAGCCCTGCACGAACCCGTCGCCGCTTTTCATAATGCGCGACTCCGGATCGGTGAAATTGTATTGATCTTTGTCGCGCGGTTCGGCTTGCCGCGCCAGCTCGTCACAGCGACCCGCGGCGGCGGCTTGCTGTTGCGCCCGTTGCTTCGCTCGTTGCTCCAGCGCCTGCTTGGCTTGGCGAATCTTCTCCAGCCGCGTCTGCCGGCGTTGCAACTCCTCGGGCAATTCGTCGCCCGGCTTCTCGGCCCCGTAGCGCGCGTCCTCCGCCGCGTCGACTGCTTCGGCTTCGGCCAACATTTGCTTCACCTCGGCCGCCAACTGTGGCTCGCTGTGCTGGATCCGCCCGTAACTCATGGCCTTGTGCTTGGAGGCGTTGGCCTTCATCTTCGTGCCGTCGAGCGCCACCCGACCCAGCTTCATCGCCCCGCTCTCGAGCGCCACCCGCAACACTTGTTGGAACAGCCCCTCGAGGGCTTCCAGGTGGATCTTGCGAAAATCCGAGATCGTGCGGAAGTCGGGCTGGTTGCCGGCCGCCAACACGCGAAAGGCTACGTCCTCGACCAGCCGCCGGGCGATCCGGCGCGAGGAGCGCACGCCCAGGCAATAGCCGTAGAGCAGCAGTTTGACCATCAGCCGCGGATGATAAGGCGGCTGCCCGCGCTGCTCCCTTTCATAGACCTTCTCGATGGCCGACAAATCCAGTTGATCAACGAGGTCGTTGACGAAATAGACGAGGTGGTTTTCGGGCAGCCAATCCTGCAAACTGGGAGGCAGCAGCAGTTTCTGCTCGGGAAGGTAGGCCCGGTAGGTTTTGCCCATAAACCATTATCCCCCACTTTTGTTTTTTCTCCAAGAAGATAATGAATACTCGGACAGACTCCTAGTCGGGGCGCGAGCCGGGGAAACCGCGAAGTTCGACGGTACGCTTTCGCCGCGCGGCAAGCCGGCGCACCCCATACGCGTCGAAACAGCGAATTTTGCACCGGAAAGTAGCTAGGGTTGACCGATCCTGTCACCCCCGGGGGTCGGCCACCTGATCTTCCACCCTCATGTCGCGCACCCTGAAGGTTGGCACACCGGCGACCAAGACGTTTACTATAGAGATGAGTGCGGAAGCAACTTGCAGGCGTTCTTTGTCCGATCTTGCTGATGGCCTTTCAGCTGGGGCCGGTCGTCCATTTCCATGTGGACGAGCACGACAAGAACCATGTCGAGGCCGAGCATCCGCAAGGGTTCGCGGCACACATTCACGTTGACCCCAATGGACGGCCGGCCACCGAGGATGGCGGGCCGCAAGTCGGTCCAGTTGGCGGCGACGAAAACCTGGTCGAGATTTCTTGGCTGCGGTCGGAACGACCGCAAACGCCTCATGCGCTGCCCGCCGTCTGGTCGCCGGCTTCCGCGGTTTCCCCGGTCGTCGTGGTTATCGGAAACCCGCCGCAAGAGCCGCGAATTCACGATCCGCCGTTTACATCTTCGATAATCCCCCGAGCTCCGCCCGCCTAACTCCCGCCTAGGAACGATTCCTTTCTTTGGGCCCTAGGGTCCGTCCGTGAGGTTGAACCATGATTGCGAGGGCACGCGTATCCGTGCGCCTGAGTCTTCTGGTCTGCTGTTTGGCGACACTGACCGCCGCTCAAGAGCTGACCGAGAGGCAGGCGTTGCAGCTTCTTCGAGAAAGTCCGCTGTACCGAGAATTGCAGGCTCGGGTGGAGGTGTCGCGCGCGGAATCGCGGCGCGGCACGTTGTACCCGAACCCCTCGGTGACCACAACATTCGAGGGCGCCGGGCGAACGGATTACTACATTTTCGAACAGCCTCTGGTCATAAATGGACGGCGTCGTTTGTTGCGGCGGGCCGGCGAGTCCGCCGTGGCCGCGGCCGAGGCCGGAGCCGACCACGCTTTGCGTCAGATCGAAGCCGGACTGCGGGGCGTTTTCCATCAGCTCGCCTACGCGCAGAAGCGAAGAGGCGCCATTCGCGCGAGTATCGACGAACTACAAGAGCTCGTTCGCATCTTGCGGGAGCGTGAGAAAGCAGGCGAGGGATCGCGATTCGATCGTCTGCGCGCGGAACGAGAGGTCGTCGAGCGTGAGACCGAATCGGCCGATGCGGAGGCCGCCATCGCCGAGTCGAGAGCGGCGGTGGCGGGCTTTCTCGGTCAAAACGTGAATCCGGAACACTTGGTGGCAAGCGAGACGTCGGCGTCCGACCTCGCGCTGCCGGATTTGAACGAAGCCCTCGCCGACGGCCTCGCCGCTCGCAGCGACTACCAGGTCGAGAACGAGCGGTTGGAACAGCTCCGGCTCGAGGGCAAGGCGGCGGATCGTCTGCGCATCCCCAACCCGGTCATCTCCGGCGGGCTGAAACGGGAGCAGATCGGCGATCGCTATGCGAAGGGTGCCGTGCTGGGTTTCTCGATCGATTTGCCGTTGTTCAACAAAGGACGAGTGGAAAAGCAGTTGGCCGCGGCCAAGGCGGTTCACACCCGTGCCCGCCGCCGGGTTCTCGAGAGCCGCATTCTCGCCGAGGTGCGCGCCGCGCACGATTCGCTGCGACTCCGCCGCAAGATCGCCGAGGACTACCGGTCAAAGTCGGGGCGGCGCGCCGAAGAGCTGCGCGAGATCGCTGAAATCGCCTACCAAGAAGATGAACTGGGCATCTTGGAACTGCTCGATTCCTATCGGGTGGCTCAACGCGCGAAGCTGCGGTTGCTGGAATTGCAATCGGTCGCCAAGCTGGCGGAGATCGAGTTCGACCACACCGTCGCCAAGGAGCTGTTGCCATGAAATTACACATTCTTGCCGCTGTTCTGATGCTGTCGGCTTGCGGCAGTCCGCAGCCGCAACCGGAGGCCGCTGCTCCCCCGGAGGATCTCGAACCCGTCGCCGTCACCCGCTGGACCCAGAAGACCGAGTTGTTCATGGAGTACCCGCCGCTTCAAGTGGGCGAGGCGTCTCGTTTCGCGGTGCATCTGACGGACATGAATTCCTTCGCCCCCCTGATGGAGGGACATGTCGAGGTGCATTTGGCCTACGAAAACGGCTCTGGGGAGAGCTTCGCCGTCGACGGCCCCTCACGGCCCGGGATCTTTGGGGTTGATGTAACACCCACCCGCCCGGGATCAGCGGCGATGACGGTTCAGGTGCGATCGACGGCCGTCGAAGACTCCCACGATTTGGGGCCCACAACGGTTAGCGACGGGAGCCAAACCGGCGGCGCCCTCCCGGGTGCGCGTGGGGAGGATTCGGAGACGGGAGAAATCTCCTTCTTAAAGGAGCAGCAATGGACGCTCGACTTCGCGACGCAGCTTGTCAGCCTCAAGTCGATGCGGGAAAGCTTCGTCGTGCCCGCCACGATCGAGCCACGCAGCGGGGGGCGGTTGGCGGTGACCGCGCCGGTTTCGGGCCGCCTGCTGCCCACCGTCCCACTGCCGACTCTGGGAGCATTCGTGAAACCTGGAGAGAACCTCGGCGCCGTCGTTCCAATGTGGGGCGGATCCACGAATCGCAGCGCTCTGCAGCTTCCACTCGACGAAGCGAGGGTCGCCTTAGAATCCGCCCGGAGAGAACGGAAACGCGCCGAGAGACTGCTCGCGGCGGGCGCCGTCCCGGCTCGCCGGCTGCAAGAGGCCGAGGCCCGCGAGGCCGTCGTGACGGCGCAACACAAAGCGGCGGAAGAGCAAATGGCCTACTACGAAGCGACGCGTCGCGACGATCCTCACCAGGAATCAGAGTCCGCCTTCTCGATACGATCTCATCTTGCGGGAGTCGTTACGGCCGTCTATGTGACGGACGGATCCCATGTCGAGGAAGGCGACACTCTGCTGGAAATCACCGCGACCGACACGGTCCATGTGTCCGGCGCGCTGCCGGAATCGCGAGCCGCCATTCTGCAAAAGCTCCGCGGCGCGGAAATCGAGGTCCCCGGGTGGGAGGCCTCGTTGCCGGTCGCCAAGCTCATCTCCACCGCGCGGGTCGTGGACCCGGCCACACGAACCCTCAAAACAACTTACTTGGTGGATAACACCCAGCGGAAACTGGCGATCGGCCAGTCCACGTTCCTCCGCTTGTTCACCTCGGAATCGGTGGAGGCGCCGACGATTCCAAGCTCGGCGATTGTGGATGAAAGCGGCCGTAAGCTCGTCTACGTGCAAACCGGAGGAGAGTCATTCGAGGGGCGTCCGGTGAAGCTCGGCAACCGCCGGGGCGGGGAAGTTCAGATCACCGAAGGGCTGCGGTCCGGCGAACGTGTTGTCACACAAGGGGCTTATCTAGTGCGGCTGGCGTCAATTTCAGCCAACGCCCCGGTTCACGGGCACGCCCACTAACATCGCCATGTTGAACACACTCATTCGATGGTCCCTCGCAAACCGGCCGCTGGTCGTGGCGCTCACCGCCGCCTTTCTTGCCTGGGGTGGTTATGCGATGACAGGGCTTCCTGTCGACGTGCTGCCGGACCTCACCGCCCCGACAGTGATCGTCATGGTCGAGAACCCGGGCATGGCGCCTACGGACATGGAGTACCTCGTCACGTTTCCGCTCGAGACGGCGGTGAACGGCGCTCCCGGTGTGAGGCGGGTTCGCTCGGCGACGGCGGTCGGGGTGAGCATGATTTGGGTCGAGTTCGACTGGGGCGAGGACATCTTCCACGCCCGGCAGACGGTAACCGAACGCCTCAACGTAGCCTCGGCATCGTTGCCGCCGGGCACCACCCGGCCGTTGCTCGGACCGATCTCGTCGGTAATGGGTGATGTTCTCTTCGTGGCGTTGACGTCGGATCGCCACAGCCTGGTGGAAGTGAGAACGATTGCGGACACGGTGATCCGTCGGCGGCTTCTCGCCATCCCCGGAGTCGCCCAAGTGACGCCCATTGGCGGCGCGCGCAAACAGTACCAAGTGTTGCTTTCCTCGCGGAAACTCCAGGCTCATCAGGTTTCATTGACCGAAGTAGAGGACGCCCTCACCGCCGCAAACGCCAACACCTCAGCGGGTTTCCGGGTCACCGGCGGACAGGAATACCTGATTCAAGGTATCGCCCGATTCACCGACCTGGATGACATTCGCCGAACCGTAGTCACCTCCAGGAACGCCATTCCGATCCACATAGAAGATCTCGGCACAGTCCGGGTAGGCGAGGCGCTGAAGCGCGGCGAAGGCTCACTGAACGGCGAGGCCGCCGTTCTGATCGGCATCCGAAAACAGCCCCGGGTGAACACCCTCGATCTGACGAGCTCGATTGACCAGGCCCTCGAAGACATGGAAGCCAACCTGCCCGAGGGCATGCGAATCGACGACCGGGTCTTTCGTCAGGCCGATTTTATCGAGGTCGCGATCGCCAATCTCGAAACGGCCCTGAGCTACGGAGGCTTGCTGGTCGCCGCGGTCGTCATCATCTTCCTGGCGAACGCCCGCGCGAGCGCCATCACGCTATTCGCCATTCCTTTTTCACTGTTCGCCGCATTCCTTGGGTTCCAGGCGCTGGGGTTGTCGATCAACAGCATGACGCTCGGGGGCCTCGCGATCGCGATTGGCGAACTTGTGGACGATGCCGTCATCGATGTGGAAAACGTCTTCCGCCGTCTGCGTGAGAACGCCCGACTCCCTCAACCCGACCGACGCGCCGGACTCGAAGTCGTCTACCAAGCCAGCCGCGAGATCCGAGGATCGGTCGTCTTCGCGACGCTGATCATCATGTTGGTCTTCGCCCCCTTATTCTTCCTAGGCGGGGTCGAGGGTCGGCTGTTGCGCCCGCTGGGCTTCGCATACATCACCGCCCTGTTTGCATCTCTCGTCGTCGCGCTGACCGTGACGCCGGTCCTCTGTTCGTATCTGCTTCCGCGAACAAAAGCGGTGATGCAGAGGGACGCCCCCGCGGTCATTCGTCTTCTCCGGAAGCTATACCTCCCGGTCATTCGCTGGAGCTTGGACCGCGGCTCCCTCGTGATCGCGGCGTCGTTCATCGTGGTCGTTGCGGGTGTGGCGAGCTTTAGATGGATGGGACGCTCGTTTCTCCCCGAGTTCAACGAGGGCACGCTGACGATCGGCGCGGTTACGATCCCGGGCACCAGCTTGGAAGAGTCCGACCGGCTGGGCTCCGCTTTGGAGAAAATCCTGCTCGAGGTGCCGGAAGTGGTCTCGACCGGCCGCCGGACCGGCCGAGCCGTACTGGACGAGCATCTGCAGGGAGTGGAGGCTACGGAATTAGAGGTGCGTCTGGAGATGAAGGACCGCCCGAAAGAAGAGGTCCTCGAAGAGATTCGCGAACGGGCCACGCTGATCCCGGGCACGAAGATCAATATCGGTCAGCCGATCTCTCACCGCGTCGATCATATGCTCTCGGGAACCCGCTCGAACATCGCCGTCAAGATCTTCGGCGACGATCTCATCACTCTTCGCGCCTTGGCCGCGCGGGTCGAGCAAGCGATGCGAGACATTCCGGGTGTCGTTGACTTGGTATCCGAACAACAGACCGATATTCCGACCGTGACGGTTCGCTTCCGCCGAGACGATCTTGCCCGCTACGGCATGCCTGCGGGGACGGCCGCCCAAGCCCTCAAGACCGTGTTTCTTGGTTTGGAAGTCGGGTCGATTCTCGAAGGGCAAGTCGCTTTTCCCCTTGTGATTCGATACGAGAACGGCCAACCCGAGGATATGGAGACGATCCGACAGGCGCTGATCGACACGCCCTCGGGGGCGCGAGTGCCTCTGTCGGCCATCGCGGATGTCCGCGAAGACCGTAGTCCGAACTTCGTGACGCGGGAGAACGCGCGCCGCAAGATTGTGGTCGCCTGCAACGTGGCCGGCGGCGATTTGCGCGGCGTTGTCACTGCGATTCAGAAGCGGATTGCCGAGGAGGTGAAGCTGCCGCGCGGCTACCGCATCGAGTATGGAGGTCAGTTTGAGAGCGAGGCGGAGGCGACCCGCCGTATCCTGTTGCTGGGCGCCCTGGTGATCGTCGGAATCCTGGTCCTGTTGGCAACGGTTTTCCGGTCCTGGCGCGATGCGCTGATCATTATGTGCAACCTCCCCCTGGCGCTCGTAGGAGGGGTTGTCGGCGTTTTTTTCGGGGGCGGGATCTTGTCGGTGGCTTCTCTGATCGGCTTCATTACGTTGTTCGGCGTAGCAACGCGCAACGGCATCATGCTGATCTCACACATCCGGCACCTGATCAAGGAAGAGGGAGTGACTGATTTCAGAGAGGCGATAACCCGCGGCGCGTCGGAGCGCCTCGCGCCCATTCTGATGACGGCGATGTCGACCGGGCTGGCGCTGATACCAATCGGACTAGGTTTGGGCGAAACGGGCAGCGAAATTCATGCGCCGCTCGCGCTGGTGGTTATGTGCGGCCTCTTCAGCTCGACGGTGCTGAACATGATCGTCGTGCCCGCGGCGTATTGGCGCTTCGGCCGGCTCGAGAATTGACACGGTCCACCCAACCATGCGAGTCCGGAAGGATGGGCTATTCGAAGAGCGACGGGCGACGTCTTGCGGCGATGGGTCCGCCCTCCTCGGCATCGGTTGATCCAGCGATCTGGAGATCCCGCTGCCGTTCCTCGGGACGTTCGACGCCGTAGTGTCGGGCGGTGCGATCCATCATCTGACGCACGAGCGCAAGCGCCAACTGTACGAGGAGATCTGGACAGTCTTAGAGCCTCCAGGGATCTTCTGCAATTTGGAGCATGTGGCGTCGGTGTCGTGATCCGCGCATGAGCGGTTCCTTCAAGCGATCGGGATCACTTCAGCGGAAGAGGATCGTTCGAACAAGCTGCTGGACGTCCACACGCAACTGGAGTGGCTGCGCGAGATTGGATTCGTGGATGTCGACTGCTACTGGAAATGGCGCGAGCCGGCCCTTCTCGTGGGCCGCAAAACGGAGAGCACGGCCCAAAAAGGACGGTGCGTGGTGAGCCACACGTGGTCCTGATTCTGGGTGAGGGTGTAGTTCCCTCCGTGATGCCCCGTTCTCGCAACACCTTGGCTCTTTGCGCACCTGCCGAGCAAATGCGAACATGACTGCGCCTGAACCCTTGCCTTCGCCGCTTTGGCACTTGTCGCCTGGCTTACTATTGCCGCTGGGAACACTGGTCCGGACTCCCTGGGAGACGTGGTCGGGGCGCGCGGAACGACGGGATCTGAGCGTTGAGGATACTTTGCGCTAGGGTAGAATCACAGCTCGGAGGTTGGAATGAAGATACGGCAATTCGCGCTCGCAACGGTTACCTTTTGCCTGTTCGCCTCGCCGGCAAGCGCGGCCGACTGGCCGCAGTGGCGCGGGCCCCAGCGCAGCGGCATCTCGTCGGAGACTGGGCTGCTCCAGCATTGGCCTGAATCGGGGCCGGAGCTGGTCTGGCGGGTGGACGACCTCGGCGACGGTTACGGGACGCTCGCAGTCGTTGGCGACCGCTTCTATGTTGTTGGCAATCGCGGCATGGAGAGCGAATTCGTCCAAGCGCGCTCGGTCAGCGATGGTCAGCAAATCTGGTCAGCGCCGCTCGGTGAAGTCGGCGCGCCGGATCAAAAACCCTCCTACCCCATGGCTCGTTCGACTCCCACGGTCGACGGGGGCGTCCTTTGTGCACTGGGCTCCGACGGCGACCTAGTCGCGATACAGACTGCGACCGGCGAAACGCTCTGGCGCAAGAGCCTGCGGGACGATTTCGGCGGCCAGGCCGGCAGGTGGGCTTACTCAGAATCACCGTTGATCGACGGCGACACGGTGGTCGTCACCCCGGGCGGCGCCGAGGCGACGCTGGTGGCGCTTGACAAGTCGACGGGCGAGGTCTTCTGGAAGTCCGCTGTTCCGGGAGGCGACGTTGCGGCCTATTCCTCGGCGATCGTCACCCAGGGCGCGGGTCGTAAGCAGTACGTACAGTTTCTCGATCAAGGTGTGGTCGGAGTCGATGCGAACAACGGACAGTTCCTGTGGCGTTACTCCAAGACCAGCTCCGGGCCGGCGAATATCGCTTCTCCGCTGGCTCACGACGGTTACGTCTACAGCACGAATTCCCGCCGCTTCGGCGCGGCGTTGGTCCAACTCAATCCGACCCCCGGCGGGGTCTCGGCGGATGAGGTCTACTTCGAACGCAATGCTCCCAACACGCTCGGCGGACAGGTGCTGGTCGACGGATTCTTATACGGGACCAACCAGGAAGGCTTGGTCGCGGCCGAATTCATGACCGGCGAGGTCCGCTGGCAGTCTGAGGGCGGCCCCGGCTCGGTGCTCTACGCAGACGGCCGCGTTTACGTCCATTGGGAGGGCGGCGACGTCTCGCTGGTTGAGGCGATGCCGGCTGAGTTTCGCGAAAGAGGGCGATTCACCCCGCCGGATCCCCCGGAACGCCGGCTGGGACCGCGTGAGATGTCCTGGTCTTATCCGGTCGTGGCGAACGGGCGGCTGTACATTCGCGATTTGGGAACCTTGTGGTGCTACGACGTGTCTCGCTGAGACCGACGGGACCGAACTGGGAAAGAGCGAGTCGGTTGGGGGCGGACGGAGCCCCGCACAGCCGGGCCAAGCGCTGTCTCGCTATAACTTGATCCAGCACCATTCCTTGGAATAGGGGACGCGGCTCATACGATAGCCTGATTTGACGGCCGTCACAACCGTGTCGCTCCAGTTGAAGCCGCAGCAGCTTTCGGGATCGAACAGCCCCGGTTCCTCGGAGAAACACATGTTTTTCCGCAGCATCGTGTAATCACCCAGCGCCAGGGACTTCGAACCCAGGCACCAGACTGACATCATGGTCCGGTGCTGTTTTTTGTCACGACCGAGCACTTCGTACCGCCTGAAGCCAAATTATTGAGTCTCGCAAAACAAAGTGACACCTTTTTGGGGTACGTACGTCTTTGTATGTATGGGAAATACAAAAGGCGTACGGCGGGATTTCGAGGCCCTGGAGAAGCGCCGTTTCAAAGCGATCCGGTTGGTCGAGCAAGGCTGTAGTCAGTCCGAGACAGCGAGGCGATTGAAGGTCGCGCGGCAAAGCGTCAGCGAGTGGCTGCGACGATACCGGCGTGACGGCGAAGCCGGGTTGCGCCAGGCCGGCCGCGCCGGCCGTAAGCCGCTGTTGGACGCCGCGCAGCTCGAACGCCTCGAGGCGTTGCTGCTGGAAGGCCCCGAGGCGCACGGCTTCCCGACGCCGCTGTGGAGCTGTCCGCGGGTCGCTCGTCTGATCGGAGACGAGTTCGGCGTGCGCTATCACGAGGGCCATGTCTGGAAGATCCTGCGGGCGCTCGGTTGGAGCCCGCAACGGCCCGTCGGCAAAGCGCGGGAGCGCAACGAAGAGGCCATCCGCGGCTGGCAGCGCAAGACTTGGCCGGCCATTAAAAAAAAGCCCGCAAAGAAGAACGTACGATCGTCTTCATCGACGAAAGCGGATTGAGTCAGAAGCCGCATCGTTGCCGCACCTGGGCGCCGCGCGGCGAGACACCGGTGTTGGAGTTCAACTTCAACTGGGACAAGCTGTCGGTGTCGGCCGGGCTGACGTTGCGCAACTTTTACTTCCGGCTCTATCCCGGCGCGATCGGCGAGCTGGAGGTCATCGACTTCCTGAAGGCTTTGGTGCGCCACATCGACGGCCCACTGCTGATCGTCTGGGACCGGCTGCCGGCGCACCGCAGCCGCCTGGTGCGGGAGTTCATCCAGCTCTCCGAGGATCACATCGCAACGGAGTACTTGCCGCCCTATGCGCCGGAGTTGAACCCGGTGGAATACATTTGGGCGTACTGGAAGCAGCACGAGTTGCCCAACGTCTGCCCGAAGGACTACTGGGAACTCGACGAGCGCGCCCGCAAAGCGCTGCGGCGAATGCACCGCAAACCGCGCTTGATTACCGCTTTCTGGAAACAGTCTTCTCTTTGTCTCGATTGACAGTATATTATGCGAGACTCAGTAGGTTGTCGATTCGCGGCGTTTTAGTAGATTGAATCTCGCAAAATCAACTGGGGCCATTTGCTGGACAAACAGTCAGTGGGTGGCGGCGACAATGGGGCGCGCACGGTCGGGAACAACACGAATCAAGACCCAACCCCGGACGTACCTCCTCAGCAACTCGCCAAATCAGTCGCGGAATTCTGCCGCCAAGCCGCCCAAAACCTGCAATCGTTCACCCGTGAAGAGCACCGGCAATTCTTGAGAACCCTACTCCGGGAAGTCGTCTTCGAGAGTGGCCACGTCAGAATCCAAGGAGAGATTCCGATTCATCAAAACGATACCGGACGGGCTAGCGATGGAGTCCCAGGCTATGGGGGATCCTTCACACCTGGCCGGACTGCGACCATGGCGTCGCGACGTTGTGGTCACAATTCGACCTCGTGCCGTTGCCGCACTGCGACCACGTTGACAGGCAGACATGGTCGCAGTCGGGCTTCCAAAAACACGGCCAACGATGCTGTTTTGGTCAGCAGGCTGCCGAATTCCCTCTATCGGTTTGACGTGACCAGGGCAATTGTGAGAGGCGCGCGTGTCCTGCAACGACCTGAAGACACCAGATAGGTAGTGGTGACAATCGATGTCGCAAACAGACAGACTCTTTTCCTCCGGGGCGCTGCTCGGCTTGGGTGCTGGGCTCTCGCAGCCAGGCATGAAAGCGTTCGGGCTCGGTCAGCGGGGCGAGCCGTCCTTCGAGTTCGCCGCGCTCGAACGCCCGCCGTAAGGCATCCAGCTCCGGCGACCTGCCGAAGTAGCGGGCGAAATACTCGACGGCCTTGATGTAGGTCCGAATCGTCCGCGGCGAATAATTGCGCAGCCGCGGATCTTCAATCATCTTCTGACGTAGTTTGGTCATGAACGACCTCCTTTGGTCGCTCATTGTTCCTTACCTCGCCAGCGCCTCCATCGCTTCCACCCCTACGAACCTGCCCCCATCCCCTGCCGCGAGACGAAGTCCTCGACTTTGCAGGAACCAAGAGCGCCCCACCTTGTCTGCTGCCTCATCCGCGTGCGGGCTTCATCGGCTGACCTCTGGTCACTTGAACGTATTACGCCCTTCTCGGAGAAGTGCATCCGTAGACTCCTCTGAAATTCCGTCCAAGTCCATTGAACCGCTGCCCGGCTCGCCTCCCGCGGGCCGTCCTCCATCAATTTGACCCAAGAGTTTTGATCTGAGGGGACGAGCCGGATGACTCGGATTCCGGGGGCGGCAAACGGGACTTCGAATAGCCTCCATCTCGACGGCAGAACCAGATCTCACCGCATCAATCGTCTGGACCACGGTGTGAGACAGCATCCTCGTCGATCCAATCCTCCTCCTGCCAGGTCATGCCTTTTCGCCCGGGTACCTTACGAGTAGGGCCGGCCTTGTAGTGCGGGCACGAAAGAGGCCCATAGCAGAACGTCTCCTCGCGGTACCTTTTCTGACTCGGGTTCCAGTGATCGATGATCATCTCCACGGGCATCTTGCAGCCCCAGATGCAGGTCGAGCACTTCGTCTTGTAGGTCCGGGCATCCAGCCGGCGGTGACCCCGTTCGCGATACACCGTCAGCTCTGGAGGAATGCCGTGCCAGGGCGGCGATTCATGCGCTTGGCCCTGGCTGTGTTTTAGCATTTGAAGCTTGCTCACTTTGTAGAGATCAGCCGTTTCCGTGCGGGAATCGGTGATGAAGACACCCGCGCCGCCAGCCTCGTCACCAGCCTGAAACTGGTGTTTGGCGTGTGCGCCCTCGCCAAGGGCGACCATGAACTCGCCGGCCTCGCCGGCAATCGTACCCTGGAGACGCAGCACATAACCGAGATAGCTGTGGCTCCGCTGGTCGAAGGAGCGCAACAGCCGAATGCGGGGTTGTACCGAGAGGATCACGCCGTTCCAGGAGATCTTGCCCACCGGCTGTGGAGACCTTGCCTGTCGACGCGTTGCGCTCATCGTTTGCCTCCCCTGGGCCACCGCCGCCTGGCCCGCTCCAGGAAGGTCGGCTCCTGACGCTTGGCTGCTTTGGACACGATCCGCTCGAACCCAGCCACGAAGCCCTTCTTGCGATAGTGCCGCTTGCCAACGTCGGCGACAAGCGCATCCCAGTCCGCCCCAAGTCCGGCTCTCGCGTAACACTTCTTGGCGTGCTCTAAGTTGTCGAGCGCCGCGCCGTAGTACTTGCTCTTTCCGGCATTGACGATCGCATGCCGAGCGCCCTGTACACCCTGGCCGCGATGCCGGGGTGGGACCGCTCGAGCTTGCGCGCCAAAGGCTCGGTTCTGTAATGGCTCAGATCCTCCAGCTCCTCATCCGCGGCCTCGCGCATCCGAGCGACCAGCCGATCGATCTCCTTCCTCTCCAGCCAGAGCTCGATCTGGGAGGAGAGGTCGCCCTTCTCCGACGCCTCCATGGCCTTTTCGTGCCACGTCTTTCTCTCCTTGGCCGGCACATAGCGCATCAATTCCTTGTAACCGAACGTGGAAGGATGCTCCTGAAACTCGGCCCACGCGGATTCGAGCGCGTCTCCCGCACGGCCGAGCTTTGCCAGAAGCGCCCGCTTCATCTCACGAAGCTCGTGATCGGCGAATGAGCTGCCGGCATCTGACCGCACGATCTCCAGCCCCCGTTCAACCCAGGAGAGCGCCTTCTTGGGATTCCTGCGGCTTCGGTACATCTCGGCGATGGCTTTGCACTCACCGGTCCCGAGATCGGTCTCCCGGCAGAGCGCGATGTAGGCATCAACGTTGCGCTGCGCGGCGAGCAGGGTCTTGAGCACTCCGCCCCATCGCCCGCGGGCGTAGCCCGGGAACCCCCCTTTGTCGTCTTCGCCAGACTTCGCGGCTGTCTCCAACTTCGAGCGCGCGTGGCGGGTAAACGCTTCGAGACCGTCCTTGTCGAGCACCTTCACAGCCTCTCGATCAAGGTGGTAGCAGAAGCCGGACGGATCGTCCTCCATCCAGGCCGACAACGACTTTGCCGTCTCGTCCGCATCCGCACCGGCGGCCTGGCGAGCCTTGATCCAGCCGCGAAACAGATCGTCAACCAGCATGCCGAAGTCGCCGCTCGAGTCGTCGATCTCATCGGCTTTCTCGTGACACGCGGCGATGAAGGTCTCGTGGAGATGGGCCGACCGTTCCGACTCGCTCTCCATGACCGTGTCCACTTCGTTTGCAATCTCCTTCAACTCGTCCACGAATGACCAAGCGGCCTTGTAGGAGATAAAGATGCCGGGAGCGAGGGCTGTCTCAATGGCTTGCTCGAGCGGGTCGATGGGCTTGCGTTCTCTCGGGCCAAATCCGCTCATGGGTGACTCGCCTCGGGCTTTGCTGGGTCAGCCGCCTCGGCCTGGCGTCGTAGCAGCTTTGCCTGGCGTCTGTGTGCTTTCTTCTCGTCGGCTCTGCGGACCTTCTCCTCGATGGACAGGACAACGTCCGGTTGCTCCTTCCCGAACCGCTTGAAATAGAGGTGCTCGATGTACTGCCGCAGCGGCATTTTCCATGGCTCTTGGTCGTGGTTGTCCAGCTTGCCAAGCTTCTTCGGGTTCATCCCAAGCTCGCGAGCCATCTGGACCTGGGCGTGAGACAAGTGGTGACGCTTGCGCGCGTCGATCCAAGCTTGCATCTTCTGGTTCGGCTTGTTCGGCTTGTTTTTCTTGTTGGCCATCCCAGGCACCTCGACGTTTGTCTTCGTTCAGTGGAGAAATCAGTGCAGAGAATCGTCATCTTCGTCATCGTATTCGTTGTCCGATGTTCCCTCGGCCATGGCCATGGCTTCGTAGGCCGCCTCTACGATTTCCTCGTCCTCGGCGTTGGTCAGGTCAACGAGAATCACTCCTGCCTCCCGCGGACGAATGCCGGCTACGGCGTCGATGGCAGCGAGCAGCAGGGGCTTGTCGGTATCCTCCGCACCAACGAGTGCGGCAACATGCGACCAGGCCCCATCTACTTCCGACTCGCCGGCCGCGCACACCGCCTGGTAGTGAATCTCAGGGTTGCCGCTTTCCAACGCTTCGAGGATTTGGTCATCGAAACCGCGCACCCAACCCATGCAGAATACAGCGGTCAGCTTCCAATCTTCGTCAGCGCTGGAGTAGGCGGAACGGATCGCGTCCTGATGCCAGTCCCGTGGGGCACGCACCGATGCCTCCAGGACGCGCCGCCGAACCTCTTTAGGGACGTCGGCATCCATGTAGACCTCGCGAAGCGATTCCTGGATCTTACGGAAAGTATCCTCGGTGATCGGTACGTCGTGCGGAGCCTCGAATCCGTCCTGGTCCCCGTACTCAAGGACCGGACCCAGAGAGATTGCCGCCTTGGCACGTAGCTGCTCTGCTTCCTCACCACTGCCTACGATTATCAGCAACTCATCGGCCAACTCGTCGTTGATGGCGGTTAAGTCACCCGCCAGCTCCGCGGCGAGCAGTCGGTCGGATTCGTCGGCCTGCTCATCACGAAGAACCTCAAGAAACCGCTTGCCGGAGCCTTCCGGCCAGTCCCAAGGAGGCGTCTCCTTCATGGTCTTCAGGTCCATTTCGTGCCTCTTACAGTGAGCTCCATCATTCGTTAGTCAATCGTTCGATGCTTTGATGCTCGCACCATCCGACTGCGATGCGCCGGCAAGCGGTCCCAGACGATCATCAACGGGCCGTCCATGTGGCGAACCAAGGCCTTCAGAAAGTCGATGACCTCCAACTCGCCAATCGCGCCGGGATAGAGCCGAAAGTAAAAGTTGCGCAACGTCAACCCGGCCGACACCGAAAGCTTCTGCCAATTGAAGTTGAACTCCAGCAGCGGCGTCTCGCCGCGCGGCGCCCAGGTGCGGCAACGATGCGGCTTCTGACTCCATCCGCTTTCGTCGATGAAGACGATCGTGCGGTCTTGTTTGCGGGCTTTTTTTTAATGGCCGGCCACCTCTTGCACTTCCAGTCGCGGATGGCCTCTTCGTTGCGCTCGCGGGCTTTGCCGACCGGGCGTTGCGGGCTCCAGCCGAGCGCCCGCAGGATCTTCCAGACATGGCCCTCGTGATAGCGCACGCCGAACTCGTCTCGGATCAGACGAGCCACCCGCGGACAGCTCCACAACGGCGTCGGGAAGCCGTGCGCCTCGGGGCCTTCGAGCAGCAGGATCTCCAGGCGTTCGAGCTGCGTGGCGTCTAATAGCGGCTTGCGGCCGGCGCGGCCGGCCTTGCGCAGCCCGGCCTCGCCTTGCGCCAGGTACTGTCGTCGCCACTCACTGACGGTTTGGCGGGCGACTGTCAGACGCCTGGCGGTTTCGGACTGATTGAGTCCTTCATCGAGCAAACGCATCGCTTCGAAACGGCGTTTCTCCAATGCTTCGAAATCGCGGCGCTTTCCTTTCGGTGTTCCCATACATAAGAATACGTACGGCAACACCAAAAAATGTCACTCTATTTTGCGAGACTCAATAAAGTTGGACCTCGAATTTCACCCGGTTGTCGCCGAAGTATTCCAAGCTTACAGGTTTGCACTGCACAGACACCTGAATCAGGTACCCGGTTATTGTATCGTTCGCCCTGCCGACTGGAATGGAAAGTTAGCGGGGCACATCACGTTAGGGTACGTGGTGAAGCCGTTGGACGGGGAAGAGATCGACTCCCTCTTGCGCGTAGTCAAGCGTTTCAACGACGGTTCACGAAGATACAGTTCGAGCTTTCGCAGGGCGAGGTGACTGCGTTTACCGACATGGACCACTACACCGCGGTCCCCGCCTAGCAGGTTGCCCTATTCCACTTGAGCGTATAACGCCCTACTCGTAGAAGTGCCCGGCAGTTCCATCAGGGAAGTATTTCTCGCTGAGAGCCGATAGATCCCCCTGACGGCGCAGTTTTTGGATCCCGTCTACATGGGTTCATGGTCGCGCAATTGTTCTAAATCAAACCGCCTCGAAATCCCAGCCCAACCCCGGCTCCTCCGACGGCCTTTCGTAGATGCCCTCGGGGCCGCGGGTTAGATGGTTGTCTTCTTCATAACGTTCGTACACCTCGGCCGGGCCGCCCGGCGCGGGCATGAACATTTCGGCCCAGGGGCTGTTCGTTGTCGCCATTACGTAATGAACGGCGTCGCTTTGTCCGCCGCCGTGCGGGATCACCGGGATATCATACGCCGCCGCCAGCGCGCCGATGCGCCGCAACTCGGTTAGCCCGCCGCACCAATGAATGTCGGGCTGCCAGATCTGGGCGGCCTGGTTTTCGAGCAACTGCCGAAAGCCGTATCGCGTGTACTCGTGCTCGCCGGTGACGATCTTTGTTGACGTGATCTGCTTGTTGAGGCGTCCGAACCCGGCGTAGTCGTGCGGCTGCAGGCACTCTTCCATCCAATAGACCCGATACGGCTCGAAGGCCTCGGCCAGCTCGAGCGTATAGCGCTCGGTCAGCGCCATCCAGCAATCCATCATGATTTCGCCGTCGGGCCCCAGCGCCTCGCGCGTCCGCCGTACCAGCTCAACGTTCTTCTTGATGCCCTCGTGTCCGTCGGCGGGGCCGTGGGGCAGCGCCAACTTGAGCTTGGTGAACCCGAATTCAATATGCTGCTCGATGTCGTTGCCGGTGCAATAGGCCGGAATCCTCGGTTTCGTCTCGCCGCCGAGTACCTTATAGACCGGCAGTCCCCAGGCTTTCCCGGCGATATCCCATAGCGCCAGGTCCACGCCGCTGATGGCATTGATCACCGCGCCCATACGGCCGTAATGCATCGACGAACGCCACAGCATATCCCAGAGCCGTTCGATATCGAGCGGATTCTTCCCAAGCAGAATCTTGGCCAGATGTCCCTCGACGATCGGTCCGCCGGCCGGCCCGCCGCGTCCGTACCCGCTGATCCCCTTGTCGGTCGTGAGCTCGACCGTAAAGCTCGTCACCCCGCCCGGGTCGGGGAAGAACAGCGATCGCGTGGCCTTGTAGGCTGGGTAGATCGACATCGGGTTGGCGACTTCGACTCCGCCGGTCGACCACGATCCGGGTGTCGGCTCATAGGAAGGCACGGGGCGCCGCGGGCGTGTCTTTACGAGCCGCACGCCGGTGATCTTGAGATCGCCTTCTTGGGAAGGGCAGCCGTCGGCTTCGGGCGCCGCCGACGCGGCCGAGGGTGCCAAAGCGGCAGCCGCTGGGAGAAAGCCTAGGCGGAATAAATGACGACGATTCATGGGGCCGGTTGTAGCGCGATTGGCGGCCGATGTCAAGGCAGAGGGCCTCGCGCCGGATATGCGCCGGCGGCGCTCCAAAGCCCGAATTTACCTGCCTCGATCGGCCTTGCCCTAGACTTTGCGCTAGAATACGGGATTCCGCTTAAGCTTTCGGGGCCACGGGCGGGTGAAACCGCGCGCTTGCGGCGTGCGTACAATTCCCAGTTAGCCGTGAGAGAAGCATTCGTGTTTGGAACCGCCGGTCGTCCCCGCATGGGTCGATGTCTATCCGCCCTTGGGCGCGCCCGAAGATCGGGTTATGCTCTCGTTGTGGTCGTTTGCCTCATGATCCTCGCCGGTCCCGGCGTGGGGTTGGCGCCGGCCCAGCAGGATAAGCCGCCCTCGCCCGCCGCGGACGCTCCCGACAGCCAAGCCCCACAACCCCGGCTGGCCTCCCCGTTTGAAGACGTTCCCGAGGAAGCCGACCCGCCGCAACGCACGCCTTCTCCCTTTGAAGACGTCGAAGAGGGCGAGGAAGGGCCCGAGGCGACGCCCCAGAGCCGGGCCGCCGACATTATCGAGCGCATTGAGTTTCGCGGCGCGCGGCGGATGACCCGCGACAGTCTGCTGGCGCGCATTTTCAGCAAGCCCGGCGACGCCTATGACGCGGCCACCCTGCGCCGTGACTTCATGGTGCTGTGGAACTCGGGCTTCTTCGACGACCTGCGACTTGAACTCGAGCCAGGCGAACGCGGCCGCATCGTGCGTTTCGTCGTCGTCGAGCGACGAGTGGTTCGTACGATTCGGTACGAAGGTAATAAGTCCGCGACAATCTCCGACATTCTCGAGCGTTTCAAGGAACGTAAAGTCGGCCTCACGGTGGAGGATCGCTACGACCCCACTCGCATTCAGCGGGCGGTTGTCGTTCTGAGAGAGCTGTTGGCCGAACGCGGCCGGCAGTACGCCAAGGTCGAGCCCCAGGTGCGTCAGATACCGCCGTCTTCGATCGAGGTCGTGTTCAACATCGAAGAGGGCCCCAAGGTCAAGGTCGGCAAGATCGAGGTCGAAGGCAATACGGTGATGTCCGACCGGAAAGTGCGAGGCTTTATGAAGCCCCTACGGCCGATCGGCATTCCGCACAGCTACTTCCTCGAAAGCCTGTTCGCCAGGACCTTCGACATCCGCCGGCTCGAAGGCGGCAAGGAAATGCTCCGCAACGGCTATCAGACGGAGGGGTACTTCAAGGCGACCTCCATCGGTCACGAGATTACGATGCGCGAGCCCACGGGTCGGTCGTTGTTCCCGATTCCTTTCCTGCGGAAAAGGAAAGCGAAGAAAGCCGACATCAAAATCTTGTTCGAAGAGGGGCCGCAGTACTTCCGCGGCAAGCTGAGCTTTACCGACGTGAAGCTGTTCCGCACGCCCGATTTGGTCCTGGGCAGCGTTTTCGGAATGCCGGAAGGTTCGGTATTCAACGTCGAGAGACTGCGCAAGGGCCTGGAGCAAATGAAGAAGCTCTACGGCGAATTCGGTCACATCGACTTCGTCGGCGAGCCCAATTTCGAATTTCACGACGATGAGGATCCGCCCAAGATCGATCTGAACATTACCGTCGACGAGGGCAAGCAATTCTTCGTCCGTCGTATCGATTTCTCCGGCAATACGACCACGCGCGACAAGGTGATTCGCCGCGAGTTGCTGCTCGATGAAGGCGACATGTTCAACACCCGCTTGTGGGATATGAGCAAACTGCGCCTCAATCAGCTCGGCTATTTCGAACCGATCAGAGAGGAAGAAGAGGGCGAAGCAACCGACATGCGCCGCGACACTCGCCAGGGCCTCGTCGATTTGACGTTGAAGGTCAAGGAGCGCGGCAAGAATACGGTCAGCTTCAACGGCGGCGTGTCGGGATTCGCGGGTAGCTTTATCGGCTTCGGGTACTCGACGAACAACTTCCTGGGGATGGGCGAGACCCTGACATTCGAAACTCAGCTCGGCAGCCGCGAGCGAGTAGTGATGTTCGGTTTCACCGAGCCTTACCTTTTCGACCGCCCGATTCAAGCCGGGTTCACGGTCTTCTCGCGTCGTTTCAACTTCAACCAAGCGCGGGAGGCGTCGATCTTCTCCGGCCGTAACGTCATTCCGCTCTTCGAGGCCCTCGGGCGAGACAACATTCTCGACTACCGCCAGAACAGCACCGGTCTTAGTGTGTTTGCCAGCTACCCGTTGCGGAAGCGCGCCTTCACGCGACTGAGCCTTCGTTACAGCCTGCAAACCGATGATCTGACGACCTTCAGCCGCTCGGCGCAGAACTTGTTCACCTTCATCAATTTTGAAGGCGTCACGGGCCCGAATTCGCTGGAGGGGATCCTGACCAGCGAATTTACGCCGGGCATCTTTTATAACACCGTCAACCACCCCATCACCCCTACACGAGGCAAGAGCTTGTTCGCCAATGTCAGCATTGCGGGACTGGGCGGCAATACTCGCTTCATCCAGCCGGTGATTGAAGCGAAATACTTCAAGCAAGTGAGCCGTCGCGGCAATGTCCTGGCCATGCGCGTGTTGGTGTCGGTTTTGAGCGGTTATGGGGGCAGGGTGCCGCCGCCGTTCCGGCGCTCGTTCATGGGCGGGGAAAACGACATTCGCGGCTTCCGGATTTTTTCGGTCAGTCCGATGGCTTGGATTCCCGACACGGCCAACGTTCCGGTCTTGAACGGCAACGGAACACCGCGCCAACAGGTTTTGGTCGTGGAGGGAGTCGAGGAGCGCGTGCCGATCACAACCACGGTGCCGATCTTCCGGCTGGTGTTTCCCGGCGGTGACACTCGTTTGGTCTATAACCTGGAATACCGAATCCCGCTGTTCGGCCCAGTCACCGTGGCGCCGTTTTTGGACTTTGGATTCAACAGGATCTTCTTCCCCGATCAAGTCAAGCTGAACCCGGACCGCGTGACGGAATTGAATGCTCAGTTCCCTCAAGCCGGATTCGAAGAACGAATCCGGGTGATTCCGGAAACGCAACAACTTCGCGCCTCGACCGGTGTTGAGCTGCAGGTCATGATGCCGGTCGTCAACGCGCCGTTTCGGTTCTACTGGGCCTACAATCCGCTTCGCGTGCAAACTTTCTTGCAGCCGCCCATCGTCGCGAACCGTTCGCTGTTCCCGAACCAGACGTCGTTCACCGGCGCCGTGGCGCCGTTCGGGCGGGCGCTGCCCTTCTTTGAGAAGGTCAAGACGTTCCGCTTTACCATCAGCCGAACGTTTTGAGGCAGCCGGGCAGTCCCCGATCGGGTGTGTCGAATCGAACACGTTACGAGACAAGGACATAGGCCTCTCCTATGCTAGACTGACGAAAAAGACCTGTCTGTTTGTTTGCCGAGGGTTCCCATGAAAACGAAGATTCTTTTCTATGCCGCCGTGTTGTTGTGCGCCCTGGGGGGGGCGACGGCATTCGGTCAGAGCGCCAACAAGATCGCCATCATCAACATGCAAGACGCCCTCATGCGGACCCAAGAGGGCCAAAAGCTGGCGCGTGAGCTGCAAGACAAATACGGTCCGACACGGAAGCGTCTCGAGACCCAGCGCCAGGAGGTTGAGAGCCTGAAAGATCAGCTCTCCCGCGGCGCCAACACGATGAGCGACGAAGCTCGCCGCAAGCTGACCCGCGAGATTCAGACCAAGGAAAGAAACATGCAGCGCGACGCCGAGGACGCGCAACAGGAGTTCAACGAGACGCAGCAAAAAGCCTCGAAGTTGATGGTCGAGAAGCTGATGGCGGTGATTGACAAGCACGCCAAGGCGAACGGTTTTTCGATCGTCTTTGACGTCTCCGCGCCGCAGAGTCCTGTCTTATTCGCACTCAATGAGGTTCTGATCACGAATGACGTGATCACGCTTTACGACCAGGACAATCCGGTCGCCGACGCTCCGGCGGCCCCCGCGGCCGCTCCCCCGGCTGCCCAGTAGCCGACGGGCGTTCTCTTACCTGGCCGGCGGACTCAACACAACCGCGGGCTGACGGCCTTTGAGTTTGGGGCTGCGGGCCCCTTGCAAGATTTCCCGTCTGGGAGCGTACAGGGCGCTGAGAACCGGGCGAATTCCGTCGAATTTGGTACGGCGCGATAGACTTCCAGGTAGAGGGTCATTAGAGCTTGCGCGTTTCGGCCGGTCGTGTCGCTGTCCTGCTGCTGCCTGTCGTCCTGTTGGCGCGGCAGGCACAGCGACCGCCTCGCCAGGAGAGGAACGACGGCATCCTATCCAGGCTGGACGAGAGCACAAAGACTCTCAAACAAGCGGTCGAGCGGGTCGAAGAGAAAGTTGACGATCTGTCGACGAGGGTGTCTACGATGGAAGGAGAACTCAACGTTGCCGCCCAAGCGGTGGTTCTTGGCGTGGCGATCGTCGTGGGACTCCTGGGCTTCTTTCAAGTACGAACGAACAGACTGCGCGAGCGGGAGCAGAAACTTCGTGAAGACGAGCAGAAACTTCTCAAGGGAATGCTTGAGGAAATCTCCATGGGCGTGGAAACACTAGTCGAGCGAGGGGCTGAACCTCAGGCCGGAGAGCACACGGCTCCCGAGTAGTACCCGCCGCCGGGGCCTTGATAGCGATCTCGTCGAGCCGGCCCCACGCATTTCCTCGGTTGCTCGCGGTAAGACTCTATCGGCAGTCAGCCACTGACCGCGAACTCGTCCTCTCAAACGACCGCCGACATGTTGAAAAGGCATTGACCCGGCGGGGCCGCGACTGCTACGATCGTTGCTTTACGACCCACTTGAACGTTTCCCCTAGGCTGTGGCGTAGGGTGTTCTCGTGGGTTCCTTTTTTGTGGGTTCATTTGTGACAATGCGGCTGCCGCAAAACAACCACGTCCTCGGAGCGGTGATTGCGGTCTGGATCGGCCTCGCCGGATGCGGCGATCGCGAGCCGGTAGCCCGGACAACGCCTCCGCCAGCTCCCCGTCCCGCCGAATCAGTGGCGATTCAGGCCGCTGTCGACGAGGGCACGGCTGAGGTTACCGAACCCGCCGAGTCCCTCGCGTTCGCGAAAACATCCGCCAAAACCACCGCGCCCACTTTCGATCCGACGATCGTCGCCCGGCGTTCGGAGGAAAGCGAATTCGATCGTCGTTTGCGGCAACTCGAATTCGAAGCCGTCCAAAACGCGCTTCAATTCGGTGATACCCTCTCCGCGGAAAACGAAGAACCCGCCGAGCCCGCGCTTTTCGACGAACTCAACCAGGCGAAAATTCCCGAGGACTTCAGCATCCCGGAAAACCGCGAGGCGCGGCTTCGGGCAACGAAATCCGATCTGCCCCTGGTCCTCAACACACAGGTCATCCGGCTGGTCAACTACTTCACCAGTCGCCGCGGATTCAAAACCTTCAGGCGCACTCTCGAACGCGCCGGCGCCTATCGCGACATGATCGAACGCATTCTTGAGGAAGAGGGCGTCCCGCTCGAAATGCTTCACTTGGCGCAAGCCGAGTCGGGATTCCGGCCCAAGGCCGTTTCGCGGGCCCGAGCCACCGGGATGTGGCAGTTTGTATCGTTTCGGGGTAAGCAGTACGGCATGCGGCGCGACAAATACATGGATGAGCGCCGCGACGCCGAACTGGCCACCCGCGCCGCCGCTCGCCATCTCAAGGACCTCTACATCGAGTTCGGGGATTGGTATCTCGTGATGGCGGCGTATAACGGCGGCCCGAACCGCGTTCGCCGCGGAATCCGTGCCTCCGGGTCACGCGACTATTGGGAGTTGTCGCGCCGCCGCTTCCTGCGTCGGGAGACGCGCAACTACGTGCCGATCATCTTGGCCATGACCTATGTAGCCAAGAATGAATGGCTCTACGAGTCCGCGGAATTCGATTGGGCGCCGCCACTGCGTTACGACACCGTCGAGGTCAACTCGGAGATCCATATCGATCTGGTCGCCGAAATCACCGGCGCCGGCCCGGAAACGATCCGCGACCTCAACCCCGCCTTGCTGCGCTCGGCGACACCGCCGCTGAACTATCGCCTGCGGCTGCCCCATGGCTCCGGAACCCTTTTCGAGCGGGAAATCGCACTCATTCCCGCCGACAAGCGTCTGGCCTGGAGGCGTTATCAGGTCAAGGCCGGCGATACGCTGGTCGGCCTTGCGAAAAAGTTCAAGATCAAGTCCGCCGAAATCGCCGCTCTGAACGGGATCGAGGGTGATAGGGTCCCGGCCGGGCTGCGCCTGACCATTCCCGGCGGCAAGCGCGCGGTCAAGTATTACTATTCCGGCGCCGGTGGCTTTCTGGTCGGCGGCAGCGGCCGCTACCGCATCGCGCGTGGCGATACGCTGGGTGGAATCGCCCGGCGTTACGGCGCTTCGGTCGCCCGACTGAAACAATGGAACGGCATGAGCAACAGCCGCATTATCGCCAGCCGCTATTTGATCGTCGCCCCGGAGGGCCTCAAACCTCGCGAGCAACCGCGAGCCGGCGGGGTTTCGGGCGGTTCGAGAACCGCGGGTCCGGGGAAGTATAAGATTCGACGAGGCGACAATTTGAGCGTCATCGCCAAGCGCTTCGGCGTGACGATCCACCAGCTTCGGGCCTGGAACGGGATGCGCGGCAACAACATTCGCACCGGGCGGTACCTCGTCGTTCGGGACCCGTCGAAAGGGCTGACCATGACGGCCGCCGCGAGCTCGACTCGATCGAGGACCAAGACAGCCGCGGCCCCGCTTCCCGCCGGAGGGCGTTACCGCATCCGACCGGGCGACACGCTGTCGGACATCGCCGAGCGGTTCGGGGTCAGCGCTGCGGATCTGCGCGATTGGAACGATATGCGCGGCAGCCGCATTCGCGCGGGAAAGGACTTGATCGTCGGCTTCCCGGGCTCGGGCACGGCACGAGAAAGTACACGGGCGGCCTCGGCGGCGCCCGCCGCTCCGGCATCCGGCTCCGGGCAATACCGCATTCGGAGCGGCGACACGCTGGAAGTCATCGCGCGCCGCTTCGGCGTCACCGTCGGCCAACTCAAACAATGGAACGGGCTTCGGACCAGCCGTATTCGCGCCGGCAAGTACTTGACGGTTCGGCCGGGCGGGGGCGCCGCTGCTGCAAGCTCGGCGGGTGCCGCTTCCGCCGCTTCCGCGGCCTCACCGACCCGTTACAAGATTCGTCCCGGCGATACCCTTGCCGTCATTGCCCGCCGTTTCGGGGTCAGCATAGCCGAGTTGAAGGCGTGGAACGGCCTCCGCACGAGCCGCATTCGCGCCGGCAAATACCTCAAGATTTATTCCGCCGCCGGCCCGCGGGCATAACCCATAAACCGCCTGCCGACGGACGAATTCCCTCTCGGCGTCAACTCGTTCGAAGCCGCAATCCTGTGCTTTAATGAGAGTGGACGCCGGGCGGCGAGCCCGGGTTTTCGCAAGCCGACAAGCCCGGCAAGCCGCTTCGCGCCGGAGGTGAGCCATCCAGGTCGCAATGATTTTCTTGTTGGCCTTGCTCCCGCAACTGGTCGACCGCACGAAGGAACCTCTACGGCCCGAACCCCCGAGAGAGGGGCTCAGCGCCGAGCAACGGGCCGATGTTTTCATGGCCCGCAAGATGTACCGCGAGGGCTTGGAAACGTACACACTCGCCTCGCAACACGAACCGACCGCTCGCCTATACAACAAGATCGGTATCGCCTACCATCACCTCGGGCGATTTCCCCGCGCCAGGCGCAGCTACGAGACGGCCGTCAAGCTGGACGGTACGTACGGCAGCGCCATCAACAATCTCGGCGCTCTGCACTACGCTCTGCGACATTACAGGAAAGCGACTCGGCATTACAAGAGGGCATTAATCGTGGCCCCCGCCACCGCCTCGATTCACAGCAATTTGGGAACCGCCTATTTCGCCCGCAAGAAATACAAGAAGGCGGCGGAAGAGTACCAACGGGCGCTGCAGCTCGACCCGCTCGTCTTCGAGCGCCGCGCAACCGCCGGTACGTTATTGCAAGAGCGAAGCGTGCGCGACCGCGCGCGGTTTCATTTCTTCATGGCCCGCGCCTACGCGATCGCGGGCGTCATGGATAAGAGCCTTCTCTATTTGCGCAAGGCTTTCGAAGAGGGTTACAAGAAACGCAAGAAGGTCGCGGACGACCCCGTCTTCGAACCCTTGCACACCGACCCGATCTTTCAACGTCTTGTCTTCGGCGAGCAGACCGCGCGACTGTAGGCCAAACCGAGCCGCGACCGTGAGGAAGCGGTATGCGATGAGGCCACACCGAAGAGTCGAGGGTGATGATTCTGTAGAGGCTGCATGAGGGTTCCCGGCCGGGTTCGCTTTAACCCGGTCTTCCTTGGGTCGGTGTGGTGTCGGCGATCAGCGCCGCCGGCATAGCGGATCCGCCACCGGCCCGGTATGGTTGAAGGGCCTCATCGGATACCGCTTCCTCACGGTCGCGGCTCGGTTTGGGACGCATCGCGCCACCCCGCTACGCGAAGTAAATCAACATCACCACAGTCAGCCCCGCCAACAGCAATGCCCAGGGGCGTTCGCTCCGCCAAAATTCCCGCTCGCCCTGTTTCGCCCCCTGGCGGCGATTTTCCCACCATGTATAGCGCTCGGCCCGCGGGTCCCGCCCATTAGGGTCGAGGCGGCTCCCAAGCAACAGAACGCCGCCCGCGAAGAGGCTCGTGAGCGCCGTGCGATGTAGAAAATTCAACTGCGAGCCGAGCCATGGACGAACCGCTTCCGCCCCGGGAAGCGAGGCCGCCAGCCAGGCGTTATAACCCCACTCCAGCCCGAAGGAGAAAAACGGCGCGGCGATGATCGCGGCAAAGGCGGCCCCGGCCGTCCCCCCTCGCCACAGGACGCCGAACAGAAAAGCCATCAACACGCCGGGAACCACGTGCCCTGTCTGCGCGGGAACTTTCAAGAAGAAATTGTCGGCTTCGTTTTCGGTATAAATGACCCCGGCCACGAGAGCCGCCGCCACCACGGAGACCAGAATCGCGACGCGGCCCGCCACAATCAGCTCCCGCTCGCCGGCCTCGCGATTCCAATAACGCTTGTAGAAATCGAAGGTGAACAACGTCGCTGCGGAATTCATCATCGAATCGATGGTCGAAAGAATCGCCCCGATCAATCCCGCCGTAATCAACCCCACCAAGCCGTAGCCGGCCGGGACGACTAATCGCACCAGCAGCGGAAAGGCGTCGTCGGGTTGGGGCAGCGCGGCCAGCTCGCCCGCCGCGAGGCGCTGCTGAAACAAATGTCCCGCCGCGATGCCGGCCGAGATCGAGACGAAGGGAATCAGCAGTTTCAAAAAGCCCGCCGTCACCAACCCCATGCGGGCGTCGAAATCCGAACGCGCCGCCAGCGCCCGCTGCGCGATGAATTGATTGGTGCCCCAATAGAAGAAGTGCATCAGCAGCAGTCCGCTGAAGACTCCGCTCCAAGGCAGTTGCGGGTGGTCGGTGGGCAGATAAAGATGGAATTTCTGTTCTGCTTCCGGCAGCGCGGCATCGAGGGCGCGCAGGCCGCTGAACCCGCCGATTTCCGGTGTCGAGAAAACCAGCACGGCCACGAAAACCCCGGCGGCGAGCAGCAAAATTGATTGCACGACATCGGTCCAAATGACAGCCTTCAAACCGCCCCAAATCGTGTAGGCGCTCGTGATCACGGCCAAGATCACGATGCCTGTCGTGTAGCCGGTTTCGAGTGGCGTCCCCTTCAGCAGATAACCGAGCGCTCGCGCCCCGATGTAGAACGCCAGCGCCATCCGCACCAAAACGATCGTCACGATCGAGATCAGCGAAAACATCACGCGGCTGCGCTCGTCGTACCGCCGCCCCAGATACTCCGACAACGTGTAGACGCCCATGCGCCGATAGAGCGGCAGAAAAACGAAGCAGAGCATCATCAGCCCCGCGATCGCGCCGTACTCGAAATGCGCCTGCGCGAAGCCGATCGAGTATCCCAAGCCCAACATGCCGACCAAGTGTTCGGCGCTGACGTTCGTTCCGAACACCGATCCCGCGACGCCCCACCAAGGAATGCTCCGGCCGGCAAGGAAATAACCTTCGGCGTCCTTCTCGCGGCGACCGGCCCACAGACCAACCCCCATGACCAACGCGATGGAGGCCAAGAAGACGACGATGTCAAGAGAGGTCAGCGCAATCGGCATAGGGAACTCTCGGCCGCTTGGGTACACCTACAAGGAGCCGAGGATTTGGAAAACAGAGCGCCGGCGATCAATCCTCGTCCTGCTGCCCGGCCAGGCGGTTGATGACCGACAGATCCTCAAGCGTCGTAATATCGCCGGTAACCTTGTCGGTGGTGACGATCTCGCGCAGCAGCCGCCGCATGATCTTGCCGCTGCGGGTTTTCGGCAGCCCGTCGCTGAAGCGAATTTGCTCCGGCCGCGCGAACTTACCGATCTCGTTCGCCACCCATTCCCGCAACTCCGCCGCCAGCGCGTCGCCCGATTCGTAGCCCTGCTTGGGCGTCACAAACGCTACAATGGCTTGCCCGGTGATCTCGTGCGGCTTGCCGATCACCGCCGCCTCGGCCACCGCCTCGTGCCGCACCAGCGATGATTCGAGCTCGGCCGTGCTCAGGCGGTGTCCGCTGACGTTCATCACGTCGTCCACACGCCCCAAGACCCAGATGTAGCCGTCGGTGTCGCGCCTCGCCGCGTCGCCGGTGAAGTAGACACCGGGAATCTGCGACCAATACTGCTGTTCGAAACGTTCCGGATCGCCCCAAATGGTGCGGATCATCGATGGCCAGGGTTTCTTGATCACCAGGAAGCCTTCCCCGCCCGGCGCGACCGATGTGCCGTCCATCGTTACCACGTCGGCCACAATCCCCGGCAGCGGGAACGTCGCCGAGCCCGGTTTCGTCGGCGTCGCCCCGGGCATCGGCGAAAGCATGATCGAGCCCGTCTCGGTCTGCCACCAGGTGTCGACGATCGGACAACGCTCTCCACCGATCACGCTGTGATACCACTCCCAAGCCGAGGGATTGATCGGCTCACCCACCGACCCGAGCAGCCGCAGGCTCGACAAGTCGTGCTTGCCGGGCCACTCGTCACCGCATTTGATAAACGCCCGAATCGCCGTGGGCGAAGTGTAGAAAACATTCACCCGATACTTTTCAATGATCCGCCAAAAGCGGTCGGGCTCGGGGTAATCGGGCGCGCCTTCGTAAATCACCGTCGTTGCCCCGGCCAGTAAGGGCCCATAGACGATGTAGCTGTGACCGGTCACCCAACCGATATCGGCGGCGCACCAGTAGGTGTCTTCGTCCTTGATGTCGAAGACCCAGTCGAGCGTGGCAAGAACCTGCGCTTGGTAACCCCCCGTGGTATGAACAATCCCCTTCGGCTTGCCGGTCGTCCCCGAGGTGTAGAGCACATAGAGCGGATGCTCGGAATCGAGTTCCTCGGCGGGACAGACTTCCGAGGCATCGGCTTCGAGTGCCGACCAGTCGTGGTCGCGCCCCGGCTTCATGGTGACGTCGCTGTTCGTTCGGCGGTACACAATGCAGTGCTTGACGCCGGGACAATCCTCGAGCGCCTCATCGACAGCCCCTTTGAGCGGCACTTCCTTGCCGCGCCGGCGCCCCCCGTCGGCCGTGATCACGGCTCCCGCATCCAAGTCGAGAATGCGCGTCTTCAAGGCCTCGGCGGAAAAGCCCCCGAAGACAACGCTGTGCGTCACCCCCAACCGCGCACACGCCAGCATCGCGATCGGCAACTCCGGCACCATCGGCATGTAGAGAATGGCGCGATCCCCGGTCTTGAGCCCCAGGCCTTTTAGAACGTTCGTAAAACGGCAGACCCGCCGGTGCAGCTCCTGGTAGGTGATCACCTGCGTGTCGCCCGGCTCGCCTTCCCAGATGATCGCGGCCTTGTTCTTGCGCGCCGTCGTCAGGTGGCGATCGATAGCGTTGTAGGACATGTTGGTCGTCCCGCCGACGAACCACTTGGCGAAAGGCGGCTGCCAATCGAGAACCTTCGACCACTTGCTGAACCAATGCAGGTTGCGCTCGGCGTAGTCCGCCCAGTATTGTTCGGGCGTCTCGACGACTTCGCGGTGGAGAGCATGGTAGGCGTCCATGCTCCCCAAATGGGCCTGGCTCGCGAATTCTCCAGGCGGCGGATAAGTCTTGTCGGCCATGTAAGTCTCCGGTCTAATTAGGTCAAGGTCGGGCAGGGCGGCCCGCCGGGTAAGTCACTATTGATACCACACACGGCGGTCCGGATCTTCCTCGCTCAAGCGCGAGGACGAGGCAAGGACCCGCTTGCCCCAGTGGTCGGCAGGCTCGTCCCAGGTCAGGAAAGCCGCGCCGATAAGGCGGCGATATCCGCGGGCCCGATGCCGCGGCAGCCGCCAAACAGCGTGGCGCCGCGGTCAATGCGTCTTAGCGCGGATTGGCGCTACCGGCACTGCTTCAGCCGGAGACAGTAGAATCCCCGCCCCCCCGGTGCGACAATGTTCAGATGGCTTGGATTGAAACGATACCCGAAGGTGAAGCCCAAGGCGAGTTGCGGCGGAGCTATGACGCCGCCGTTAAGCGCGCGGGAAAGGTATGGAACATCATCAAGGTGATGAGCTTGACGCCGCTAACACTGCGGGCTTCGATGGGGCTTTATCTGGCGAGCGTTCACGGCCGCTCGCCCCTAACACGGGCCCAGAGGGAGAGGCTGGCGGTTGTGGTGTCGAAGGCAAACAACTGCCACTATTGAGTGGAAGCACATGCACACGACCTCCGGGCTGAGGTCGGTACAGAGGCGGCGGAAAAGATCAAGAGCGATTGGCGACAGGCGGGACTCGACCCGGCCACCGGGGCGCTGCTTGAGTTTGCCCGAAAGCTTACGTTGAGGCCTTCCGAGATGTCGCCTGGGAATCTTGATTTGTTGCGCGCGCAAGGATTTTCCGACACGGCCATTCACGACGCCGTGCAGGTGATCTCCTACTTCAACTACATCAACCGAGTCGCGGATGCACTCGGCGTGGACCTGGAAGAGTGGATGCCCGAGAAAAAATAGCCGGCTGTATTTTTCGCGACCCGGGGTGTTGTACACTAGGGCCGGCTTTCAACGTCTAGCAGCCTGTGGCGCAAGTATATTCGGCGAAAAAGGGGGACTGCCATTCGATTTTCGCTTCGTTGAACTGCTTTGTCTTCAATGCCGTTGCACAGCGAAAATCGGTGGCTGTACCCTTTTTTTCGAGGACTGCCGACTTGCACTACGGGCTGCGACGGCTTGATCGCCTTGTCGCTCCAGGGAGGGAATCATGAAAGAACAGGGTTTTGAAAGACGAACCTTACTGAAGGGAGGGCTTTTGTCCGTAGCGGCAGGGTTGGGACTCCTGCCGGGCTGCACGGAGACGGATTCTTCGCCCCCGGGCGCGGGTGCTCGCAACGCGGACGAGGGCGGTTCAACCGGCAGCCTACCCACCGCTATCCTCGGAAAGACGGGCGTCACAATCCCCATCCTGGGACTTGGAACATCCAAGCTGGGGCTGTTCAAGGGACCGGATTACGATTACCCGCATATGGCCCGAACTTTCAGCTCGGCGATCGATCACGGGATACACTATCTCGACACGGCAGCCGGGTACCGTCGGGCCGAAGAGGCGGTGGGGGAAGCGATGCGCGGCCGTCGCGATCAAGTCTTTGTGGCCACCAAGCTCTCGACCGATACCCGAGAAGAAGCTCAGCCGTTGTTTGAGAGGTCGCTCGAGCGGCTCGGGACCGATTATGTCGACGTCCTTCACATGCACAGCGCGGGGCAGCGAAATCTGGACGTTGCTCTCTCCAAAGACGGGGTTTGGCCGTATATCATGGAGCAGAAAAAGGAGGGAAGAGCCCGCTTTTGCGGCATTACCGGACACAACAACCCGCCCAATTTCGTCAGGGTCCTGGAAAATGAAGAAATAGACGTCTTGATGTGTTTGATGAACTTTGTTGATCACCATACCTATTCGTTTGACGAAGTCGTACTGCCCTTGGCCCGAAAACAGAACGTTGGCGTGATGGCGATGAAAGTCTACGGAGGCTTGGAGGCCGGGCCGACCGGAGGTTTCCATTTTTACAATGACCCGGTCCGCCACCCCTCCCAGATGGAAGTGCAATTCGATAAGAATGCGCTACGCGACGCGCAACGCTTCGCCAAGAGCCTCGACGGTGTCACCGGCATGGTGATCGGCGTATTTGATACCAAGGAGATTCAGGAGAACGTCCAAATGGCTGGCGAGACCGAACCGCTTTCAGACGAGGAAATGGCGGCGGTCCTCGCCCTCGGTGAAAGAGTGTCCCACGGGTGGGCGGAGCGCTACGGCTGAGATCGAAGCTTTGCAAGGCAAATGGGCGCCCGGTTAATGCCGTTTGATAACGGTGCCGGCCTGCCCAGCGTGCTCGACACAAATAGGGGAGCATAGGCGGCGGCGCGAGCCGAGAGCGTGCGCTGCCGTACACGCTCGGCCCATCGAGCCTCTCCACATTAATGTCGCACCCCGTTGTCGCCGGCAATTCGTCAGGCGGTACAATCTCGATATCGTGATGCGGGCGATTCGCCGCCTCGCTCGAGGCCTGCCAAGAGAGAGAAGAATCCCATGAGACTACTTCCCATACTTGCCTTAACCTTATCGTTCGCGGCTCCCGCGGGCCCCCAACTCTTGCCGCCCAATGACGCCGGTGTCTCGATGGGGCACGTGCATTTGAATGTGCGGGACGTCGAACAGCACAAGAAAATCTGGATCGAGCACTTCGGCGCCGTGCCTCTCGCACGCGAAGGGCTGACGGGTGTAAAAATCCCCGGAATGTTGCTTGTGTTTCGGGAGCAGGAGCCCACCGGCGGCACCGAGGGCACGGTCATGGATCATTTCGGGCTCAAGGTCCCAAACCTGGCGAACTCCCTGGCCGCCTGGCGCGCCGCCGGATACGAGGTGCAAGCGGAATTCACCGGCACCGAGGGCTTCCCGAACGCCTACCTCAAAGCACCCGACGACGTGAAAATCGAGCTGCAGCAAGACGTCGACCTGCCCCACAAGGCGATCGCCTACCACCTGCACTTTTACGGCATGGATCACATGAAGCTCTTGGACTGGTACGTCGAAACCTTCGGGGCGTTCAAGCGTAAGCGCGGACATCACGACGCCGCCGACGTGCCCGGCATGAACCTCACCTACAACACGCCAAAGCAGCCGCGCCCCGGCACCAAAGGGCGGGCTCTCGATCACATTGGGTTCGAGGTGAAAAACCTGGAAGCCTTCTGCAAGAAGCTCGAAGCGAAGGGAATCAAGTTCGACATCCCCTACCGCGAGGACCCCCGGCTGGGCCTCGGCCTGGCGTTCCTGACCGATCCCGCGGGCGTCTACGTGGAGCTGACCGAAGGCCTCGACCAATACTAATTCGATGCACGATCGGCGAGCCGAAGGAGTGACTAAATTGCAGGCCGGGTTTTTCCTCCAACTCTGAGTGCCGGCTACAGGGCGGGACGCGGAGACAGCTCCCAATCGCCTCCAGCCGAGGATTCGGGCCCAGGGGCGAAACCGCGGCAAGCCCACTCCGCGGACCACCTGCGGTACCGACAGCACCGCGATCAATAGAAAGACAACGGTGCCAATCACCAGCAGGATTGGCGCCGCGACGAGCGCATCGGCGTCATTCGCATTCATCCCCACCAATCCGGCGATCCCTCCAAAGACCAGAAAGATCAAGCAAGCAACCAGTACTCCCACTCCGCCGAACACCAGGTGAAGGATACCGAGAATCTTCACCGGTGGAGCCATGGGCGTCATCGGAGCGATCAGGCGGAAGCGGCGATGTGTATTGTAACCTATTGAGTTTCGCATAATACCCTGTCAGTCGAGAGCAAGAGAAGACTGTTTCCAAAAGGCGGTGATCAAACGGGGTTTGCGGCGCATGCGCCGCAGCGCCTTGCGGGCTCGCTCGTCCAACTCCCAATAGTCCTTCGGACACACATTGGGCAACTCGTGCTGCTTCCAGTACGCCCAGATGTATTCCACCGGATTCAACTCCGGCGCATAAGCCGGCAAATACGCGGTCACGATGTGACCTTCCGACAGTTCGATGAACTCTTGCACCATCCGGCTGCGGTGCGCCGGCAGGCGGTCCCAGACGATCAACAACGGGCCGTCAATGTGACGGACCAAAGCCTTCAGGAAGTCGATGACTTCGAGTTGGCCGATCGCGCCGGGATAGAGCCGGAAGTAGAAGTTGCGCAACGTAAGCCCGGCCGAAACGGAAAGCTTTTTCCAGTTGAAGTTGAACTCCAGCAGCGGCGTCTGCCCGCGCGGCGCCCAGGTGCGGCAGCGATGCGGCTTCTGGCTCAATCCGCTTTCGTCGATGAAGACGATCGTGCGACCTTGTGTTTGGGCTTTTTTTTAATGGCGGGCCACTGGTTGCGCTTCCACTCGCGGATGTCCTGCTCGTTGCGCTCGCGCGCTTGGCCGACGGGCCGTTGCGGGCTCCAGTCGAGCGCCCGCAGGATTTTCCACACATGGCCTTCGTGATAGCGCACGCCGAACTCGTCTTGGATCAGACGCACCACGCGCGGACAGGTCCACAACGGCGTTGGGAAGCCGTGCGCCTCGGGGCCTTCGAGCAGCAGGGTCTCGAGGCGTTCGAGTTGCGTGGCGTCCAACAGCGGCTTGCGGCCGGCGCGGCCGGTGGCGCGGAGCCCGGCCTCGCCTTGCGCGCGGTAGCGTCGCCGCCACTCACTGACGGTTTGTCGGGCGACTTTGAGCCGCCGGGCGGTTTCGGACTGATTGAGTCCTTGATCGAGCCGGCGCATCGCCTCGAAGCGGCGTTTCTCCAGCGCTTCGAAATCGCGGCGCTTTCCTTTTGGTGTTCCCATACATAGAACTACGTACGGCATCCTCAAAAGGTGTCATGTTATTTTGCGAGACTCAATAATCCCGAATGCTCTTCACGTAAGGGTCCTTAATTAACGCAGAGGATATCAATTCGGCGGCGTGATCAGGCGCGGCTCGGGCCGTTGACTCCGCAGCCCCGGCAGGGGCCTTGGAATTTAGCCCCCGGCTTCAGCCGTGGGGCCATCCAATAACCGAAATAGCCCTGAAGGGGCGCGGGAAATGATCCCCGGAGATAGCGCTCGTCCAACTCCAATGCGCTTTATTTCAACAGAGACACGAACTCATCCTCGAAGGAGACTCGGCGGTGGGGTTGCTCCTGATTTCCGATAGCGCCGCACGGCGGCAAGATTCGCTGACTGGAGAACGGGCCGTCGTTGTTTCGTCAAGAACACGACGTGAACCAAGATGTGGGCGAGGGCGTGGGCCATGTTCCGGCGCCCCTTGTATGTTTAAGAGGAAGGGGAGGGAGGGAGTCGCCGCAAGCGGCTCGTAGCGCTTGGAAGATCGTGCGCCCCCTGGCGCTCGTTCGAAACGCCGCCGGCACCGCGGACTTGCCCCGGGGAGCGTATCGACGTCGGCCCAAGATCCGACCCGATTATCTGCTAAGAGAGCCTGACCTGTCCGCGGATCAGCCCGCCACCATGGAACCCACATCGCAAGACCGCGGCACGTGATCTGATCTTGCCGGCTATCGCCGCATTCTGATAGAGTCCTCGTCTGGCGGTACACTTCCCGCCGATTGGAGTACTCGATGCCACGCCTGCTCGCTGTCCTTGTCTTAGTGTTGTTGTCTCCCTTGTCGCTTCTTTGCCAAGAGTACGCCCTGGGACCCGATTCACGCCGCAACCCCGGCGTTCCCGAGGGCAAGATCGAGAAGCATCAATGGAAGAGCGAAATTTTCCCCGGCACGGTTCGTGATTACTGGATCTATGTCCCCGCCCAGTACGACGGCTCGGCGCCCGCGGCGCTCATGGTCTTCCAGGATGGGGACAGCATGCGCTCGACCGGTCGGGAGACTCCTTGGCTCACGCCGATCGTCCTCGACAACCTCATCCACAAGGGGGAGATGCCGCTGACCATCGGCGTCTTCGTTAACTGGGGTCGCCTGCCCGCGTTCGAAAAGGGGCAAGGGGATCACATCAACCGCAGCTTTGAGTACGACGCCTTGGGCGACCGTTATGCGCGCTTCCTGATCGAGGAGATTCTGCCCGAGGTCGGCAAGCGGTACAAACTAACCGACGACCCGAGTCTGCGCGGCATCGGCGGGGCCAGCTCGGGCGGGATCGCCGCGTTTACCGCGGCCTGGGAGCGGCCCGACGCCTTCCGCCGGGTGCTGAGCTTTATCGGAAGTTTCGTCGACCTGCGGGGCGGGCAGATCTACGCTTCGCTGATTCGAAAGACCGAGCCGAAACCGTTGAAGGTCTATCTGCAAGACGGCTCGGGCGACCTGGACATCTATGCCGGCTCGTGGTGGATGGGGAACCAAGACTTGGTCGCCGCGCTCAAATTCGCCGGCTACGACTACCAGTTCGTGACCGGCACGGGCGGTCACGACAACGTGCAGGCCCGGGCGGTTCTTCCCGATGCCCTGCGTTGGCTTTGGAAAGACTGGGAGCAGCCCATTGAAGCGCCCAAGTCGGAGGGCGACCGGCAGTGGATCACGAGGATCCTCGACCCCGAGCACGGCTGGGAGTCGGTGTCGGAAGGCCATGAATTTACCGAGGGACCGGCGGTCGCTCCCAACGGGGACGTCTACTTCACCGACGTTCCCGCCGGGAAGATCTGGAAGATTTCCGGCGGCGACGAGCCGAGTGTGTTCAAGGAGAACGCCGATTATCCGAGCGGCTTGGAGTTCGGCGCGGACGGCCGGCTTTACGCTTGTCAGGCCAAGGGCATCGTCGCTTATGATCCCGAGGGCGAAGAGCAAGTCATCGCCGAAGGCGCCAAGTGCGATGACGTGGTGGTTTCCGCGCGCGGGGACATTTACTACACCGACCTGTGGAACGGCAGCGTCTACTTGATTCGGAAGGGCGGCGCTCCCACCCTGGTGCACCAGCACACGCGGAACGACTGGCAACCGCCGCGGGGTATTCAGCGACCCAACGGCATTGCCGTCTCGCCGGACCAATCGTTGCTGGCAGTCGCGGATTCGGGCAGCGGGTGGGTTTGGTCGTTTCAGATCCAGCCGGATGGAACCTTGGACCACGGCCAACGCTTCTACCGTGTTGAGGGTCCGGGCGCCGGCGGGATCACTTTTAGTGCCGAGGGACGGTTGTTCGCCGCGGCATTTGCCAACGGCAATTTGCAGATCTTCGATCAGCTCGGCCGCTTGGTCGGGATCATCGACAAACCGCAACCCGGATGGTTAACGAACGTAGTCTTCGCGGGCCCGGAAATGAAGACCCTGTACGTGACCGCCGGAGACAAGGTGTTCCGCCGCAAGATCCGCAAAAAGGGGACCGTGCCGTGGCGGACGGCAAAGCCGCCGGAACCGAACTTGTAACCGCCGGCGCCTCGCGCTGTGGGCAAGTCGGACGTCGCCCCGACGTGGCGCGAGCCTCCAGGCGAGCCGTGTCGGGCTTTCGAGCCCGACATTGTGTTGCCATTTCATGGCGACATCATTTCATGGCGACATGTCCCGCTTTTCGGCCTTGTGGCCGAAAAGCGCCCGCGGGCAGATGAGTTGGTCCCGATGGCCCCCGCCAACTCGCGCCAGGTCCCCGTTCCCACATTTCATGTCACTCCGCCCCCGAAACCCCCGAACTCCGGACGACTCGAATCCCGCACTTCAATTGCTACACTGATACCTCTGTTACCGTGACCCGCGAGGCGGATGTGGCGACTTCTTCGATGAAAAACGATTCCGAAGCCGTTCCCCTACTCGGGGGCATTGCCACGGCGGCCATGCTCACGGCCGCGCTCTATTTGATCTTCATCTGGGCGCCCAATGAACGCACGATGGGCGTCGTGCAGCGTATTTTCTATTTTCACGTTCCGTCGGCCTTTACAGCGTTCGTGGCCTTCACCATCGGAGGCATCGCGAGTATCCGCTACCTTTCCAGCCGGGAAAGCCGCTTTGACAGCCTTTCGGTCGCCTGTAACGAGGTCGGACTGGTCTTCGCGGTCGTCAACCTGATCACCGGAATGATGTGGGCCAAACCGGTCTGGGGCGTCTATTGGGCTTGGGACGCCCGGTTGACGACCATGCTGCTGTTGGCGCTGATCTACAGCGGCTACTTAATTCTGCGGAATTCAATCGATGACGCCAACCAGCGAGCGGTCGGTTGCGCCGTCGTGTCGATTTTCGGCATGGTCGATATCCCCATCGTCTACATGGCCAATCGCTGGTGGCGGACGCAACACCCGCAGCCGGTGATGTTCGACTCCGAGGGCGGCCTCGACGTCAACATGCGCATTGTCCTTTACTTCACCTTCGCGGCCATGTGCTTTCTGCTTTGGATGATGGTGCGGGCGCGCCGGCGCTTGGAAGACTTGCAGCGCGAAACCGATGCGTTGCGGCGTGAGGTGTACGCCCGATAGGATTTGCCGTCCGGTCGCCGGGCCCATGTCGGCGACGTCGCGGAAACGAGTTCGTTATGGAAGAAAACCTAAGGTGGCTGTGGTACGCTTTCAGCGCCGGCTGGATCCTCCACGTCCTGTACCTGGTGTCGCTCTCGCTCCGCGAAAAGAAGCTGCGCGAGCAAATGGCGAATCTGAAAGCCGTCCTCGAAGAAACCACCGGCGACAGAGCTTAGGTTTCGCCGGCTTCGCCTACTCCCCGCAACTTCTCGGGCGAGAATCGGATCTCGACCGCGACATCGTCGGTCATCGCAAAAAGGCGGACTTCTCGGTTCTTCAGCGACATCGTGGGGACCTTCAGTTCGAAACCGGATCGGAGCTCGTCCCGGCCTTCGAGCTTGAAATGCTTGGCGACATCCAATCGCCGGATGTCGGTTTCAACGGCACTGTCGGCAACGCCGTCGAGGAACAGAGCCACCCGCACTTGCCGATTCCGACCTGTCCGATCGATCGCCCAACCGATGAAGGTCGTCTCATCCTTCAAGCGGACTATGCCGCCCAGTACGCCCGCAATCTCTCCGCGGCGGACCGGCATCCGCCTCTGATCGGCCGAAACGATGTGGGGACTCTCACCCGACGGCTGGAGCATCCAGGGCCACATTGGAGTGGTTCGGGCCAATCGAGGCCCGCTCTCGTCCACCTCAATGGCGAAGATCTCAACTCGGTTCCGCCCGTTCCGGAAATCAGACTCCGGCAGAAATCCCTGGAACGCCAAACGCCCTGCTGAATCGACGAACGTCTGGGTGACCAAAGCAATCTTCCCGTTCAGCCCGATTGCCAGCCGTAGCGGCGGGCCGGCTTTGCTTGCCCCGCGAATGTGTCCCTCCAACCACATCGGCAAGACCTCACCGGCCAACCGAACATTGTTGTACAGAGCCGCGTTGTCCACACCGGCCAAGAAGCCCGATTGCCGCTCGGGGAACGATTCGATCCTCCGACCTACCAGACCCTCCCGGTCGCCAACGCGGAAAATACTCTGAGGGTCTTCACCCGAACCGAAAAGAGCAAACTTGCGTGAAACCGTGGCATCCACCGAAAGTTGAGCAGGGAATGCGCGGGAGGTGAGCTTCCCGGAACGACCCATGAATACGGTACGCTTCGTTCGTTGTGGACCGTCCGCGCTCAACAAGGAACGCCCGTCCGTCTCCCACGCCAAAGGCTGCTGCAGCGCCGCGGCTATCGTCGGGGCGACGTCGACGGTTTCGGCGCACGTGTCGCTCACCTCGCCGGTTCGTTGCGCGGGCAACTTGATCAACAAAGGCACTCCAATGATGTCGGCATAGGTCTTGCGGCGGATCCGACGGAGCGGCCGAGTCGGGCGAAAGCTGACACCGTGGTCCGCGGTAACGATTACAAGGGCGCGGTCAAAAACCGCCTCGGCCTCGAGCCGGTCCAGCAACCGACCCAACAGCGCATCCGCAAAGCGAGTTTGCATAATGTGCCGCTGGAAGCCCTGGATTGTCAACCAATCTGAAGGCCCCCAACGATCGTCCCGCATTCCCCGCAAGAATTGGGCGTTGTGGCGTTTTCCCGAGGCAGTGTACACCCAATGGGCGTGCGGCAACCGCGAGTGAAGAAAATAGAAAGACGCGTCTCGATTGTCAACCGCGGCGACGAAAGCTTGAAATTCCTCGACGGCGCGGTTTTCAGAGGCCCGGCGGGGCCGCCCGATATCGCGCCATATCCGGTCGATCGAGGGCAACTTCGCCCTCCACTCCGACGCGGCGATCCGATGCAACAGAAGCCAGCGCAAATCGCCGGCTGTCGACAACCACCGCTCGATACGCGTCTCATGAGAGGGTCCGACCTGCTCGCAAGCCCCGTGGGGGCAAAGCCGGTGGCTCGGCCCGGCGACAACCATCCGATACCCGCCCCGCAACCAAGAGAATAGGTTCTCCGGATACGCCGCGGCGGACGCCGGCGTCGCGGCGGTCGGGTACCGGCCGTTGAGAATCGCCGGAACCGCCAGATCCGTCGCGCTCGCGACCGTACTTGCGTTTCGAAACCAGGTAGAAGTCTCAGCCAATCGGGCGAAATTCGGATATCGATGAGGGTTGATGCGGCCGTCGGGCGCCATCAACGTCGACAGCGGCAATTCGTCGAAAATAACAAGAACGATCGGGGTGCGCTCCCGGTCCTCGGCAAACGGCGCGTTCCAACGCTGCTCGGCCGGCCCGCCGGTGCGGGCATAGGCGGCTGTCACATGGGGGTCCAGTAAGAATATCAGCGGAAAGGCAATACCCAACAGCGATGTGGCGCGCGTGAACCTTGCAACGGTATCGGATCTGAAAAGAAGCGCGACGAAGACCGCGCCGCCCACAGCCGCTCCGACTCCGCGAGCCGCCGGCGTGATGTGCGCGATCGCTGGAAGTTGCCACACGCCGAGCGCCGTCGCCGCGAAAGCCCAGAGGGCAAACATTCCCGACAGGAATCGGCCCCCCAGTTGTCGGGCGAGCAGAAGAGACAACGCCGCGACAGCGAGTGGGGCCGGCGACAAGACGGCGGCCACCGCAAGGATGTCGATCAGATCCAGGTTGTGAGCAACGAGAAACTGCGCGTTCGCCTGGAGCATCGCGTACGCCGGACCGCTCAGCGTCAAGGCGAATATCCCGGTCAGTTGGAGGAGCGCATCCGAGAAGCCCCGGCGGGGTCTCATGCCGTCTCACCTCCGTTCGCTGTCACTTTGCGTAGTTTCCCTACGCATGTCGGTTGTTGGTTGGACCGCGCGAATCCACGGCCGCCGGTCGCTTGCCCTGGTCCAACCTGATCAGCCCGCGAATGTCCCGCCGTAAGGCCCCAGCCTACGGCAGAGTCGGTTCCTGAATCGTGTAATCGACGTCCAGCGCCCGCAGGAACGCCAAAATATCCGCCTTTTCCTCGTCGCTCAGATCGGCGTCCTTGGCGTCCTTGAGGTTTTCCTCGTCCAGCCATTCGTTGGCTTTGCCGCCGCTGGTCATCAGGTCGACTACTTCCTCGAGCGTGGCGAGGCTGCCATCGTGCAGGTAGGGCGCGGACTTGCTGATGTCCAGCAGGGTCGGCGTCTTGAACGCCCCGGTGTCTTTCTCGTCGCCGCTCACCTTGGCGCGACCGATGTCGGGGTTGTCCTTATCCATGCCGACGCCGACGTTGTGGTATTGCAAGTCGGTCAGCAACAGGCCGTCGTGGCAGTTGGTGCATTTCGCCTTCTCGCTGAAGATCGTCCAACCATTGCGAGCCTGCTCGCTCAGCGCCGACTCGTCGCCGTTACGGAAGCGTTCCCACGCCGACCCGGTCGCTACGATCGTGCGCATGAATGAGGCCACCGCTTGCGCCACGTTGTCCGGCGTGGCCGGTCCGCCAAAGACGGCTTGGAACTGCTCTTGGTAGCCGGCGATCTCATTCAAGTTGGCGCAAATGTCATCCATGCTCGGCGCGTCGTCCTTGCCCGAGGCGCCCATGTTGCCGCCTCCCCAGGCGCCCTTGACTTGCTTTTCGAGCGCGCCGCTGCGGCCGTCCCAATAAAGCTCGGCGTGATAGCCGATGTTCCACAGCGTCGGGCTCGACCTCGTCAGTGTTTTGTCGAACGCGCCGATCGCGAGGGGCTTGCCGTCGGTCAGTCCGTTTTCCTTCAGATGACAGCCGTAGCAGGAGCGGTTGCCGTCACCGCTGAGGCGCTGGTCATAGTAGAGCTGTTTGCCGAGCGCGACCTTCTCTTCGGTCATCGGGTTATCAGGAGGAACCGGCATGGCCTCATAGCCTTGTAGTTGCGGCCAGGCGGGCTCGGGCGCGGGCGGTTCCTCCGGCGGCGGCGCTTCACAACCGACAAATGCGATCGCAAAGACCGCGGCGGTCGCGAATAACCAAAAGCCTCTTCCGAATCGAGCATCGTGGGGTTTCATGGCATCTCCTCTTGGACTACTGTTCCTGGGGGGCTCCAGCTGCCGGGCGGGACGTCGGACGTTCCCGTAAGTGTAGCTGTCGGACCGCGCACGCGCAACCGTTTCGCCGTGACGTGTCGCCGTGACGGCCCGCGACGCATCCGGCCCAAGACACGCGGCTCCCGGAACCGGCGGGTGGTGAGAAGAGCGCGCTAAGCCCGCCCAACTCACGTTGGAACCGAATCAACTGTGTTCAATTCCCATCCGAAAAAGATACAGTAAGAGCAAACCCTCTCCCAGGGGCCTCTTCGGCGTTAGCCGTTGTCTTGATCCGTTTTACTCCGCCCTCACCTCGTGAATATTCGCCCATGGCTCGAAACCTTGTCGCCGAAGGAGATTCGGTGGGCCCTGATCGTGGTTGCGATCTTGCTCCTGGCCAATTTTCAAGTGGTGCTCGATTCGGTCGCGGCGATTACCATCAGTGTGGTTAGGTAATTGGCGGACCAAAGCGCCGATTGCTCTTGGCCTCGCACCCTCACTACGTACTGGGATGTCGCCCTCTTCGAGCAGTTCAGGGCCCACAAGCCTCGCGTGCTGGACCGCGACGAGGAGTTCGGCATCGTCCTGCTCGATCACCCCGCCGTGGATAGGCGCTTTTGGATCCGTGAACAAGGCGGGCAAATGGACGGTCCGGCACTGCTGAGCTACCTACTGAGTCTCGCATAATATACTGTCAATCGAGACAAAGAGAAGACTGTTTCCAGAAAGCGGTAATCAAGCGCGGTTTGCGGCGCATTCGCCACAGCGCTTTGCGGGCGCGCTCGTCGAGTTCCCAGTAGTCCTTCGGGCAGACGTTGGGCAACTCGTGCTGCTTCCAGTACGCCCAAATGTATTCCACCGGGTTCAACTCCGGCGCATAGGGCGGCAAGTACTCCGTTGCGATGTGATCCTCGGAGAGCTGGATGAACTCCCGCACCAGGCGGCTGCGGTGCGCCGGCAGCCGGTCCCAGACGATCAGCAGTGGGCCGTCGATGTGGCGCACCAAAGCCTTCAGGAAGTCGATGACCTCCAGCTCGCCGATCGCGCCGGGATAGAGCCGGAAGTAAAAGTTGCGCAACGTCAGCCCGGCCGACACCGACAGCTTGTCCCAGTTGAAGTTGAACTCCAACACCGGTGTCTCGCCGCGCGGCGCCCAGGTGCGGCAACGATGCGGCTTCTGACTCAATCCGCTTTCGTCGATGAAGACGATCGTACGTTCTTCTTTGCGGGCTTTTTTTTAATGGCCGGCCAAGTCTTGCGCTGCCAGCCGCGGATGGCCTCTTCGTTGCGCTCCCGCGCTTTGCCGACGGGCCGTTGCGGGCTCCAACCGAGCGCCCGCAGGATCTTCCAGACATGGCCCTCGTGATAGCGCACGCCGAACTCGTCTCCGATCAGACGAGCGACCCGCGGACAGCTCCACAGCGGCGTCGGGAAGCCGTGCGCCTCGGGGCCTTCCAGCAGCAACGCCTCGAGGCGTTCGAGCTGCGCGGCGTCCAACAGCGGCTTACGGCCGGCGCGGCCGGCCTGGCGCAACCCGGCTTCGCCGTCACGCCGGTATCGTCGCAGCCACTCGCTGACGCTTTGCCGCGCGACCTTCAATCGCCTCGCTGTCTCGGACTGACTACAGCCTTGCTCGACCAACCGGATCGCTTTGAAACGGCGCTTCTCCAGGGCCTCGAAATCCCGCCGTACGCCTTTTGTATTTCCCATACATACAAAGACGTACGTACCCCAAAAAGATGTCACTTTATTTTGCGAGACTCAATAATCGGCGAGCAGCAGTGGATCATCGAGGAAACCCCCGAAGCCCGACTCAAGCCAGGCGACATCGTCGTCGACTGCGGCGCCCATGTTGGCGCCTTTAGCGATCGCGCTTTTCGCGAAGGCGCCTCGAAGGTAATTGCCTTCGAGCCCGATCCGATCCAGATCCAATGCCTGCGTCGAAATTTCGCCCCCGAAATCGAGGCCGGCAAATTCGTACTCATCGAAAAGGCGGTCTGGAGCGACATCGGCACCACCACGTTTCACATCGGGGCGGGCAATTCCGGGGCCGGCAGCGTCGTCGAGCAGCCCGCCGATTCCACTCTCGAGGTCGAAACGACAACCATCGATCGAGTCGTCCGCGAGCTCCGGCTGCCGCGCGTCGATGTCATAAAAATGGACATCGAGGGCGCTGAACGCGAAGCCCTCAGGGGCGCCCGCTCAACTCTCGAAACCCATCGGCCGCGCCTGCTGATCGATGCCAATCATGTCACCGATGACGTGACCGTCCTACCGCGCATGCTGCGGGACGTACACCCCGATTACGACGTTTACAGCGGCCCCTGCATGATGGGCGTCAATTCAGGCAATTCGAGACTTTTGACGAGTTATTTGTTCTTCGAATAGTCCCCCCGACATATCCCCCGCCGGCCGCGTTAGTACTATTGTCAAAGCCGCGCAGGGGAGCTAGGCTAAGCGGTATGTCCGCCCCCAAATTCTTCGCTTTGACGCTGATCACAGCGCTGCTCGCAGCACCGTGCTGGGCACAGCAAGGCCCCCCCGACGAGCCCCCCGGACAAGCCAAGAAAGATGATCCTCCCGCGCTGGGGGGCGACGGCCTCGCGACGGGTCGCAAAAACGTCCAGTGGACAATTGACGCCGAAACGCCGACCTCTATCACCGCCACCTTCGTCAGCGGCCGCCCCCTCGCCGACGTCATTCTATGGCTGACGCCTTCGCTTGCCGAGTTCGTCACCGTCTCCCCCGATGCCTTCTCCGGCGTCGGCGCGGACGACTCCCGGCAAATCACGCTCACTTTCGACGACGGCTCACTCGGCAACAAGAACGTCGTGGCCGGCACCGTTCACGTAAAACAGCTTGTTGACGACCGGCCCCGCCGGACCTTCGGGCGACCGCTGCAAGCGAAGTTCGGCGGAGACATGGAAATCGAGGAAGCCGCCGCCGCGGCGGTAGTCGGCGCGGCCGATTTTCTCGGCGGCCCGGTGGCGCCCGGAGAAATCGTCACCGTTTTCGGAAAAGGCCTCGGCCCGACCAATGAAACAGCCCTTTTAGCAATCGATTCCGACGGGCGCGTGGCCGACTATCTGGGAGACACGCAAGTCCTATTCGACGGCATCCCCGCCCCGGTCATCTTCGTAACCGACCAACAGGTCAGCGTCGTGGTCCCCTTCGACGTCGCGGGTCGCCCGACCGTCGAAATGCTGCTCACGCACTTGGACCAAATTTCCCCGCCCGTCGAACTACCCGTCCAGGCGCTCTCCCCGGCGTTGTTTACGATCGACGCGTCCGGCGAGGGACCCGGCGCGATCCTCAACCAGGACTTCACGCTCAACACCCCCGCCAACCCCGCCTCCCAAGGCTCGGTTGTCATGCTGTACGGCACCGGTTCCGGTCTCTGGCAAGGCGGCAACGTGGATGGTGAACTGGTTACCGAGTTGCTCCAGCCCGAAAAGCCCGTCCGTGTCGAAATCGGCGGCGTTGAAGTACCCGTCCCCTACGCCGGCGGGGCCCCGGGACTCATCAACGCCGTGATTCAAGTCAACGCCGAAATCACCCTCGACGTCCCCCGAGGCGATGCCGTACCGATCGTCCTCACCGTCGGCGAAGAGTCCACCAAAGCCGTAGTGACCATCTCGGTCGAGTGACGTGGCGCATGCATCCTTGCGTGCCGTGTCGGCATTCGTGCCGACATGTCCCATCTTCCGTCCCCGCGGCCAACCGCTTTCGCAGCCCCCGAGCCCATCTCGCAGCAGCCCCCCAAACCCGCCCGTCACCAACCCAACAGCGTTACCATAGGGCCACGATGGCCGACATCCCAAGACGCGACTTTCTACGCAAAACCGCCGCCGGCGTCGCGTGTGCTTCCACTCTCTCCGCCTGGGACCGCGCCCATGCCGCGGCCGCCGGCGAAACCGCCCCGATCCCGCCGCACACGCCCATGCTCATTCCCGGCCTCCACGCCTACGCCGAGGAAAGCGTCGCCGCCGGAGAAACCATCCGCTTCCGCACCGGCGGCACCGTCCCCTATGAGCTATCCATCGCCCGCCTCGGCCCCGAAATCGACAACCCGGCAAGCGACGCCACTCTTCACACCTTTCCCAAAGCCGGTCCCCGTCAGCAGCCCATCCACCCGGGCTCTTATATTCATGTCGAAAACGGCCTCGATCCCACCATGGAGTTCTCCGGCCTCACCATCGAGTGTTGGGTCCGCCCCTGGTCCTGGGAGCGCGACCAAGCGCTGATCACGACCTTCGATCCTTCGGGCGACTGTGGCTTCGCCCTCTATCTCAATCGCGAGGGATGGGTGAAATTCTATCTCGGCGACGGCGGCCCCTTCGAAGACCATTGGCGCATCGCCCACAAGCGAGACGCCCTGCGCCAGTGGCGTCACCTCGCCGTGACCTGGGAAAACGATCGAGCCGTCTTCTATGAAAACGGCAAATTCCAGGGCTCCTGGGACGTCCCGGGACCGATCCGCCCCGGCCGCGCTCCCCTCCGTCTAGCCGCCGCCGGCGACAAAGGTCGAGCCGCCGACTTCTTCGACGGCGATCTCGCCGCGCCCGCCGTCTACAACCGCGCCCTCTCCCCCGGCGAAATCCAAGCCCGCCACGCTGCCCGCGGTCTCCAACCACCCCCAACCGACGGCCGGCTCGCCTACTGGCCCCTCGACGAAGAATCAGGCGACCGCGTAGCCGATGCCTCCGGCGCCCAACATCACGGCCGCGTCATTAACCGCGCCACGTGGATGATCGGCGGGCCGGCGTTCGACGCCGCCTCGGTCGACCGCTGGGCCGACTACACCCCGACCCAAGACGCCACCCGCGGCCACGCCCTGCGCTTCGCCTCCGACGATCTCTACGACTGCCGCTGGCAAACGACCGAAGAGTACACCGTCCCCGCCGACGCCCCTTCCGGCCTCTACGTCGGCCGCTTTCGCTTCGACCACAAGGGAGCGAAGAGCAACTATCACGTCGCGTTCATCGTCCGCAAAGCCGCCGACCGCCCTAAGGCGCCGATCCTGATGCTGTGCTCGACCAACACCTGGCGCGCTTATAGCGCCACGCCCTTCGCCGCCAACGCCCCCGACGTCCAACTTTGGGATACCCAGGGCCTACCCAACGCCGTCGCCGAGGCCCCGTCCTATTCCTGCTACCGCAATCATCATCACGGCCAGCCTCCTTACGCCTTCGGCCGCCGCATGCCTTGGCCTTGCGCCGGCCCCGACATTCTCTTCAGCGAACCGGAGGTCAACTACAGTCACCTGATGCGCGGCGAGCGTTTCGCCCACCAATGGCTCACCGAAAACGGATACGCCTACGATGTCGTCGCCGATTACGACCTCCACGCCGACCCCGACCAGCTCAACGGCTACAAGGTCTTTGTCATCAACGGCCACAGCGAATATTGGTCCAATGAGGCCTACGACGCCGTCGACCGCTTCCTAACTTCCGGCGGCAGCGTCATCGTGATGTCGGGCAATACCATGTTCTGGCGCGTTTCCTACGACCAAGACGGCGGCGCGATGGAATGCCGCAAGTTCGACACCGACATCGGCGGCCGCGAGGCGGTTGCGCCCGGCGAAATCTACCACAGCCACGACGGCAAGCGCGGCAGCCTGTTGCGCTATTCCGGGCGGCCCGCATGGAAAGTACTCGGCCTCGAATGCATCGGCTGGTGGCCCATCGTCGATGAGAAATTCGAGCCCTACGTAGCCGTCGAAACCGACCACTTCCTTTTTCGCCAACCCGAAAACGTCGACCTCAAACCCGGCGACCGCTTCGGCCAATCGCCTGACGGCAAGCTTCCCCGGGTCGGCGGACACGAATCCGACGTCCGCCTGGGCTGGATCAAGAAGATCACCCACCACATCCCCGAGGGCCAAACCCTGCCCGATGAACCCGACGGCATCACCACCCTGGCCCGCGTCACCACCTCCGACCGCCGAGGCATCGACTATTTCGGACGTTGGGAACCGCTCGATCACGGCGTCTACGCCGAGATGACCTATTGGGAGCGTCCCCAAGGCGGACGCGTCTTTCACACCGGCTGCATCGCCGGGGGCTGGGCCCTCTCGGCGGATCCCAAGCTCCAAACCCTCATGAGAAACGCCCTCCACCACTTCGGAGTCGAAAACACCGCTTAGCAAACGCAAACCAGTGGGGCAGGTCTCCAGGCCTGCCCCTCGAGGCGAACGCCCCCCCAGTAGCGACCGGTACTCGTGCCGGTCCTAGCCCCAGTCCCGACAAACACTCTTGTTTGTCGTCGAGTCCTTCACCCCGGCCCGAACAACCGTTTCACGCCTCACGATAAGCACCTTTACGCATCCCTCCAGGCCCTGTAGAATAGGGACGACTCTCCCAGGAGGACACCCCATGGCCGACGAAAGCTCTCGACGCGATTTCTTCCGCACCGCCTTCGGCAGCGCGATGACCGCCGCCTTGGCCCAGCAAGCGCTGGCCCAGAAAGACAGCCCCAACGGCATTCCCACCCGCCAACTGGGCCGCACCAACGAACAGGTCTCGATCATCGCACTGGGCGGCGGCCACATCGGCGGCGTGGCGAGCAAAGACCGCAAGAAGGCCATCGACGTGATGAACGCCGCCATCGACGAGGGCGTCACCTTCTTCGACAACGCCTGGGACTACAGTGACGGCCTTGCCGAAGACGTCATGGGCGAAGCGCTTTCCACCGGCGGCCGCCGCGACAAAGTCTTCCTGATGACGAAAAACTGCGAGCGCGACTACGAGGGCTCCAAGCGCAATCTCGAAGACAGCCTCCGCCGCCTGCGCACCGACCGTCTCGACTTATGGCAGTTCCACGAGATGGTCTACGACAACGACCCCGACTGGGTCTTTGAAAAGGGCGGATTCAAATTCGCCATGGAGGCCGTCAAGGCCGGCAAGGTCCGCTATGTCGGCTTCACCGGCCACAAAGACCCCCGCATCCACCTCAAGATGCTCGGCAAACCCTACGACTGGGCGACATCGCAAATGCCGATCAACATCATGGACGCCCACTACCGCAGCTTCCAAAAGCAAGTCGTGCCCGTGTGTCTTGAAAAGAGCGTCGGCATCATCGGCATGAAGAGCTTGGCCGGCGGAGGCCCCAGGGGCCGCATCCCGACCGAAACGAAGATCAGCGCGGAAGAGTGTATCCGTTATGCGCTCAGCCAGCCGATCTCGACCCTGTGCTGCGGCATCATGTCGATGGAAGACTTGAAACAAGACGTCGCCATCGCCCGCGGCTTCAAACCCATGCCCGACAGCGAGAAAGAGCGTCTGATTTCGATGGCCGCCGACGAAGGCAGCGACGGCCGCCACGAGTTCTTCAAGTCAACCAATCGCTTCGACGGCCCGCATCACCGCAAGCAACACAACTTCCCCCTCGACGTGTAGCCCGCATATTCTCACCACCTGCCGAGGCGAAGTAAGTAAAAAGGCGGTCAGAGAAGCGCCCCCGGCGGGCCAGGTCTCCCTCTGGCACACCGGTCGGCGCGCGGCCGGGCTACCAACCCTGAATGTTCCCCGGACCCGGCCATTGTATCGTTCCCTCAGACCACTTGCATGTCGCGCCAGTTGGGACCCTTCTTAACATCGACGACGAGCGGCACGCTGAGCTTCTCGACGTTCTCCATCTCCGTCTTCACCATGGCGGCGAGATCGGCGACTTCCTCGTCGGGCGCTTCGAAGAGCAATTCGTCGTGGACTTGCAATAACATCAATGCCCGGCGGCCTTCGTCGCGCAGTCGCCGGTCGACGCCGATCATCGCCAGCTTGATCAGATCCGCCGCCGAGCCTTGGATCGGCGAATTGATCGCCGTGCGTTCGGCGAAGCCGCGCTGATTGGGGTTTTTCGAGTCGATGTCGGGAATCGGCCGCAGCCTCCCGAACATCGTCCGGGTCTGACCGGTCTTGCGGGCGCGGGCGATGGCCTTGTCGATGAAAGACTTGACACCCGAGTATAAAGTGAAATAGGCGTCGATATACTCCCGGGCATCGGCCGCGGGAATGCTCAGTTGCTTCGAGAGCCCGAAGGGGCTCAAGCCGTAGACGATGCCGAAATTGACTGCCTTGGCGCGGCGGCGTTCTTCGGGGCCGACCATCAACGGCGGCACGCCGAAGACCTCCGCCGCCGTGCGGGTATGGATGTCCTCACCTTTTTGAAATGCATCGGTGAGGACTTTGTCGCCCGACAGGTGCGCCAGGATGCGCAGCTCGATTTGGGAATAGTCGGCTTTGACGAGCGCCCAGCCGGGTCGTGCAACGAAAGCCGCGCGAATCTCGCGGCCGAGCTCTGTGCGGACGGGGATGTTTTGCAGATTGGGATTGGCCGATGAGACACGCCCGGTTGCCGCGCCGGTTTGGTTGAAGGTGGTGTGCAGGCGGCCGGTCGCCGGATTGACCAAGGCCGGAAGGGCGTCGATGTAGGTGTTCTTGAGTTTCGTCAGTTGGCGGAACTCGAGGATTTTCGAAGCGATTTCGTCATACTCGACCAGACTTTCGAGCACATCGGATGCGGTCGATGGGGTCTTTGTCTTGCCGCGGCGGCCGGGTTTCGGCAGGCCCATGTTCTCAAACAGCACATGGGCCAGTTGCTTGGGCGAGTTGATGTTAAAGTCCTCGCCGGCGCGGTCGTGAATCTCGGCGCGGAGTTCTTCGATGTCCCCCTTGAGGCGGCCGGAAAGCTCAGCCAGGCGTTCGCGGTCAAGTTGGATGCCGGCTCGTTCGACGCGCGCCAGCACGGCGGCGAGGGGGAGTTCGATGCGTTCGTAGAGGTTGCGCAGTTCGAGCCGGTCGATCTCGTCGCTCAACACGGCCCCGAGGCGGGCGGTCATCGCGGCGGCGGGCCCGGCCCCGGCGTCGAGCGTGGCGCCGAACCGGCGGCCCGAGGTCTTCGCAAGTGAATAGTCGGCCCGGGTCGGATTGGCGAGAAAGGCCGCCAACATGGTGTCGGCGGCGACGCCGGCGAGCGCGATGCCTCCCGCTTCTAAAGCGTGCTCGGCCGACTTGGCGTCGTGGACGCGCTTGGGACGCGCCGCGTCCTCGAGAAAGGCCTTGGCGGCCTCAACATGGGCCGCCGGAAGCAGATAGGCCGCAGCGGCGGCGGCGCAGAAACCGATGCCGCCCGCGTCGATCTCCATTTCCGCGTCCGGTCGCGCGAGATCGACGGCGATCGATAAAGCCGTGTCCGGCGGAACCGCGGCAATCCAATCCTCGAACGCCTCGGGGGAGGTAAAGGTGTAGAACTCGGTCGCGACTTGGAGCTCGGGGGCTTGGTCGAGTTGGCTGAGAAGGCTGTTGAATTCGAGATCTTTGTAAAGCGCTCGTAGCGGTTCGAGCGCCGGCTGGGCGGCTTTGAGAGCTTCGAGGTCGAGAGGGACAGGGGCGTCGGTCGCCAGCGTCGCCAGCTTCTTGCTCAGCAAGATCTGGTCACTGTTGTTTTGCAAACTTTCGCGATACGTCTTGCGCTTAACCTCGTCGGCGTGCTCGATGGCGCCTTCGACATTGCCGTAGGTCGCGATCAAGTCGCGCGCCCCTTTGTCGCCGATACCGGGGGCGCCGGGGATGTTGTCGACCGAGTCCCCCTTGAGCGCCAGGAAGTCGACGATCTGGGAGGGTTCGACGCCCATGACTTCCTTGACGGTTTCGGCGTCGTAGACCAGGTCGCCCTTCATCGGGTTAAGGACGAAGACGCGCTCATCGACGAGCTGCGTAAGATCCTTGTCGCTGCTGACGACATAAACGTCGATATCGTGGCCCTCGGCTTGGCGGGCCAGCGCACCGATCACATCGTCGGCCTCGTAGCCGTCCTTGGCGAGCACCGGAACGCTGTGAGCTTCCAGCAGGCGCTCGATGTAGGGCATCTGTTGGATCAAGTCGTCGGGCGTCTCGTCGCGGTTGGCTTTGTAGTCGGGGAAGATTTCGTCTCGAAAGGTAGGACCGCGGCCTTCCCAGACTGCGGCGATGTATTCGGGTCGATGATCATCGACCAACTTGCGCAACATGTTGCCGAAGATGTAGATCGCCTCGGTCGGCATGCCCGAGGACGTTCGCATCAGCGGCGCGCCCACCCGCGCCCGCCCGTAATAAGCCCGAAAAATCAGCCCGAAGGTATCGATCAAAAACAGCCGCAGGGCCTGAGACATGGAGTTAGTGTAGCGGGTCGATTGGTCGCGGCCGGTGGGGAGTTGACGCATGACCCGTCGCCGGCGCTCAGGGCTTCCATGAGAGGTGGGTCGCTTGTCAAGGGCGGTCGTTGGGAGGCGTTGGTCGGTTTGTCGGATCCGGCCCGGGTCCTCATGCCTTGCGGCGCGTTGAGGACCGGGCTTCCATTCGCAGTGTTATCGGTCTCGTTGTTGACCTCTGCTGGTTGGGGTCCGGTCTTTCGGCGCTGCTCTCTCTGTTGCGGCTTCGACCCATCCTCGAAAGAATCGGCCTGCCTGCCCAGAGCCCGCAGTCACCGTGACACGATCTCGATTCTCCGCCGCGGCCTCGCTTCGTCCGCCCAATCCCCTACTCCCTTCCTTTCAACAGGAATCTTCTTGCCGCCGAGTCCCCGTTAGGGGGCTCGCGGATGTCCTCATCACGTTGCTTCATCCGAAACCGTTGCCGCCGACTGCGCCTCATCGTCCCTGCCTTATGGGGAAACCGTTTCCGTCAGCCCGTGCAGCGGATCGTAGTTTTCTTGTTTCACCCACAACACATGCATCAGCACCGCCAACTTGCGCGCCACCGCCACCACCGCCCGCTTCTTCGCATGTCCTCCGCCGCGCGCCGCCAAACCCAAACCCCAGCGCCTGAGCGTGGAGTCGGTCCCGAACGGCCCCAGCACCCAGTGCGCGCACTGAATCAACGTCCGCCGCAGCAGCGGATCTCCCGATTTCGTCACGCCCAGCCGCAGTGACCGCTCGCCCGATTGGCGTTGCTTGGGACGCAGCCCCACCAGCGCGCCGACCTGCCGCGAACGCTTCACGCGGCCCGGGTCGTTGTCGAGCGCCAACACGAACGTCAACGCCGTCAGCGGCCCCACCCCTCCGATCGTTCGCAGCCGCTCGACCGCTGCGTATTGCTTGCCCAACGCGACGATTTGTTTGTCATATTCGCGGATCGTCGCGCCGAGGCTTTCGATTTGTGTCGCCACCCCCAACAACGCCGCGTGCAACACCTCGGGGCAGGCCTCCCGGACGCGCTCGACCCATTGGTTCTGGGCGCATCGGCCCAAGCGGATGCCGTGCGACTTCGCCATGCCGCGCAAACTCCCTTTCAATTTCGTGCGGCACTCGAGCACGGCCTCGCGCGCCCGCAACAACGTGCGTTGTTGTTCGGTCTCGAGCTTGCGCGGCGCGACGGGATTCAACAGGGCCGGGTTGGTGCGTCCCAGCTCGGCCAACCAATAGGCGTCGTTGCGGTCGTTTTTCGAGTCGGATTGGCTGATTAAACGCAATTGCCGCGCGTCGGCGACGAGCACGTCGTGGGCGAGGGCGGCCAGGCGGCGGCGAATCCAGTTGCTGTGGCTGCCGGTTTCGATCACAATGCGCAGCCGCGGCCAACGGCGGAACCAGCGATCCAAGGCCTCCGGGCGGGTGGGGACTTGGCATTCCTCGAGGCTTTCGCCGGCGAGGTCGGTGAGCCGTACGAAGCAACGTTTGTCGCCGATGTCGACGCCGGCGACGGCGCAAATTTCGTTGTCTTTTTGCATCTGGATGCGTTGTTGCGCCAACTGTTGTTCGAGCTGGGTGAGTTGGCGGGTCTTCGCTTGTGAGCTGTCGGCTTTCTTGGTTTGGTGTTTGTCGGTTTGGTTCTTGTCGGTCTGTTGTTTGCTATTCTTCTTCATGGCTGGTCGCCTCCTTTTCAAAAATCCATTGCACCTCCCTTGTGGAGAAGTGCGCTGCTGCCGGTAGCCTACCGCTTCCCGGCTCCAAGCGACCAGCCTCTCATCCCATCTCTGTTTCTTCTGTCGCGGCTGCTTCTTCCAACCCCGTCACGACCCGGTTGAGTTCCTCGACGAGCGGCGTGGCGGCGCCGTCGAGCAAAGCATCGGTTACGGCGCGGTAGTACCACAGGGTGCCGTCCCTGCCGCCTCGGAAGCGCTTCCAGACTTCCTCTCGTACCGTGCGATAGTCGTGCAATACGCTGCGGGCGTTGTGAAGCTTATCGGCGGCCGAGACCAGCCGCACCGACCGCGAGGCCGTCGAGAGCCGCTCGATATAGCTCTCTTTTCGCTCCTGCCAGGGGGGCTTTGGATGCGTGTCGGCATCGGTGCAGCCGTCGACGATCTCGGTGACGCGGTCGCCGAAACGCCGTCGAATTTCTTCGCGGGCCTCGGCGCCGCCTTGATCTTCGATGGCGTCATGGAGCAAGGCCGCGATGGCTTCATCCTGGTCGCCGCCGTGTTCGATGACGAGCCCCGCGACCGATAGCAGGTGCGAGACATAGGGCACGCCGGAGCCCTTGCGCCGCTGTTCCTTATGCAGTTGCGCGGCAAACACCAGAGCTTGTTCAAATCGTTCGGTCAGCGCCATGGCACAAAGGTCTCTTCTCACGGACGCCGAGTCGGTAGTGACCGGCACTCGTGCCGGTCCTAGTCAACAGTCGTGACCGGCTCTCAGCCGGTCACCGCGCAAGACCCCGATCAGCTCGCGGCGCGATTCACTTACCCCGCGACCTCCGACCATTTCACGACCCGCTTCTCGTCCACCGCCGTGCGGCCCATGATGCAGGTCAGCGTGGCCAGCCGCCCCCAGTCGGCGTTGTTCAGCGGCTCTTTGCTGTCGCGGATGCTCTTGAAAAACGCATCGACAGCGCGCTGGCTCGCATCTCGGCCGTCATCGTCGATGTAGAGCTTCTCGGCCTTGGCGGGCTTGCGTCCCGTCGGGTCGAGTTCGTAGACCGTGCCGCTGGGCAGATCGGCGGCGTATTCCGAACCCCACACGCGCTCCTCAATGCCGGTAAACCCGCGAGGGTCAAAGAAGATATGAGTGAAGCACAATTGCAAGTTGCCGGGGTACTCGTAAATCACAACATAGTGATCCCAGGTCGTCCGCCCGGGCGGGACATCGTTATAAAGGTTAATCCCCCCCGCGCCATAAGCTTGGATCGGGTGCGTGCCCGCCACCCAGTTCATCAGGTCGACGATATGCACCGCCTGCTCGACAATCATCTGCCCGGCGATGCTCTTGTCGAAGAACCACTTCGTCTCGCGCGGCAGATCGCCGGTATGGCGGTTGCCCTGCATGTAGAGAACCTTGCCGATGCCGCCCGAGTGGATGTGCTGAATCGCCGCCACCCGCGCTGGATGAAAGCGCAATTGAAAACCCAACTGCAGCAGCCCGCGCGATGCCTTCGCCGCCTGATGCACGGCCGCGACCTCGGCGGCGTCGATCCCCATCGGCTTTTCGAGATAGAGATTCTTATGAACTTCCAACGCCGCCACGGCCATTTCCTTATGCAGGTTGACCGGCGTCGCGACAAAGACCGCGTCGAGGTCTTTGCGGTCGAGCAGTTCGCGGAAGTCGCGAATCAGGTCGGGCTGGTGCTCGGACGCCCTAGCGGCCCCGCGCAAGCGCGCCATCTCGTCGGTGTCGCAAATCGCGGCGACCTCGACATTCGGCGACTTGAGAATCCGTCGCAGCAATGCGGTTCCGCGCCCCCCGACGCCGATCACGCCCACCCGCACCTTTTCGTTGGGGGACTGCGCGGGCAACAGCGCCGGCGCCCCGGCGGCGAGCACGGCGGCTTGCGACTTAACGAAACTTCGGCGGCTGACTTCCGATCGATCTTTCACGACAAACTCCTTGGGTGGTGGGCGTCTTCGTTGTTCGGGCCGGCAGCCCAAGTGGCGTGAGCCCCCAGGCTTGCCGCGCCCCGAGTCATCGGGCGGGTCTTGGTTCGCCGCCTTGCGAATTCCCGCAAATTCGGAAATACGAACCGATGAATCGGTTCGCAGCAAGCCTGGAGGCTCACGCCACGTCCCCGCCGGGCCGACAAAAGGCCGGCAAAAACGGGCGAGATCGCGAATGCCTTGAGCCGCGAAGCGGCGACGGGAGCCCTAGCCCAGGGTGGAGCCGAAGGCGGAACCCTGGGTAGTAACCCACCACCAGGAGAGCCCTGAAGGGGCGAAGGGAACGCCCTCCCCCATTTTTCGTGGCGGCATTGTGAAATCGCGGTTTCATAGAAATACCTAGTCGGATCAAACCACCGGCTACGGGTTATGTCCCCGCAGCCTTTCAAGCAACGCAACGCCCTCGCGAATATCCGCTTGCTGCGCCTCGCCGACAATCTCTCGTTCAATCGTCAACGGACCGCTGTAACCGATTTCCTTAAGTTTTGCCACAAAACGGTCCATGCCGACATCGCCCTTGCCGAGCGGGGTCTCGGCGCCCCATTGACCGGGCTCGGCGGGCCACTTCGCATCTTTGCAATGGACGGTCAGCACATGCTCTCGCACGATCTCGAGCGCCTCGAGCGGTTCGCCCGAGCCATAGAGAATCATGTTCGCCGGGTCGAAGTTGACGCCGAGGTTGTCGCGATCGACGTCGGCGATGAATGCCTTCAGCGTCGCGGCGGGCTCTTGGCCGGTCTCGAGCGCGAAGGTTTGGCCGTTCTCGAGGCAGTGATCGCAGATCCGCCGGACCATCTCGCGCACGGCAATGTAGTCGGCGTCGGCCGCATCCTCGGGGACGAAGCCGATATGCGTTGCTACTCCCCGGACCCCCATCTCGCGAGCGAAATCGCTGCACTCGTAGGCGCGCGCCTCGCGCTCCTCCCGCGTCGCGCGCGGTACGAACCCGACCGTCTGCTGCACCATCGGGATGTCGGCGTAGCTTTCACCGCGGTAGGCCGCGAAGACGGTGGCGACTTCGAGCCCCTCGGCATCGACCGCGGACTTCCAGTCCCGCGCGGTTTCGCTGCTCAACGCGGCGTCGCCGTGAATGCCGAGTTGCCCGCAGCCAACGCCGAGTTCGGTGACCATCCGCGCAATCTCGGCCGGGGAGGCTTGCACGCCCAGCTCCCCGCCGGTCCAAAACATAACGCCGACTTGCAGCGGTTCCAATGTATGTTTCCTTTAGCTTCGCTGTCGCGAGGGGCCGTGAAAAAATGGGGACTGTACCGAGCGCCGATCGAGCAAGTCCCTACTTGAATCAATCACCCGCTCGGCGCGAAGCGGACTGTCCCCGATTTTTTCACGGCATCCGCGCGGCCCCGCACATTGTAACTCAGTCCGCCCTCCATCGAAGGCAGAGAACCCGCCGCGGGTCTCGGCGATGAAGGTGTCGCACACGACGTGGCGCACGTCTCCAGGCGTGCCGTGTCGCCATTCTTGGCAACATGTCCGGCTTTTCGCCCTTGTGGCCAAAGCGCGTCCGCAAGCAGGGGAGCGGGGTCTGATTGTCCGGAGTCGACTCGCGCAAACTCCCCGCCTATGCCGCGCGTCCACTCGGCACCGCCGGCGGGCGTGGGACACGTCGCCAGGAATGGCGACGCCCATGGGACGCCCATGGGACTCGACAATCGGGTAGACTACACTGCTGTGATCGGGCAAACCATATCCCATTACAAGATCCTCGAAAAACTCGGGGAAGGCGGCATGGGTATTGTCTATAAAGCCGAGGATTTACGGCTCCAACGACCGGTCGCTCTGAAGTTCCTTCCCGCTAAAGTGCTCGGCTCGGAAGACGCCAAGGCGCGATTCTTCCGCGAAGCCCGAGCGGCGGCGGCGCTGCACCACCCCAATATTTGCACGGTCTACGAAATCGACGAAGTCGACGGCCAAACTTTCATTGTGATGGCCTATCTCGATGGCCGCGAGCTGACGGCGGTGATCGGCGAGGGGCCGCTCGATGTCGATCAACTGGTCGATTTCGGCATCCAAATGGCCGAGGGGCTCGAGGAAGCCCACAACAACGGCACCGTCCATCGCGACATCAAACCGGCCAATGTCATGGTCACCACCAAGGGCCGGCCCGTCGTCATGGATTTCGGATTGGCGCAACTGACCTCGGCGGCATCAAAGTTGACCCGCGAGGGCACAACCGTCGGCACCTCGGCCTACATGTCGCCCGAGCAGACGCTGGGCGACAAGACCGACCATCGCACCGATATCTGGGCCCTCGGCGTGGTGCTCTATGAGATGGCGACCGGTCGTCTGCCTTTCGAAGGCCTTTACGAGCAGGCGATTCTCTACTCGATACTCCACGAGCAGCCCGACGCGATCACGGGCTTGCGCACGGGGATCCCGGTCGAGCTCGAGCGCATCGTCAACAAGTGCCTGGCGAAGAAGGCCGAGGAGCCTATGAGACCATCGGGCATCTCGCGGCCGATTTGCGGTCCCTCCGCCAAAGCGGCGAATTTCGCCCGGCGCGCCGATCCTCCTCGGCAGTGAAAGAGGTTCGCCCGTCGATCGTGATCCTGCCGTTTCAAAACCGCGGGCGCAACGAGGAGGACGAATACTTCTCGGACGGCGTCACCGAGGACGTAATCACGGCGCTCGGCAAGCTCAAGGGACTACGCGTGATTCCCCGTGCCTCGGCGTTTCACTTCAAGGGCAAGCGGCCGCAATTGCACGAAATCGTCGAGGCGCTCCATGTCGGCCACGTCTTGGAAGGCAGCATCCGGCGGGCGGGCGATCGGGTGCGGATTACCGTCGAACTCGTCGACGCCCGCGAAGGCGATCAGATTTGGACCGAGCGTTACGACCGCGTTCTGGAAGACATCTTCGATGTCCAGGATGAGATCGCGCAGGCGATCGCGAGTCAGCTCAAAATCGAGCTGATCAGCAAGCAGCGATTGGTCGAGAAGCCAACGTCCAACGAGGAGGCTTACCAACTCTGCCTGAGGGGCAGGCACCTGATTTACCGCATGACGGGGGAGAGCATGGAGAAGGGTCTCCGGCTGGTAAAGCAGGCCCGCCAACTCGATCCGGCCTTCGTGCAAGCGTACGCGGAGGAGTCCATAGGGTCCACCGGCCTCACGGTACTGGGTTGGACGGCCCCCGACGAGACCCTGAAGCAAGCAAAGTCGCTGGCGCTTAGGGCGATCGAGATGGACGACAGCCTGGCCGAGGCGCATTTCTCTTACGGCTTGGCGGTGATTTTTGCCGATTGGGACTGGCCCCGGGGCGGAGGCCGCCCTGCGCAGAGCAGTGGATCTGAACCCGGAAAGCCCGGACGCCCGCTCCTGGTTAGCCGAGGTGCTGTTTCTCACTGGCCGCCTTGACGAGGCTCTCTCCGAGGCGCGGCGGGCTTGCGAACTTGATCCTCTGTCGGTGGAAGCGAATCGCAAGGTGGCGCTCGTGCAGCTCTACCGGCGCGACTACGAAGCTTGTGTTGACAGCTGCCGGCGGGTTCTGGATCTCGACGCGCAGTATCCGCTTGCCCACGGGTATATCGGCCTTTCCCAATGCCTTGCCGGCAGCGTTGACGACGCGTTGGACACGTTGCGAAAGGCTTGTGACTCGCTGGCCTACGATCCTTTGTTGCATGCCTGGTTCGGTTATGTCCTCGGTCGAGCGGGAAAACCCGACGAAGCGAGAAAGATTCTCGCCGGGCTGCGGGCGCGCGGGGAGAAAGGCCTTCCATCTTCCTATCTCATTGCTTTGGTGCACGTCGGGCTGGAAGAGAACGACGAGGCTTTGAGCGCTTACGAAGATTCCGTCGAGGGGCACGAGGGGCTGGCTATCTACACGGGGTTTCCGATGTTCGACCCCATTCGCGACCATCCGCGCTTCCACGCCCTGCGGCGAACAATGAACTTGGAGAAGTAGGAGTGGCCGGGTACAACCCGAGCCGCGCCGCCTCGCGGTGCGGTCTTCCTCGCGTAATAAGACCGCGCCGCGAGGCGGCGCGGCTCGGGTGGCGGTAAACTCAGTTCGCGTGGCGGCAGGTTTGACATCGGGTGGGCGGCGGACTTCACTTCACGGGTTGGCACGCTTCACCTGGCAGGTCAAGTGCGTCTGTCCAATGGGTCGGCAAAGGATGAACGGCCATCGGGACACCCTGCTGATGCACGACGTAATGGATTGCCCGGTCAACACTCTCGGGTTCCCATAGCCAACGGGTGCTTCCGTGGCGGGTCCAGCGACGGCATCGTGCGCCGCTTTGCCGGTTCAGCGCTCTACTCGCATAGTGTTTTATTGAGTCTCGCAAAATAAAGTGACACCTTTTTGGGGTACGTACGTCTTTGTATGTATGGGAAATACAAAAGGCGTACGGCGGGATTTCGAGGCCCTGGAGAAGCGCCGTTTCAAAGCGATCCGGTTGGTCGAGCAAGGCTGTAGTCAGTCCGAGACAGCGAGGCGATTGAAGGTCGCGCGGCAAAGCGTCAGCGAGTGGCTGCGACGATACCGGCGTGACGGCGAAGCCGGGTTGCGCCAGGCCGGCCGCGCCGGCCGTAAGCCGCTGTTGGACGCCGCGCAGCTCGAACGCCTCGAGGCGTTGCTGCTGGAAGGCCCCGAGGCGCACGGCTTCCCGACGCCGCTGTGGAGCTGTCCGCGGGTCGCTCGTCTGATCGGAGACGAGTTCGGCGTGCGCTATCACGAGGGCCATGTCTGGAAGATCCTGCGGGCGCTCGGTTGGAGCCCGCAACGGCCCGTCGGCAAAGCGCGGGAGCGCAACGAAGAGGCCATCCGCGGCTGGCAGCGCAAGACTTGGCCGGCCATTAAAAAAAAGCCCGCAAAGAAGAACGTACGATCGTCTTCATCGACGAAAGCGGATTGAGTCAGAAGCCGCATCGTTGCCGCACCTGGGCGCCGCGCGGCGAGACACCGGTGTTGGAGTTCAACTTCAACTGGGACAAGCTGTCGGTGTCGGCCGGGCTGACGTTGCGCAACTTTTACTTCCGGCTCTATCCCGGCGCGATCGGCGAGCTGGAGGTCATCGACTTCCTGAAGGCTTTGGTGCGCCACATCGACGGCCCACTGCTGATCGTCTGGGACCGGCTGCCGGCGCACCGCAGCCGCCTGGTGCGGGAGTTCATCCAGCTCTCCGAGGATCACATCGCAACGGAGTACTTGCCGCCCTATGCGCCGGAGTTGAACCCGGTGGAATACATTTGGGCGTACTGGAAGCAGCACGAGTTGCCCAACGTCTGCCCGAAGGACTACTGGGAACTCGACGAGCGCGCCCGCAAAGCGCTGCGGCGAATGCGCCGCAAACCGCGCTTGATTACCGCTTTCTGGAAACAGTCTTCTCTTTGTCTCGATTGACAGTATATTATGCGAGACTCAGTAGGTAGGCCATTACTCGTTCGGGCGTGTCTCGGGTACTGACGACGAGATGAACGTGGGTGCCGCGAACGTGCGCCGCGCACAAAAGCCAACCCTTCATCGCGCAAGGCTTGCGAATCGAATCTAGGACGGTCGACCTCGAACCGCGGTCCAAAACGTAGCCGGGTGCCGTCATCTGTTTCGCCGCGGCGAGCTCACGATGTGGGTCGGGCTCGATCAAGCGGGTGCCGGGGAGGTTATGTCGGTGATCAACAGACCCGGCGGCGCTGCCGTGCAGATGTGTTCCGTAGCAGGAGAACGTGATGAAGTAGGCGATCGGGCGTCTGGCAGGCTCGGACCGCCCCGTGACGTTAGCCAACTCGAGCGATTCTAACAGGACCGGAAGCATCGGTCGAGGGTGTTTTATCCAAACCCACCCATTCTTACCTCAGCGCACAACCCGAGCCGCGCCGCCTCGCGGCGCGCTCTGAGTGCGCGGGGGGAAGACCGCGCCGCGAGGCGGCTCGGCTCGGGTGGGGTGGCAGACTTCGTCCTCACGGCCCTCTCATGCACCTCGTCTCTCCGCCGGGTGAGAAATGTAATCCGGACGCTCACGCCACGTCGGGTACTTCGGCAGCGGGTCACGTCGCGACAACGAGAGATTCCAACCGAGCGGCTTGACAACTTCCTGTGCCCGGATTATATTTAACGGAATGGTTAAACATAACCCCTCCTCGATCGATGCCGCGTTTTCGGCTCTGGCCGATCCGATTCGCCGCGGCATCGTCGAGCGGCTGGCGCGGGGAGAAGCCGCCGTCGGCGAGTTGGCCGCGCCGTTCGCGGTTTCGGCGCCGGCGATCTCGCGGCATCTGCGCGTGCTCGAACACGCCGGTCTGCTGACACGCACCAAACGCGGGCGTGTGCATCACTGCCGCCTGAACCCGCGTCCCATGGCCGACGCCGCCGAGTGGATCGCCGACTGCCGCCGCTTTTGGGAGGGGCAGCTCGATTCACTCGATAAGTTTCTCAGCGAACAAGACAATCCAACTACATCCAAGGAGAAAACAACATGGCCGCGGCAAGCCCGAGTCTCGACACCACGCTCGAAATCAAGCGCACCCTCCACGCGCCGCGCGAAAAAGTCTTCGAAGCCTGGACGGACCCCGAAAAGCTGAATCGTTGGTTCGCGCCCAGCGACGATTACGAGGTCAGCGCCGAATGCGATCCTCGTCCCGGAGGCAGCTATCGCATTCAGATGACCCACAAGGACGGCAATGTGCATACCGTCGTCGGGGAATACCGAGAGGTCAAAGCGCCGGAAAAGCTCGTCTTCACCTGGTCATGGGAAGACGGCAGCGTCCAAGGGTCGCTGGTAGTGGTTGATTTTCGCGATCTGGGCGAGGCGACGGAAGTCACCCTGACCCACAGCGGGTTCCCCAATGCCGAATGGCGTGACAAGCACAGCGAAGGCTGGGCGGGTGCCCTGTCGCGACTGGAAGCGGTTTCCGGTTAGCCGCGGCCTATTCCGCCCGGGTGACGGACTTAATCACGACCGCGATTTCGGGGACATCGCGCTGTCCGCCCTTGGTGGCCGTTTTGACCTTGGCGATTTCGTCGACCACGTCCAGCCCTTCGGTCACCTTGCCGAAAACGCAGTAGCCCCAGCCGTCCTGCGCTTGGGCCCTATCCAAAAACCCGCTTGTGGCGTGGTTGATGAAGAACTGCGCCGTGGCGCTGTGGGGGGCGGACGTGCGAGCCATGGCGACGGTGCCGCGCTCGTTCTTCAGTCCGTTGGCCGACTCATTTTGAATCATCCCGCGGGTGCTCTTTTGGTTCATGCTGGGGCTGAAGCCGCCCCCTTGGACCATGAATCCCGGTATGACGCGGTGGAAAATCGTGCCGTCGTAGAATTTGTCGTCGACGTACTGGAGGAAGTTCTTGACGGTTTCGGGTGCTTTTTCAGCATCGAGCTCGATCTTGATCGTCCCTTTGCTGGTTTCCATGATGACCACGGGCTTGGTGTCCTCGACTTTCGGTTTGGGCTTCGGCTTGGGAGCGGGCGGCTCCGGTTTCGGTTCGGGCGGCCTGAGTTCCGCTGTTTCGACGGCTTCCTCCGCGGACTCTTCGGCGGCTTCTTCCGCCGGTTCGGGCGGCGGGGCCTCCTTCACCTCGGCTTCTTCGGGTTCGGTTTCCGGCGGAGCCGACAATCCGCACCCGAGAGAAATCAACGCGACCGTCAAAGCGAATAGCAGAGCGATCTTGGCGAATTTCATCAGTACCTCCTGAATGAAGAGGACCGGGCCCGACGAGCGACCCGCCTGACGGACGCGCTCCCCTGGGGGCGTCGCGCTCCTTGCACGAGATTTTATAGTGTAGCAATGCCTTTGTGTCGCTAGACGCCGGTTACCGGGGACACGCACGAAATAAATGTGGAAAGTCGCGTCGCGACGTGGCGCACGTCTCCAGGCGTGCCGTGTCGGCATTCGTGCCGACATGTCTTGCGTTTCACCACCGCGACTCGTCCGCTTTGGCCCGCAAGCACCCCATGCCTCATCGCTACGACGTCATTTTCATCGGCGGCGGCCATAACGGTCTCGCCGCCGCCGCGCGGTTGGCCGGGGCGGGCTTGCGTGTGCTCGTGCTTGAGCGCCGCGAAATCGTCGGAGGCGCGGCCGTAACCGAGGAAATTTTCCCAGGCTTCCGTGTCTCGACTGCGGCCTACCTAATCAGCCTGTTGCAACAAAAGGTCGTCGACGAACTCGATCTCTCATCTTTCGGCTACCAGGTCGACCCCAAAGACCCGGCCTTCTTTTCGCTCTTCCCCGACGGCCGGACCCTAACGATGTGGCGGGACGAGGCGAAGACGCTCGCCGAGTTGGCGCGCTTCTCCGAGCGCGATGCGGACATCTACCCTGCCTACGGTCGGTTCGTTTCGCGACTCGCCGGCGTCGTCGAACCGATGCTGCTGAGCACGCCGCCGAACGTTCCTCCGCAGTCGCCGGGTGATGTGATCGAATCGTTGCGACTCGCCGGGCGACTGCGCGGGCTCGACCGCCGACACCTTTCCGGGCTGTTGAAAATCATGACCCAAAGCGCCGGGGAGTTTCTCGACGAATGGTTTGAATCGGACGAAATCAAGGCCACGCTCGCGACCGACGGCGTGATCGGCGCCAACGGCGGTCCACTTTCGCCCGGCACCGCCTACGTCTTACTGCACCATGTGATGGGCGGCGTCGGCGGAGTCCCCGGGCTGTGGGGTTTCGTGCGCGGCGGCATGGGCGCGCTGACCGAGGCCATGGCGGCGGCCGCGCGGGCTCGCGGCGCGGAGATCCGTTGCGGGGCGGACGTGCACCGGATCATCGTACGCAACGGCCGGGCGCGGGGCGTGGTCCTTGCCACGGGCGATGAATACGAAGCGCGCGCCGTGGTTTCGAACGCCGATCCGAAACGGACTTTCTTGGGCTTGCTTGGGCCGGATGATCTCGATCCCGCGTTTCGCGCCGGCATCGAGCGCTATCGTTCGGAAGGCACGTCGCTCAAGATCAACTTGGCGCTTGACGGGCTGCCGGAGTTTCGCGCCGCGCCGGGACCGGGTCCCCATCACGGGGCGACCATGCACATCTGTCCCTCGATCGAATACATGGAGCGCGCCTGGGACGACGCCAAATACGGACGCCCTTCGCGCAACCCGATCATCGAGATGACCATCCCGACGATCTACGACCCATCGTTGGCGCCGCCGGGCAAACACATCATGGGGATCTTCCTGCAATACGCGCCCTATACCTTGCGCGAAGGAAGCTGGGACGACATTCGCGAATCCTACGCCGACCGTGTGATTAGTCTGATTGCCGAGTACGCGCCGAATCTTCCGTCGATCATTCTCGATCGCCAGGTGCTCACCCCGCTTGATCTAGAGCGCGTCTACGGGCTGACAGGCGGCAACATCTTTCACGGCGCGATGAGCCTCGATCAGCTCTTCGTCGCCAGGCCGTTGCTCGGTTGGGCGCGCTATCGAACGCCGGTCAAGAACCTCTACCTGTGCGGCGCGGGCGCGCACCCGGGAGGCGGCGTGATGGCGGCGGCGGGTTGGAACGCGGCGGGGGAGATTCTGCGCGATTTCAAGAAGTAGGGGCGCGTCCCGCCGGCGTGACGGGCTATCTTGGAAAGCCGATACGGGCCAAGGGCGTGAAGTTCGTGATCTCGACCGCCGCCCGCTACACCCGTCATTTCGACAGGATGAAATACGGCGCGCCGGCCGCCGCGGGTTAGCCCGCTTTTCTCATCGCGTGGCGAGGCAAAGTGCACGAGAGGTCCGTCAGTACGAGGCGCGCGCCGCTTGGCGCCAATTTCTTAAGCAGAGGGGCGTTCTTGAACAGTAAGGTGAGCACCCCGAGCAAGCGCAACGAAGTAATGGCGGGCCTATCGTGTGCTTTGCTCGTCAGGCGGTGAGAAATGCGGGTTAGATCTCCGTTTCCGCCCGATGGATCCGAATCGATCCGTTGACCGTGTTGAACGAGAACTCCGCTCCGCCTTCCCCGATCGTCTCATCGACCCATTTGGGCCCGACCACTTTCATCCCGTGGACCGTGAACGGGAAATCGGTCTTGATGCTCCCGTTGACCGTCCTGGCGCGGAATTGGCCCTCGACATCCGACGGCAGATACACGTCGACAGCGCCGTTCACGGTCGCAAAGTCATGCTCCCCGCGGCCGGAAACATCGCTGTAGCGGACCTCGACGTGACCGTTAACCGTGCCCGCTTCGACAGCCCCTTCGCAGTCTTCCACCCGCACCCCGCCGTTGACGGTCTTGGCGAGCGCGTCACCGGCCAGACCTTCGATCCGTACAGTTCCGTTGACCGTTTCGGCCTCGACGTCGGCCGTCTCGGGAACCCGAAGGCGGTATTCCACCTCGCCCCCACTTCCCCACCAGCCCAGTCGGCGAAAGCGGGTGCGCACTTCCACTCGCCGACCCTCGCCCTCCACTTCGATTTCGAGCCGGTCCAAGGCGCGCTCGCTTGATGCCGACTTGCGGGCTTCGATGTGAACCTCATCACGGTCCCAGGTCTCAATCCGGATCGAGCCGTTCGTGTTCTCAATCGACAGCCGCCCGTCCAAATCAAGCTGGACCGTCGTTTCAAACGTTTCGTGAACATCGTTGCCCAAGGGCAACCCGCCGCAAGCCGAAAAGAGTACGACAACGGCGGCGGCCAAAACAGTTCGCGACATGACACTCTCCTCTCAGCCGTACCTACGTCGGCAGAGTAACATTTGTTCCCTACGCGACGGCATCGCGAACCGACCCGCACGCGTTAGGGGCTGTGAAAAATTGGGACTGTACCGAGCGCCGACCGAATAAGTTCCGTTGCCCCAGTAGTCGCATCCGGCGCGAAGTGGACTGTCCCCCATTTTTTCACAGCCCCTAACGCGCGCGGGTCGGTTTTGGGTGGCGCCTGGCTCGGTTTGGCCCATGTTATGATGTCCCTAGAAGCGGCCTCGCGGTCGAGGCCTCTCGCGGGAGGGATCATGAAACGTCGTCATTTTGTCGGAGGTACGCTGGCCGGACTGACCGCCGCGGCCGTCCCCGGTTCAGGCGCGAAACTGCAGCCCGGAGATATCCCGAAACGAACCTTCGGGAAGACCGGCGAAAAGCTCACCGTCATCGGCCAGGCGGGCGGGCGCTTCCCGCTGAACACCTTCGAGGAAGCCAAGGCCATCACGCGGCGAGCCTACGATCTCGGCATCAACTACTTCGACAACGCCCACGGCTATTGGCACGGGCGCTCGGAGGAAGTCTACGGCGCTGTGTTGGCGGAAGTCCGCAAGGACGTCTTCATCACCACAAAGTCGACCGACCGTACCCGCGAAGGCGCGGAAGCGGAACTGCACCTGTCGCTTAAACGCATGAAGATCGACTATGTCGATCTGTGGCAAATTCACTCGGTCACCTCCGACGAGGATCTCGAAAAGATCTTTGCGCCGGGCGGTGCGATTGAAGCTTTCGAAGCCGCCAAAAAGGCCGGCAAGTGCCGCTTTATCGGCTTCACCGGGCATCACGACCCGGCCGCCCACTTGAAGATGCTCGAGCTCTATGACGGCTATGACACGATTCTGATGCCGCTCAACCCGGCCGACCCCTCCTACCTCAGCTTCGAGCACCAGGTTCTGCCGAAAGCCGTCGAGCGCGGTCTGGGCATCCAGGGCATGAAGAGCACGGCCAACGCCAAGCTGTTGCAAATGTTCAGCGCGAAAAAGTGTATCCACTATACACTGAGTTTGCCGATTCACTGCTTGGCGGTGGGGTGCACGACGCTGGGGCAAATCGAGGACGATGTGCGCTTCGCGCAAGAGTTCAAGCAGCTCGAGACGGCCGAGATGGCACTGATGCGCGACAAGGCGCAAAAGCTGTCCGGACCGAGGCTCGAAGACTGGAAGCGTGACATCCTCACTGCCTCGAATGGCGGACGCGACTGGGATTATCTCGGCGCGTAGCCGCCGTTTTCCCACGATGTCGAACCCGCCTGACGTGGCGCACGCATTCGTGCGTGCCGTACCGGCATTCGTGCCGGTATGTCTTCTCCGAAAACGCCTCGACCAAAGCGAGTTTTCATGGCGGTGTTATGAATGCCGCGCGTTCAGAGAAACGGACTCTTCCGGAAATTCTTGGGGCGGCCCGTGCCGGCCGGCAGTCCCCCATTTTCGCCTGAGGCGTCGGGGAGCGGGATTCGCCGGGGTGCCGGACCACGCTGACTAGCCCGCTTTTCTCACCGCGTGGCGAGGCAAAGTGCATGAAAGGTCCGTCAGTACGAGGCGCGCGCCGCTTGGCGCGCGGAGGCGTACTTGAACAGTACGGTGAGCACGGCGAGCAAGCGCAACGAAGTAATGGCGGGCCTATCGTGTGCTTTGCTCGTCAGGCGGTGAGAAATGCGGGCTAGGCGATCTCGAAGCCGTGTTGTTTGCGGTGATGAGGGCCGTCGAACCTCTGGCTCGACTTGAAAAGTTCATGCCGGCCGTCGGCGCCTTCACCCGCCGTCATCGAGATCAGGCGTTCCTTGTCGCTGTCGGCCAAGGGCTTGAAGCCGCGCCCGATCTTGAGGCTCTGATGGAGGTCTTTCATCGACACGATGCCGACACAAAGAGTCGAGACCGGCAAACTCAGTGCATAGCGGATGCATTCTTCCGCCGTCACCTTGGTCTCTCTCGGAATCCGTCCGCCCGCCAGACTCTTCATGCCGATGACGCCGACGTTCTTCTCCAGACAAACCGGAACCACTTGTTTTTGGAAGCTGCGATAGTGGGCGTCCATGATGTTGATCGGCATCTGCGCACTGGCCCAATCATACGGCTTGCCGAGCATCTTGAGGTGAATGCGCGGATCTTTGTGGCCCGTGAAGCCGATGTAGCGAACCTTCCCGGCTTTCTGCGCCTCGAGAGCGTACTTTAACCCGCCTTTATCAAACACCCAATCGGGGTCGTTGTCGTAGACCATCTCGTGGAACTGCCATAGATCGAGACGGTCGGTGCGCAGCCGACGGAGGCTCTCTTCCAAATTGCGCTTGCTGCCCTCGTAGTCGCGCTCGCAGTTCTTCGTCATCAGGAAGACTTTGTCGCGGCGGCCGCCCGAGGCCAACGCTTCGCCCATCACGTCTTCGGAACCGCCGTCGTGATAATCCCAGGCATTGTCGAAGAACGTCATGCCCTCGTCAATCGCGGTGTGCATGATGCGAATGGCTTCCTTGCGATCTTTGTTGGCCGCTGCGCCGATGTGCCAGCCTCCCAAGCACAACAGCGACACTTGCTCATTCGTGCGCCCGAGTTTTCTGGTCGGTAGGCCGTTGGGGCTGTCTTGCTGCGCCAACGCGTTTTGCGCCAGCGCCGCCGTCATCGCGCCGCCGAAAGTCGTTTTGAAGAAATCACGCCGCGAACTATCCTGTGCCATGAGCGGGCCTCCGTTGCCGAGATTCTCCCCCATTGTACACCAGGCTTTGGGGCCCGGGAAATAACTCTACTTCTCCTCGGGGCTCTGGAAAACCGGAGCCGAATCGGCCTTTTTTCGGATTTTCAAGGCCCAGCGGTAAGCCGCGTCGAGCTCTTTGGCGACTTTGTCGGCCACGTCGGCCCCGGCGCCCTTGTACTTGGCTCCGGAGCTTTCTTGGGTCGTCGACCAAATCACGTCCCCGTTGCGCAACACCAATCGCACCGCCGCCATGGCATCGTGTTTCCGCTCGCGGCGGGAGAAGGCCTCGGTGTCGCCGATGCCGAAACTGCCGGAAAAGTATTGCGATTCGCCCGCTTCCCTCTCGCTCGCCGAACTTGACCCACGAACGTTCAACCCCTCGCGGCTACGGTAGTAGTCGGTATAAACAAGGTCCTCGGCCGCGCCCCGCAAGTACGCATCGGCGCGTTCCTCATTTTCGACAATGGCGAAGACGCCGGCCCGCTGCAAGCTGCCGATCAGCAGGTCGCGCAGAGGCTCGCTGCCGGCGCCGTTGAGCGGGTCAACGTAGATTCGTTCGATTTTCAGAAGCTCCAGCAGTTGCCTTTGCTTCAGCGGGGTGGGCGCTTCGGCGGCTCCCACGCCATACACGCCGGCGAGGGCTGTCCACACGAGGATTAGAAACCGGCCGAACTCTTTCATTTGTTCATCGACCTCCGTGCTTTCTCGTCTTCATAGTCCACCTTATAGTCCACCTTGAGACCGCTGCGTGCCTCGAGTCCGGCCAACGTTATGCGAACGATCTTCTTGCCCAACTCGAAGACCGCCGCTTGCTGGTTGCCCTCGACGTCGATATAGCCGATCGTCAGATAGTGACGCCGCTTCCTCGACAGCAGAAAGACCGGCGAAAAGGCGATCGCGAGCCCCAACCTACGGCCGGATTTTTGGCCGTATTCGAGGGAATTTACATTGCCGTAGGGTATTCGCAGCTCGCCCTTTTTGTGGCGAAAGACGAAATGGCGCACGTCGGTTGTCGCCATCGTACCGACGGTGGAAACCTCCGGGAAAGGCAGGGTTCCGCCGCGATAGACAGCTTTTTTGCCGGGGATACCTGCCGACAGGGCCGGCGAAACGGCGTTCGCGAGAAGGGCGGCCACTAGGAGAGATGTAAGTCTCCTGAGCATGACCGGTGTCTTTGAGAGAAGTCGATTCCTATTATGGCAAAACCGACGAGCTACCCGAAACCCGAAAAAACGCAAACGCGGATTCAGAGCCCCCTCTTCACCGCACCAGCTTTTTTTCAATCCATCCCAAACCGAAATCCGCCGCCAACGCCATCAGCGCCGCCGGCACCGCCCCCAGCAGCAACAGCCCGGCGTTGACGGTTTGAATCCCCCGATAGATGAAGTCTCCCAAGCCGCCGGCGCCAATCAGCGCCGCGATCGTCGCGACGCCAATGCCGGTAACCGTGGCCACGCGGATGCCCGCCATGATCGTCCGCGCCGCCAGCGGCAGCTCGACCATCCGCAGCAACTGCCGGTCGGTCATGCCCATCGCCACGGCGGCTTCGCGGACTGACTTGTCAACGCCCGAGATGCCGATGTAGGTGTTGCGGATGATCGGCAGCAGCGCGTAGAGCACCAAGGCGACGATCGCCGACCGAGGTCCGATGCCGCCGAGCAGCGGCAGCGGAATCAAGAAACCGAACAACGCCAGGCTCGGAATGGTCTGCACCGTGTTCGCGATACCCAGCACCCAGCGCTCGGCCGACGGGCGGCGGGTGAGCCATACGCCCGCCGGAATCCCGATCGCCGCCGCCAGGATCATCGAAACCGCGACCAAGCCGATATGTTCTCCCGTGCGCGCGATGAGCTGCGACTGATATTGGGCGAGATAGGAAAGTAGGCTCACTGGAGCAACTCCAGAAAGGGTTGGATCACGGCCGCGCCGCCTGCCCGAAACTCGTCCGGCGAGCCCTCCCAGGCGACCTTGCCGTGCTCGATCACCGCGATGCGGTCGGCGAACCGCAGCCCTTCGCGAACGTCGTGGGTGACGAAAACGATTGTCTTGTCGAGAGCGGCGCGCATGGAGAGGAACTCGCGCTGAACTTCCGAGCGCGTGATCGGGTCGAGCGCGCCGAAGGGCTCGTCCATCAGCAGGATCGGCGGGTCGGCGGCGAGGGCCCGGGCGACGCCGACGCGCTGGCGTTGTCCGCCGGAAAGTTGATCGGGAAAGCGCTCGGCCACGGCCGCGGGATCAAGGCCGACCTTCTCGAGCAACTCGACGGCGCGGGCCGTCTGTTCGCTCTTGGAGCGTCCTTCAAGCGCCGGGACCAAACCTACGTTTTCGGCCACGGTGAAGTGCGGAAACAACCCGATCTCTTGAATGACATAGCCGATGCGGCGGCGGAGCGGAATCGGATCCCATTCGGTCGTGGCCCGGCCCTCGACATACACCGTCCCCCGAGAAGGCTCGATCAGGCGGTTGATCAATCGTAGCGCCGTCGTTTTGCCCGAGCCGCTTCGCCCCAGCAGCACCAGCGTTTCGCCGCGACGTACCGAGAACGATAGATCCTCGACCAAGACAGCCTCGCCGATTCGGTGCGTAACCGATTCGACGCGGATCGGATGTTCGACCGAATCGTTCATGGCGGCGGCAAGAAGCGGAAACGGTGCTTCATGCTAGCGTATCCGGTTCTCGGGACGCTCGGGACTGCCCCAAACCGCCCCAAACCGGGCCTACATCGATTCACGGTCGGCGGGCAAGAGTTGCGCCCTCGAGACGCTCCACCGCTGCGGCCGGCTCGACCTTCAGAGCCACGAACGGTTTCGCGTCGCGTCTTCGAGGCGGAAGAGTATGGAGGTGAGCCAGGGCCTCGCGATAGCACGCCCGAGCTTCGTCGTGCCTGCCGGCACGCTCCAGCAGACCGCCACGCCGGTGTAGAAACCGCTCCTTCGGCAGCCGATCGCGCATCCGATCGAGGCGCGATAGCGCTTCGTCATAGCGATGCCGCGTCTCTTCCAATTCGATCGCGTAGGACTCAATCGCGAGAATCGGCCCCATCCTCGTGACCGCTTCGTCGAGTCCCGACAGAGCGCGCTCGAACTCCCCGGCGGCGGCGAAGGCGCGCGATCGATCGAGAAACAATTGCGGCCCGGGGCGATCAGCGGCTCGGATGCCGCGCTCAAAGTCTTCCCCGGCCGCCGCCTGTTCACCCATCGCCCTAAACACACGCGCGCGGGAGATCAGCCCGAGCGCATGGCCGGGTCTCAGCGACAAGAAGCGATCGAGCTCGCCGCGGGCTTCGGTGAACTTACCGGCGTCGAACCACATGCGGCCGCGCGCCAGGTGGACGTCGGCGAAATTCGGCGCCACCTCCGCCGCCCAGGCAAAGTCGGCGAGAGCTCTCTCCCAGTTGTGGTGTTCACGATGAAGACTACCGCGCCGCAAGTAGAGTTCGGCATCGTCGGGGCGGGCGTCGATTTGTTTCGTGACCGCGGCAATGCGGATGCCGAGCTGGAGATACGGACCTCGAACGACCTGTCCGAAAAGGCTTACGCACCCCAACGCGGCGATCGCGGCGGGAATTCGCCATGCGAGCACGGGAATCTTTACCATCGCGAGAGCACCGTCAAAAATAGGCCGACCCTCTGGACAAGCAGGATCATCCCCTTGTTTGAGTTCTGGCTGGTTTATCGTATCACCAACTCGCGGACCGCTCCTATCCACCACAAGTACTCTTTATCTCCGCGGGTAATATTGCCAACACGGCGCGGAATTCCCGCCTATTGAGTCTCGCAAAATAAAGTGACACTTTTTTGGGGTACGTACGTCTTTGTATGTATGGGAAATACAAAAGGCGTACGGCGGGATTTCGAGGCCCTGGAGAAGCGCCGTTTCAAAGCGATCCGGTTGGTCGAGCAAGGCTGTAGTCAGTCCGAGACAGCGAGGCGATTGAAGGTCGCGCGGCAAAGCGTCAGCGAGTGGCTGCGACGATACCGGCGTGACGGCGAAGCCGGGTTGCGCCAGGCCGGCCGCGCCGGCCGTAAGCCGCTGTTGGACGCCGCGCAGCTCGAACGCCTCGAGGCGTTGCTGCTGGAAGGCCCCGAGGCGCACGGCTTCCCGACGCCGCTGTGGAGCTGTCCGCGGGTCGCTCGTCTGATCGGAGACGAGTTCGGCGTGCGCTATCACGAGGGCCATGTCTGGAAGATCCTGCGGGCGCTCGGTTGGAGCCCGCAACGGCCCGTCGGCAAAGCGCGGGAGCGCAACGAAGAGGCCATCCGCGGCTGGCAGCGCAAGACTTGGCCGGCCATTAAAAAAAAGCCCGCAAAGAAGAACGTACGATCGTCTTCATCGACGAAAGCGGATTGAGTCAGAAGCCGCATCGTTGCCGCACCTGGGCGCCGCGCGGCGAGACACCGGTGTTGGAGTTCAACTTCAACTGGGACAAGCTGTCGGTGTCGGCCGGGCTGACGTTGCGCAACTTTTACTTCCGGCTCTATCCCGGCGCGATCGGCGAGCTGGAGGTCATCGACTTCCTGAAGGCTTTGGTGCGCCACATCGACGGCCCACTGCTGATCGTCTGGGACCGGCTGCCGGCGCACCGCAGCCGCCTGGTGCGGGAGTTCATCCAGCTCTCCGAGGATCACATCGCAACGGAGTACTTGCCGCCCTATGCGCCGGAGTTGAACCCGGTGAAATACATTTGGGCGTACTGGAAGCAGCACGAGTTGCCCAACGTCTGCCCGAAGGACTACTGGGAACTCGACGAGCGCGCCCGCAAAGCGCTGCGGCGAATGCGCCGCAAACCGCGCTTGATTACCGCTTTCTGGAAACAGTCTTCTCTTTGTCTCGATTGACAGTGTATTATGCGAGACTCAGTAAGTCGCTTATTTGTAGACGCTTGACTCAACGGAGGACGTGGCGTGAGCGCCCACGCTTGCCGCGAACCGATTCATCGGTTCGTATCCCCGAATTCGCGAGACCTCGCAAGGCGGCAATTCGCGACCCGCCCCGACGACTCGGGGCCCGGCAAGCCTGGAGGCTCACGCCACGTCGGGGGTGTTCGGTATCAAGGAGATTCCGGGCTTATCTTAAAGGAAGAACCACCGGGTTATCCCCCGCCTCACCCCAACTCGACCATATGCCGGTCGGGATAGTCGAGCGAGAGGTAGACGAGCAGCCAATTCTTCAAGCTGTGGGGCAGCAGAAAATTCTGCCGGATATGTTGGCGGCCCAGCTCGCCCATGTGCCGCGCGCGTTCGGGGTCGGCAAGCAGCTCGCGCAACCGCCACGACATCCCTTCCACGGTGTTGACGAGATAACCCGTCACGCCTTGGATAATCTGGCTACGAATGCCGCCGACATTGCCGCCGATCATTGGTTTGCCCTTCCACATGGCCTCGGCGACGGTCAGGCCGAAGCCTTCGCGGATCGACTTCTGAATCACCACGTCGGCGGCGCGTTGCAGCGCGTTGATGATGCGGTGAGAGTCGGGCGGCAGGTCGAGTACAAAGACGTCGGGGTCGTTGCCCTTGCGCTCCATCACTTCGGCGAGCACGGCTTGGCCCTCGGGGTCGTCGGGCGCGCCGCCGCCGGCGAGCACCAGTTGGCAATCGGCGTATCGGCGCGTCATCTGGTAACCCTCGATGACGCCGACGGGATCTTTCAGGCGGTCGAAGCGGGAAACCTGTACAACGATGGGGCGCTTGGGGTCAATGCCGAACCGCTCCAGTACGCCATTGATTTCCCCGGGCTCAATCCCGCAGTTCTTCTCCGCCAGCGGGTCGATCGCCGGAGGAATGATGAACTCGCGAATCGGCAGATTGTGCGCGTAATCCACGAGATGATAGACGGACGCGTCGCACTGCGTGATAAAGCGTTCGAGAAATCGCCAAACGACGGGGTCGGCGTGGGAAACGTCGATGTGACAGCGCCATACCGTACGGCCCTTGAAGCCGCCGCTCTTCGTCACCAGCCCGACCGGCTGCGGGTCGTGCAAAACCACGATGTCGGCGTCGCGGTCGAGCTTGCTTTCATTCGCCGCTGTCGTTTCGAGAAAAATGTCGAGCATCCCCTGGGTGATTTCGACGTGTTGGCCGTGCAGCGCGTTGTGAAAACTCTTGGTGACTTCAAAAAAAGGCTGCTCGCCGTCGACGACATCCCAGTTGACGTCGAGGCCGACTTCGTTCATCAGCGGGATCAGGCGATAGAGAATTTCCGCCACCCCGCCGCCGGTGAAGGTCGAGTTGATCTGCTGCACCCGGCGGCCCTTGAGATACCCGGCCAGCCGGCGGATGTCGTTGATCTCGCCGGGGCCGACGATCGGGGCGTAGGCATCGAGATTTAACTCACTCATTGGGAAACCCTCGCCTCGACCAACTCGGCGATCTTGGCCTTTAAGTCCTCCAGCCCGTAGCCGTAGGGATTCAGTCCATCGATTTCCCGCGCCAACACCGTCTCGCCGTGGGTCTGTTCGAGCCAGCTCGAAAAATCGTTTGACTTCTTGTGCAGACGCAGGCGCGCTTCCACGACGTGATAGAAAACCGATTCCACGCTCACCTGCCTCACCGCCGCGGCGAATTCCTCGAGTGTTTCCGCCTCGATGCCGCTCGGATAGGAGAAGCTCTTCAACTCTTGAAAGCGAAATTCCTTGCCCGGCGGCACGCGCACATGAGATTGGGCCGGGCCCACGAAGACCTCGACGTATTCGATCAACTTTTCGCGCGCGGTCCGGATCATGGCGAAATCCATCGGGTCGACAGTCGCCAACCTTTCGGCTAGCCAGGGCTCGCGCAATTGCTCGTCCGCCCAGAGGGCGAAGTCATTTTGGAATTCGGCCTTCAGGAAATGCCGGCGCAACAGCGAATGATAGAAATGATAGAAGATCGACGAGCTGTCGACCCGTCGCAGGCAATCGAGCAACGAGGGCAGACTATCGGCCTCGAAGGGCGTAGTCTGCACCAGGCTCGCGGCGCTATAGAAAACGAAACGGTTCGACATCGCCGACTTCTATCCCTTCCGGATCGCGGCTCGGCGCCCTGGCGCGCTCAGCCGGTTCAGGCCGAAGTGCGAAAGTCCACAATCTTACCAAGGAACTCGGCGACTTGCTCCGGGCCGTCCAACCGGTAACGCGCCCGCGAGCGCCCACTCCCGTCCCCGACATGCACGGTCAGCGCTTCGCGTGGCAGCGCTTCGAAGACCGTCTCATCGGTCGCGTCATCACCGCAATAGATCGGGACGACGGCGTCGGCCCCACCCTTCTCCTCGAACAGCGTGAGGGCCAGCTTGCCCTTGTTCCGACCATCGCTCGGCAGTAGTTCGAAAACCTTCTTCCCTTCCTCGACGCGGATTCCCGGGCCCAGCCGCGGCATGAGCGCCTCCACCGCGCGCCGGACATCCGTGTGACGGGCGGTGGGGACTTGGCGGTAGTGCAGCGCCGCCGTCAAGCCCTTGTCTTCCACGAAAGCACCCTCGATGCCGTCCACCGCTTGGGCTGCCGCCCGCGCCGCCGCGGCCATTTCTTGTAGGACCTCGTTACGGAACTCGATTTGGTCCGAGCCGGGACGAAGGCGCTCGCGGCCGTGGTTGCCGCTGTATTCGATTCCCTCGACCGCGACGCGGGCCCGCAGATCGGAAACCGCGCGGCCGCTGACCACGGCGAGATCGACCGCCGTGGCGGCCGCCAATTGCTCCAGGCAGCGCTTGGTTTCCGTCGGAAGCACTGCGCGATCCGGGTGCGGAACCAGCGGCGCCAGGGTACCGTCAAAGTCGAGCATCACGAGAAGACCCGGCGCGGTTTCGAGCGTCGCCACCGCCTCGGGCCAAGCTTCAAAAAGATGTTCCATCGTGCGTCAAGAACCGCAGAGCAACGATTAAGAGTTATGAGATACTCGGGTCCGGAAGAGCCGCGAAGCGGCGACAGGAATATAGCCTAGGGTAGAGCCGAAAGGCGGAACCCTAGGTTAACCACCCAATTCCGTTGAGCCCTGAAAATGTTGCCATATGGCACACCGGTCGGGGTGTTTCGGGCGTTTTCAAGCCCTGGGGCTCCGCCCCAGACCCCGAGGTTTATCGCTTTCCGGCCGGGATGTCTCATCGCCTCGGTCCCCGCCCCCGGCAGGGGGCGCGGATAGTAGCCCCGGGCTTCAGCCCGGGGTCCGCGCCACACATCAGGAGAAGCCCCGGACGGGGCGCAGGAACAATCGTTCGATGCAACGCCGACCAATAGGCAACTTCCGCCCTGCCCGCCCGCTGACGGTTGACTACTTCGACGCTCCTTGGCTTACCTCCTGCGTCGAACGCCACATTCCAAAACCGGCGGTGTGCCATATGGCAGGAAGGTAAGGGCGGCAGGAACACACGGATCGGCCTCCCGAGCGGTCTTGCACCAAACCTCATTTTCATGGGCGGTATCATCACAACCGGCCTACTCATAACAACCGCGCTCACCGGATTCCTTCACATCCCCCCGCTCGCCCGCCTTGTCCCGGCTATCCTAACCCCGCCAGTTGATCGAGAAGATGCAGCGTCCAGGTATAGATATTGTTCTCGCGAACCTGCTCTCGCAGAACCCGCATCCGCGAGCCTTGTTCGTCCGCGGACATTTGCGCCGCGTCTTCGATGCGCGCGGCGAACTCATCGTGGGCGAAGGGATTGAGCAGCAGCGCCTCGGGCAACTCCGAGGCCGCGCCGGCGAAACGGCTCAGCAACAGCACGCCGCGCTCGTCGGTGCGGGCGCTGATAAATTCCTTGGCCACCAGGTTCAAACCGTCTTGCAGACTGCTCACGACGCAGGCATCGGCCAGCCGGTACAGCGCCAGAACGGTTTCCCACGACAAGTGCTCATCGAGCGTCACGATCGGCTTCCAAGCCCCGTCGCCGTGACGCCAATTGATCTCCTCGGTGAGGTTTTCGACCTCGCTGATCAATGATTTATAGGCGGGAATGCGGTGTCGGCTCGGAACCGAGGCTTGAATGAAGACGAGCTTACCGAGGAAGTCGGGACGGCGTTCGAGAAATAGATCAACGGCGCGCAGGCGATCGGGGATGCCCTTGGTATAGTCCATCCGGTCGAGCCCCAACAGCACGAACTTGCCGTCGAGCCGCAATTCCTTTTTGACCGACTTCATGCGGCCGGCACAGGCTTCGCCGGCGGCTTGTTCCGAGATCGCCTCGAAATCGACGCTGATGGGAAAGGGCCTCACGCGCGTCGTGTGGTCGTTGTAGACCACCGCGATCAGCTCGCGGTCTTGGCGGGCTTCGAGCTCACGATCGACGGTTTCGAGAAAGTTGTTGCACGAGGCCTGCAGATGAAACCCGAGCAAATCATTGCCCAGCAGACCTTCGAGCATCTCCCGCCGCCAGGGACAAATCGCGAAAACCTCGGGATTCGGCCAGGGAATATGCCAGAAATGAGCGCAAACCGCCCGCGGGCAGCGCTGCTTGACCAGGGCCGGCAACAAGGCAAAGTGGTAGTCCTGGACGAAAACCACGGCCTTTTGATCGCCGACGACGCCGGCGACCTTGTCGGCGAACTTGGCGTTGACCGATTGGTAGACTTCCCAGTCCGATTGACTGAATAGCGGCCGAGTATAGGAATTGTGGCAAAGCGGCCAAAGCGCCTGGTTGGCGACACCGTAGTAGTAGCCCTCTTCCTCTTTTTTCGACAGCCAGACGCGGTGTTGGGTATAGCTGGGGGCGTCGGGCGGCACGCCGAGACAGCCGTTTTCGGCGGCGGTTTGGCGATCCGCGTCGCCCGAGCCATGCGCCACCCACGAGCCGCGCAGGGTTTGCATCATCGGGTCGAGCGCGGTGACGAGCCCGCCCAGGGTGCGTTTCCAGCGGACCTCGTCGCCCTCTAAGTAATGGATATAGGGTTCGCGATTCGAAACAACGACGAACGGCAACCCGTTGAACTTTTCGGCGACGAAACTCTGCAAGGTCTCGCGCCCGACCGGTTGAAGAAACGGTTGCATTAAGCGCTTGTCCGCGAGCGAATCGCCCCCTTCCTTTAAGTATGAAGGGAAAACCGCCCATGCGACGGTAACAAATAGGAATAGAATCGGCGGGTCGGGCTCGGTTCTGTACGACGATAGGCCCCGGCTGGCGTACGCACCACCCTCCCAATAGGCTAAGATAGCCGACGGTGTGAGACGGTCGGCGGCAGCGGGAAGCGATGGCGCTTGTCCGGTTCCAGCCGGTGTGTCTCCGGAGGTGACAGGTGCGGATCTGCCGGACATTATCGCTCGCGTCGGCGCTGGCTTTGGCCGGAGTTCTCTCGCTCGGGGCCCAAGAACACGCCGGGCAAGACGGGGCGAACCCTTATACTTCAGCGGAGGACGCCGCCGCCGGAGGAAAGATCTTTCGCGGCCATTGCGCCAGTTGCCACGGCCTCGACGGCAGCGGCGGCGGTAAGGGCGCCGACTTGACGACCGGCCGATATCGCCACGGCTCGAGCGACGAAGAACTCTATGAAACTTTCTCCAAGGGAATTCCGGGTACCGAGATGCCCGGGACGTTTTTCAACGGGAAACAGCTGTGGCAGGTCGTTTCGTTCGTTCGAACCCTGGTTAAAGCAGACCAGCCCGGCGCCGCGGCCGGTAACGTCGAGCGCGGGGCCGAACTGTTCGGCTCAAAGGGCGGTTGTCTGCAATGTCACATGGTGGCTGGGGAAGGCGGTCGCGGAGCGCCTCCTCTTGGCGACATCGGCGCTTCACGCTCCGCCAAGGCGCTCAAGGCGTCGATCCTGCGGCCGGATGAGCAAGTGCTCGCCGTGGACTGGACCGTTACGATCGTCACCAACAGCGGCGAGAAAGTGTCGGGCCGGCGCCTCAATGAAGACACGTTCTCCGTTCAAGTACTCGATTCGAAAGGCCGCTTGCGATCGTTAATGAAGAGCGACCTGACCAGTTACGACATCGTCAAGAAATCCGGCATGCCCGCCTACGAGGGCGTCTTGAGCGATGAAGAGGTGACCGATATCGTGGCTTATCTTTCGAGCCTGAGAAGGAGGCAGTTGTGATGCGGACGCTTCGCATTCTCGCTCTGGCGACGGCGACCGCCGCCGGGGCCTTCCCGCAGGTCAGCAGCGAGCGTCTGCTCAACGCCGAGAACGAGCCCGAACAATGGATGACCTATTCGGGCAGCTACAAAAGCCAACGATTCAGCAAGCTCGATCAGATTAACCGTGAAAACATCGGCAACCTCGAGCTGAAATGGGTCTTCCAGGCTCGCTCGCTCGAAAAGTTCCAAGCCACGCCGCTGGTTGTCGACGGCGTGATGTATTTCACCGAACCGCCGAACAACGTCGTCGCGATCGACGCCGCGACCGGTCGGAGTTTCTGGAAATACACCCACAACGAACCCGCCAAGGTGAATACCTGCTGTGGCCGCATCAACCGCGGCTTGGCGATGGCCGGCGACAGTCTATTCATGGGAACCGTCGATGGCCGCCTGCTCTCGCTCGACGCCAAAACCGGTTCGGTGAACTGGGACATTACCGTTGTGGATTACACCGGCGGCTATTCCATCACGCTGGCGCCGCTGATCGTCAAGGACAAGATCATTATCGGGACCGCTGGCGGCGAATACGGCATCCGAGGCTTCCTGCAAGCCCACGACGTCAAGACCGGCAAGAAGCTATGGCGCTTCTACACCATCCCCGGCCCCGGCGAACCGGGCCATGAAACGTGGGAAGGCGATTCCTGGAAGCGCGGCGGCGGTTCGGCCTGGCTGACCGGCTCCTACGATCCCGACTTGAACTTGCTCTATTGGGGAACCGGCAACCCCGCCCCTGACTGGAACGCCGATGTCCGCAAGGGCGACAACCTCTATAGCGATTCGGTGGTGGCCCTCAACCCCGATGACGGAAAGCTCAAGTGGTACTACCAGTTCACGCCGCACGACGAGTGGGACTGGGATTCAGTGCAAGTGCCCGTCCTGGTCGACCGCGAATTCAAGGGCAAGCAACGCAAGCTGATCCTGTGGGGCAACCGCAACGGCTTCTACTACGTGCTCGATCGCGCCACGGGCGAGTTTCTGCTCGCCAAGGCTTTCGTCTACCAGAACTGGGCCAAGGGCATCGACGAAAACGGCCGCCCCATCAGGGTCGCGGGCGCCGGACCCTCCAAGGAGGGCACAAAAACCTACCCCAGCGTTCAAGGGGCGACGAATTGGTACTCGCCGACCTACAGCCCCAAGACCGGTCTGTTCTATCTCCCCGTGTGGGAAAGCTACCCGAGCATGTATTACAAAGGCGACCCGACCTACACGCGCGGCAATCGCTATGTCGGCAGCTTGCCCGAGGGCATCTATCCCAACCCGGCCAAGGACGCGGAACCGGGCTACGGCGCCGTGCGGGCGCTCGACCCTGAGACGGGCGAGCTCGAGTGGGAGTTCAAGATGGCCGAAGTCTCCGAAAGCGGGTTGATGTCGACGGCCGGCAATGTCCTGTTCTCCGGAAGCATGCAGGGCCAACTCGTGGTGCTCGACGTCTTCAACGGCAACTTGCTGTGGAACCTGAACCTGGGCGGCCGCATGACGAATTCACCGATGACCTACCAAGCCGGCGGCAAGCAATTCGTCGCCGTCAACGCCGGGCACTCGCTGTTCGTCTTCGGGCTGAGGGATTGATCGAGGTTTGCGACGTGGACAACATGTCTTACTACTTTTGTTTTGGCAGGCGGAAGACGCCGCTCCGGGAGGTCCAATCAGTCGTCGGGTAGTCCCCTTAGCCGGCCTCTTCAAACACCGCAATTGTGTCTTTTTGCTAACGCGACCCCCGTTTCGGACGCTTCGACCGCCTATAATAACCACTGCAAGTCCGACTTTGGAGGAGTCGGCGGCCATGGTGCCTCCCGGGAGATCGCCGCGGCTGTCCGTTGAGTCGCCTTCCGTCGCGGCCCGGGGAGTTCAACCGTTTTCGACGAACGAGCGAATTCCGTCCGCCCGACATCCGCTGTGCCGGCGACCCAACTCTCCAGCGTCCGGGCGCGGTTCGCGGTTCTATGTAATATCGTCCTGACGGACAGGAAATTTTATGACGAGTGTTCTGACGATGGAAACGTTACTGTGGTTTGTCGGGATGGCCTTTGCCATCGCGCAGATCTCGACTTTTTGCACGACGATCTATCTGCATCGTTGCTTGACCCATACCGGGCTGAAACTGCATCCCTTCTTGGGGTTCTTCATGCACCTGGAGCTTTCTTTGGCGACGGGGATCATTCCCCGTGAGTGGGCGGCGGTGCACCGCAAGCATCACCGCTTCTCCGATGAGGAAGGCGACCCGCACAGCCCCTATATCGAAGGGCTTTGGAAAGTGCTCTTCCTCAACGTCGTGATGTACAAAAGGGAGATCAAGAATCAGGATACGATCGACACGTTCACTCCCAATTGGCAAGATGACCTGCTCGACCGCGTTCCCAGGATCGGGAAGCTCGGCCCGGCTCTGGGCATGACGGCCCTGGCGCTGGCGTTCCCCTGGGTGACGGGCGTGAACTTCTGGATCGGCGCCGTGATGGGCGTCGCGGTCTGGTGGTTGAACGCCGGTTTCTACGTCTTTCTCAACGCCATGGTCAACAGCGTTTGCCACAAGGTCGGCTATCGCAACTTCGATAACCGAGCGACCAATCTTCGGTGGGTGGCGATGTTGACCGGCGGCGAGGGCTTCCACAACAATCACCACGAGTTCCCGATGTCGGCCCGCTTCAAGGCGAAAGCCACCGAGATCGACCTCGCCTGGGTTTTTATTCGTGTGTTCAAGGCGCTGGGCCTGGCGGAGTACAAAGAGTCGGGATTGGCCACAACCGATAAAGCGCTCGAGAAAGCAGCTTAGCGAAATCACCAATGAAGCCGGGGGCGTAGCGCGCTGTGCCCCAAGAACGTTGAGGCGATCAGCGGCCCGGGGCTTTCCGGGCCGTTGCGTGTTCAGAGGTAGATACAAGATGGCTGACACGAAAATCACCGTACGCAATCACGGCCCGCTGCGCATCGAGGGCTCTTTCACGATCGAAGACGCCGAAGGCAAAGCTTTCGATCTCGCCGGGCGCACTGTCATCAGCTTGTGCCGCTGCGGCCATTCCAACAACAAGCCGTTCTGTGACGGCACCCACGGGAGGGTCGGCTTCCAGTCCGCCGTCGAGGCCCGCGTGCTCCCCCCGCCGAAGGCCAAGGCCTGAACCGCCGAGAGCCTGGGCTGACGCCCAATAAGCGCTAACGTAAGGACGACAGATTCTCTACCGCGGGTGGTGTCAGCGAACGGATTCTCACCCCAACGCCGGCCCCTGGCCGGCGTCAGCCCCCGGAAGGGGGCGCGGGATAGTAGCCCCGGGTGAAGCGAAGCGAAACCCGGGGTCCCCGATCCAATAAAGATAAGCCCCGGATGGGGCGTAGGAAAGAATGTCTGATTCCGCCGCGCCCCGGCTCATTTCCGCAACCGTCTTCTTGTGGCGGTCGGGGTGCATGATCTTGGGCTGAAAATCTATGCACGAAAGCCGAGCAATTCTTTAAGTTAGCGCCTGTGAAGTGACACCCAGGGCCGGGCGTGGGGAAATCCACGCCCGCCATGTTCCGATTTCCCGATCAACGCCTTCTTGAGGCCCGTTCCTGAACGTGGATTTTCGTCCGCGCCTATGTTGCGCCGGTGTGGCGCGGATTTACTTGTTTGCGTGCGGTCTTACAAGCGACCGGTTTCCCTGAAATAGCGCTCGGCGCCGGGGTGGAGGGGGATGCCGGTTTTTTCGATCTTGCCGCCTTGGTCGGGGTCGAACTCAAGCCAGGCTTTGTGCGCGATCGCCATCTCGTCCTTGTTCTCGCAGACCACTTTTGTGATGCGATAGGCGAGGCCTTCGGGCAGGTCTTTGTGGGCGATCAGGACGGTTCCCATGTCAACGGCTTGGGTCGGCCCCGATTGCCCCTTGAAGTATTCGGGCATGGGGATGGAGATGGGGGTTATGCCCGGCCCCTGGATCTTTTCGAGAAAGGCGTCGGGCAGATCGACGAAGCGAACGTCGGCGGTGGTCGTAATTTCCGTCACCGCGGGGTGACCGCGAATCGCGGTCTCGAAGTAAAGGTCGGCGCGACCGTCGCGCAGAATCGAAGCGATTTGATTGGCCGAAACCTGGGTAATCGCGCCGCCCCGTTCGATGATTTGATCGCGGCTGGTCCCGAACGCATCGAGAAGCATGTCGGCGAAGACGGGAACGACGCTGCCGGCCGGCTTCATCACAACGCGTAGCGGCCCGGGGTCGGAAAGAGCTTTTTCAAGCGTGTCGTTGCCCGTGCGCGCGATGTATTCCTCCCGCAGCATCACCGTCAGCCAGACTTTGTTGAGGCCTCCGACCAGGGCGCGGATGTTTTCATGCTTGCGCCCCTTATACGCGAGGGGGTGGCCGGATTGAGCCCACGCCGAAGTCGCCGCTTGGGCGATGGCGATGGTCGCGTCGCCGCGATCGACCAAGATCGGGTTGCCGATGGCGCCGCCGCGGGCGATGACCTCGACGGGAGTGCCGGGGGGAAGCTCTTTTTGCAGCAAGGTCGCGAGCGTGGCGGCGAAGACATACCAGGAAGTCCCGGGACGCATGGCGCCGATGGTGATTGTTTCGTCTTCGGCGTCCGGGCTGGGCGCGGAGCCGCAGGCGAGCAGCAGCGCGGCGGCAATTGTGATCAATAAGGGCCTTCGGGAACGGTTGGTTGACGGCATGGTTGGTTCGAGGTGTGGGTCAGCAGCCCGCGGCAAGAATGTTCGGGAGAAAAAGAGGCTCGCCATTCGATTCTCGCTCGTTGAACCGCTATGTTTCCAACGCCGGTGGACAGAGAAGATCGGTGGCTCCTCCGAAAATAGACCCACGAGCGTATGGTGCATTACATTCAGGGCTGGCAAGATCACAAACGTCTTGAGCCGCGAAGCGGCGGCAGGAATATAGCCCAGGGTGAAGCGAAGCGGAACCCTGGGTAGCCCGCCACCTCGGGCAGAGCCCTGAAGGGGCGGCAGGAGCAAACGCGGCGCCCATTTTCATGGCGGTGTTATGAAACTGCGGATTCATAGAAACGGAGTGTACTCTTTTTCGCGTAATCGGACTTACACCACGGGCAGCTAAATCCGCCCCAGCGGACGGCGGTTCCGGTGCATTTCGTCGACGAAGGCTTCCGCGGAGGTGATCATGCTCTTGACCAGCTCGGGGTGCAGCTCTCGCCGGTCGAATTTTTCAGCGACGTCTTCGTGGAGATCATAAAGAGCCGTCGCTTTCAGCTTTGACGGGTCGGCCCCGCGCCTCAGGTGCAGCTTCCATTTGCCCCGGCGCACGGCCTCGATACGGGGTAGCTGATTCGGCTGTGCGCCGTTGAAATAGTAGAACTCCTTGTAAGGTGAGCGGGCTCCGGCCCGGCCGGAAAGCAGCGGCCACAGGTCGCCGCCGTCGATCGTGCGGTCACTCGGAATCTCAGCGCCCGCAAGCTTGGCGAGAGTCGGCAGGATGTCCATGTTCGACGCCGGTTCCGAAGTCACCCGGCCCGGCGGAATCGCGCCGGGCCAACGGAAAATACCGGGCACGCGCATGCCGCCTTCCCAGGTCGTCGCCTTGCCGTGACTGAAGGGACCCGCCGAACCGGCGTCGACGCCGTACTGCAACCATGGCCCGTTGTCGGAGGTGAAGCAAATCAGGGTCTTGCCGTCGATGCCCAACTCTTTGAGCTTGGCGACAATCTCCCCGACGCTCCAATCGATTTCCTCTATAACGTCGCCATAGAGCCCGCGAATGGATTTCCCTTGTCGCGCCGCACCAACGAACAAGGGCACATGCGGCATGGCGTGCGGCAAGTAGAGAAAGAAGTTGCCGTCTTTGTTTTCCTCGATGAAATTGACGGCCCGCTCGGTGTACATCGTTGTGAGCTTGGTTTGGTCGGGGTCGAGCGCGACGATTTCGTCGTCTTCCATCAGCGGCAGCGGCTCGGGGAATCCCTGTCCGTCTTCGACGTTGTAATAGCGGCCTTGGCCCGCGAACCCGGTGTAGTCAGCTCGGCGGCGGGCCGCGCGCATGCGTTCGTCTTCGTTCTCGGTGGGCGGCATCACCGGGTGATAGCGCCACATGTCGTTCGAATAGGGCAGACCGAACCAGTGATCGAACCCATGGCGATGCGGCAAGAAGGGCGCGGCGTGCCCGAGGTGCCACTTGCCGATCATCATCGTTTGATAGCCCTGCTTCTTGAGAATTTCGGCGATCGTGATCTCATCGGGATGAATGCCGGTCTCGGTGCTCTTCGACCCGTGATTGAAGGCTAGGCTGTTGCGCGGGGGATAGCTGCCGGTGAGCAGGGCGGCTCGCGAGGGTCCGCAAAACGGCGCGGCGTAGAAACTCGTAAAGCGAATGCCTTCCGCCGCCAGCCGGTCGATATTAGGCGCGCGAATGTCGGGCGAGCCTTGGACGCCGAGATCGCCCCAGCCCTGGTCGTCGGTGAAGATGACGATGAAATTGGGCTTTTCCTGGGCCGTGGCGACGAAGCCTAGTGCCAACAAGAGCACCGGGGCAATGAGCAGTCTGGTGAATCGAGTCATGGTGTGTTTCGAGCGTTCGTTTACTGCGGATGCAAAGAATAAGGACTCCTCCGAAAATAGCCCCACGAGTGCACGGCGCGTTACATTCAAAAGGGGCGAGATCACGAATATCTTGAGCCGCGAAGCGGCGGAAGGAATATAGCCCAGGGTGGAGGGAGGTGGGGCGGAACCCTGGGTGGCCCCCCCACCACGGGGAGAGCCCTGAAGGGGCGGCAGGAACAACCTCACCCCCATTTTCATGGCGGCATTATGAATCCGTGGATTCATAGAAAATGACTCCTCCGAAATTGACCTCGAAGCGTGCTGGAGATTACACGGCAACTCGTGAAATCTCGAGCCACCTCAGCCGCGAAGCGGCGGCGGGAACACCCCCCGACAGCTATTTTCATGGCGGTATTTTGAATGCGGTGCGTTCATAGAAACGAGACTGTCGCCCATCTTGTCACAGCTCCTCTACTCTCGCGGCTCGGTTTGGGTTTCCGGTTCCTCCGGGGGAGTGAGGGCGTCGAGGGCTTCGAATATCTCTCCGCGGCTTGTGAATTTGACTCGTGGCCGCCGGCCCGGCATCCCCATGGCCATTTCCAGCCGGTCGATATCCTCCCACTCTTCGTAGGAGACGTAGCGCACGCCGCGCTGCTCGAGAAGGCTCTCCATGCTTTCGGGTTCCGCGTTGCGCGGGTTGAGGAAAGCGCTGTCTTGCAAGTCGGCGATCAGATTCGCCACGGTTTCCTTGGCGTCGGCTTTGTTAGTGCCGATGACGCCGTAGGGGCCTCGTTTGATCCAGCCGCTGACGTAGATTCCCGGCAAGGCGCGATCGGTGAGCGGGTCGACGACGCGGCCACCGTCGTTCGGCACAATGCCGCGGTCGTCGAGGAACGGCAGCTCGGCGAGCGGGATGCCTTTGTATCCCACCGAGCGCAGCACCAAGCCCGCCTCGATCGTTTCGAACTCATCGGTCGGACGCGAACGGATGCGGCCTTGGCTGTCGCTGTAGAGTTCGTTGCGGACGGTGCGCACGCCCCGAACGCGGCCTTCGTCGTCGCTGAGCAACTCGACCGGGGAAGTGAGAAAGCGCAGGATGATGCGGCGAGACTTAACCGGCGGGCCGGAAACGGCGTAACCGCGCAATATCTCCAGCTTGCGGGCCAGGGTGCGATTTTCGAGAGCGGCGGCTCGGCTTTTCTCGTCGACAACGAGTTCGTCCGCCAGGGTGCGCACTTCCGCGTCGGCCAACTTACCGAGTTCGGAGATTTCCGGGTTCGAGAACGCCGCCTGGGCCGGTCCTCGCCGACCCAGCATGTAGATCTGTTTGACGTTGCTGTTCCGCAGCGCCTCGAGGGTGTAGTCGGCGATGTCGGTCGTCTGCAACTCTTCGACCGTCGTGGCCAGAATACGCGCCACGTCGATGGCGACATTGCCGACACCGACGACCACGGCGGTGGAGTGACTCAGGTCAAACCGCCAATCGGAGTAGTCGGGGTGACCGTTGTACCAAGCGACAAATTCCGTGGCCGGGTGGCTGCCGGCGAGGTCTTCACCGGGAATGTCCATGCGGCGGTCGGCTTGGGCGCCGGTGGTGAAGACGATCGCGTGATAGTGGGTGCGCAGGTCGGTGAGCGAGACGTCTTTTCCGTACTCGACGCTGCCGAAAAACCGGAACCTCGGGTCGGCGGCGAGCTTGTGGTAGACCTTGACGACGGTTTTGATTTTTTGATGATCGGGGGCAACGCCGAAACGGACCAGACCGAACGGCGTGGGCAGGCGGTCGAAGACGTCGCATTCAACAGCCGGCCCCTGCGCCTCGAACAGGTGCTGCACCGTGAAGAAACCCGCCGGGCCGGAACCAATGACGGCAACGCGCAGAGGGCGCTCGGGACTCCCCAAAGAGCTCATATGCGGCATACCCTACCAGACGATCGCGTCTCGGGGCTACCATAAATCCCCGAAGCAGCGCCGGGCGCCCAGTGGAGGCTCCTCCGAAAATGGCCTTCGAGTGTATCATGCATTACGCGTGCGCCCGCCGAAATCACGAACCACTGCAGCCGCGAAGCGGCGACAGGAGCCATAGCCCAGGGTGGAGCCGAAGGCGGAACCCTGGGTACGGAATCAAATCAGGTTGAGCCCTGTAAGAACGACAGGAACGCCTTCGCTCCCATTTTCATGGCGGTATTATGAATGCCGCGCTTTCATAGAAACCGACTGTCCCCTTTTTTCGCGTAGTCGAACCCTCGCCAAGCGCAACCGACCTGCCTTCCCCAGTCCCCGAGCGGCGAAACCCACCGGCGGCGTCCCCCACAATTCCCCTTGGTCTTCAAGGCGTCCAGGCGGATCGCCTCCACGACGAAGGCACCCTCGGCGGTTGTCAACTCCTTGCGCTTCACGCCATTCACCGTAACTTGCCTTGCCGGCTGTCCCGCCGTTAAGCAATCACCCGCCAACGGAAAGCCACGCCCAAGGGGTACAATCTCCTTATCGTGATCGGCCAAACGATCAGCCACTACCTCATCACCGCCAAGCTCGGCGAAGGCGGCATGGGCGTTGTCTACAAAGCCCAGGACCTGAAGCTCGACCGCCCGGTCGCCCTCAAGTTCCTGCCGCCCCATCTGCTGGGTAACGAGGACGTTCGCAAGCGCTTCGAGCGCGAAGCTAAAGCCGCGGCGGCCCTACAGCACCCCAACATTTGCCCGGTCTATGAAATCGACGAGGTAGACGGGCGCATGTTCATCGCCATGGCGTTCCTCGAGGGCGAAGAACTAACCAAGCGCATCGAAGCGGGCCCTTTGAGCATGGAGCGGCTGCTCGACATCGCCATCCAGGTAGCGCGGGGCTTACAGGAGGCGCACAGCAAAGGTGTTGTCCACCGGGACATCAAGCCGGCCAACATCATGGACACCACAAATGGTCAAGCCGTGCTGATGGACTTCGGGCTGGCGCAACTCGCCTCGTCGTCGTCAAAACTTACTCAGGACGGAACGACAATCGGCACGTCCGCCTACATGTCGCCCGAGCAGACGACCGGCGAGACGGTTGACCACCGAACGGACGTCTGGGCTTTTGGGGTGATCCTCTACGAAATGGCCGCGGGACAGGCGCCGTTTCAAGGCCATTACCAGCAGGCGATTCTGTATTCGATACTCAACGAGCAGCCGGAGCCGATCACGGCGATCCGCGCCGGCGTTCCCGCCGAGCTGGAGCGGATTGCCGACAAATGCTTGGCCAAGCGGGCTGACGAGCGTTACCAAACCGTCAGTGACCTCCTTGCCGACCTTACTGCCTTGAAGCGCGGGGCGGATTCCGCCGCAAGCAAGAGGCCCTCCTCAGGGACAACCGACGCGCGGCCCTCGATCGCCGTGTTGCCGTTCGAGAACCGCGGCCGCGGCGACGAGGACGAATACTTCAGTGACGGCATCAGCGAGGACATCACCAGCGCCTTGGGGAAGGTGGAGCGGCTGCAGGTGGCGCCCCGCAGCATGGCTTTTCAGTTCAAAGGGAAACGCCCGACACTTCGCGAAGTGGGAGCCGCGCTCAACGTCGGGCACGTTCTCGAGGGCAGTGTGCGGCGATCCGGCAACCGCGTGCGGATCAACGTCGAACTGATCGCGATCGACGAGGGGTGCCAAATCTGGTCCGAGCGCTACGACCGCGTGATGGAGGACGTCTTCGAGATCCAGGATGAGATCTCGCAGGCGATTGTCGAGAAACTGAAAGTCAAACTGGTCGGACGGGAAAAAGAGCTGCTTGCCAAGCGTTACACGGAGATCTTCAGGCGTACAACTTGTGTCTGCGGGGACGCTACTACTGGTATCGGCGCAGCCTCGATTCATTTCGGAGGGCCATCAGTTTCTACGAGCAGGCGCTTGAGGAAGATCCCGAGTATGCCTTGGCGCATTCGGGGCTCGCCGACTGCCACACCTTGCTCGGGTTTTACGGCCCGGTGCCGGCAAACCAAGCCATGCCGAGAGCCGAGGCGGCCGCATTGAAGGCGCTTCAAATCGACACTGATCTGGCCGCGGCGCACGCTTCGGTGGGTGCCGTCCATGCTCTTTACCATTGGGATTGGAAAGGGGCGGACCGCGAGTTACGGCGCGCGATCGAACTGGACCCCTCCTATGCAGTGGGCCACCTTTGGCACGGGATCCTGGCTCTCACACCCACCGGACGCCTGGACGAGGCCCTTGCGGTGTGGCAGCGTGCCGCGGAGTTGGACCCCGTCACCCCGGTTGTGAACATGGGGCCTGCCCTCATCCCAATTCTCCAACGGCAATACGATCGAGCTATTGAGGAAATCGGAAAGCTATTTGAACTCGATCCGAATTTCCATTGGGCGCACTACTGCTTGGGAAGCGTGCACTTGCAGAAGGGTGATTACGAGAAAGCGATCGCCGCGCTGGAGAAAATGAATCTGCCGCCCTGGCGAGACGGCCACCTGGGATACGCTTACGCGGTTGCGGGCCAACAGGAGAAGGCCCGGAAACTGATCGACGAACTGCAATCCGGCTCGCAGCCGGAGCATCAAGTGCCTTATCATCTCGCGATGATTTACTTCGGCCTATTGAATCTCGCAAAATAGAGTGACACTTTTTGGTGTTGCCGTACGTATTCTTATGTATGGGAACACCGAAAGGAAAGCGCCGCGATTTCGAAGCATTGGAGAAACGCCGTTTCGAAGCGATGCGTTTGCTCGATGAAGGACTCAATCAGTCCGAAACCGCCAGGCGTCTGACAGTCGCCCGCCAAACCGTCAGTGAGTGGCGACGACAGTACCTGGCGCAAGGCGAGGCCGGGCTGCGCAAGGCCGGCCGCGCCGGCCGCAAGCCGCTATTAGACGCCACGCAGCTCGAACGCCTGGAGATCCTGCTGCTCGAAGGCCCCGAGGCGCACGGCTTCCCGACGCCGTTGTGGAGCTGTCCGCGGGTGGCTCGTCTGATCCGAGACGAGTTCGGCGTGCGCTATCACGAGGGCCATGTCTGGAAGATCCTGCGGGCGCTCGGCTGGAGCCCGCAACGCCCGGTCGGCAAAGCCCGCGAGCGCAACGAAGAGGCCATCCGCGACTGGAAGTGCAAGAGGTGGCCGGCCATTAAAAAAAAGCCCGCAAACAAGACCGCACGATCGTCTTCATCGACGAAAGCGGATGGAGTCAGAAGCCGCATCGTTGCCGCACCTGGGCGCCGCGCGGCGAGACGCCGCTGCTGGAGTTCAACTTCAATTGGCAGAAGCTTTCGGTGTCGGCCGGGTTGACGTTGCGCAACTTTTACTTTCGGCTCTATCCCGGCGCGATTGGCGAGTTGGAGGTCATCGACTTTCTGAAGGCCTTGGTTCGCCACATGGACGGCCCGTTGATGATCGTCTGGGACCGCTTGCCGGCGCATCGCAGTCGGATGGTGCGAGAGTTCATTGAACTCTCGCAAGGCCATATCGTGACGGAGTATTTGCCGGCGTATGCGCCGGAGCTGAATCCGGTGGAATACATCTGGGCGTACTGGAAACAGCACGAGTTGCCGAACGTCTGTCCGAAGGACTACTGGGAACTCGACGAACGTGCCCGCAAAACGCTGCGGCGCATGCGCCGCAAACCGCGCTTGATTACCGCTTTCTGGAAACAGTCTTCTCTTTGTCTCGATTGACAGAATATTATGCGAGACTCAATAGGAGAAACGGACAACGCCTTCGAATGCCTAACCAAAGCCTGCGAACATCGAAGTACCCAACCTTGGTGGATCAAGGTGATCCCCGAGTTCGACCGTGTCCGCGCCGACCCCAGGTCCAAGCCATTCTCCGCCGCATGAACCTGGCGGACTGAGATGACGTGATGATCGGCCAAGCCATCAGCCATTACGAAATGTTTGACATAAATGTCGAAGCCGCTTTCGCAAGGCGAGCAATAGTGCTTGGCCCGGCGAACCCCGCTTAGCCCGGTTCACCGGGCTTGGGTCTGCAAATAGGCCGGTCCTTATAGGGCCGGTGCAAGAGGCTCGTCGTTCGGTACGAGGCCGTTTCAACGGCCTTTTTCCCGTAAGGCTTTAGCCATAGCCGAACGAAGAGACAATTTGAGGCAGGGAATCACTCCCGGGCCTCCCAGTAATCCTCGAACCTTCCGCTCAGCCGACAGCAGCGCAACGCGATGATGGCGTTGGCGCCGCGCACCGTCCAGAACATGCCGGAGCGCTTTAACCGCGCGCCGATCACCTTCTTGCAGCCCGCCTCGACCACTCCCGAGCCGACAAACAATCCCTGGCGGCGAAACTCGGGATACCGCATCCGCTCGGCGTTGCGCTCGAAGTAGTCCGCCTCGTTGGCGAGCAAATGGGCCGACTCCTGATTCGGCGTGGAGAACCCGCGTAAGACTTTCACCAACGCCTTGATCTTGCCTTGTTCGAGCTTGTGCAACAACCGCGCGGCCCAACGTTTCCGCCGGCGCTCATCGCTCGGGAACAGTTTCGCCGACAACTCCCACAGATGCTGCCGCGCATGGTAAAGGTCGACGATCTCGACGGCGCCGGGGAAGTGCTGATGTGCCAGGTTCCAGATCCAGGGCGCGCCGTCGCCGAGAATGACTTTCTTGCGAGCACGGCTCCAGCCCCGCCGCCAAGCTTCCGTATACAGCCGCAAGCCGAACGCCTCGGCTCCCTCGATCGCCGCGCTGTAACTGGTCGAGTTCTCGTCGCGCCGCGGCCGGCCTTGTTCGTCGGTGGTGGTTTGGGTGAAGACGCAGCCGAGTTTGACCTCGCGGGTGCGGGCCGGCCGCCCCGCAGTTTTTCCGACACGGCCGGCGGTCTCGGCGGCCACGACGGGAATGCCCGTGCCGTCCATTTCGATGTAGAGCAGGGGCACGGCGGGGGCGGCGACGTGCGGCAAGTCGAGTTGCTTGGCGCGTTGGATCGCCACTTGCTCGCGGGCTTCGATGTCGGCGCCGAGGGCCTCGGCATGGCGTTCGACGGACTTGGCGGTAACGTCGAGACCGGCCAAGACGTCGAGTTGTTCACGGCCTTGCTCGAAAGAAGTTTCGCTGCCCACCAGCGCCATCATGCGGCGCACGCCGGGCGAGCAGGCGGTGCCTTCGATGTCGAGTTCGCGGTCGCGCGGGCTTTGTCCCCGGCGGCATGTCGAGCAGAGGTAGTAGGCGCGCTCGAAACGCACCTCGCCCACCACGGTGGTGAGTTGTTTGGGGCGAGTATCGCGGCAGCAAGCTTGTTGACCGCAGGGGCAGGGGATTCGGGACGGCACGGTCTCGGAGGACGACAGTAACTTGCTCAGCAGCGTGGTCCCGGCGCGATGCATGGTGCCGCGAACCGCCGTCTCGACGGCTTCGAGATCGAGGGGGTCGCCGCGGCGTTGGCCGCGGAAGATGACCCCGAGCAGCTGCGTCACTTCTTGGGCGACTTCGTGGCGGATGGTTTCGGCCGTTTTTTTTCCTGGGGCTTCGGGGTGTCTGTGGCGGGTCGCAGACGGCAAATGCTTTCGTTGACATCGAGCAATTGCCGGCTGAGTTGTTGAAAGCGATGAAACTCGGCCACCTGGCGTTCGGCCTTGCGGCGATCCGCGGGCGAAGAGAAGGTCTCAGTCACGGTCTTGCCGCTCACTTTTTTGGTGAGGCGGAAATGCGGACCATGGGGCGGTTGGTCGGGTTGGTGGCAGCGGCAATTCGGTTTGCCGCAGCGGCCGCGGGTGGCGGTAATCGAGCCGCTGCGAAAGTCTCCTAAGTGGAGGATCTCGGAGAGAATCGCGGCACGTTGTCGTTCGAGGGCAGCGAGAGATTGGGGCACGGGGCACCTCCTTATTACCTAGCGTATACATACGCAAGGAAAAACGCCACAAAAAAAGACAAACCCACAAGCTCCCACATTTATGTCGCGCACCCGTCGCGCACCGCCGGCACCCCAAAGCGGTAGAATCTCCTTAGCGTGATCGGCCAAACCATCAGCCATTACGAAGTCACCGCCAAGCTCGGCGAGGGCGGTATGGGTGTCGTTTACAAGGCCGAGGATACGAAGCTCAAGCGGGCCGTCGCGCTGAAGTTCCTAGCGGCTCATCTGCTCCAGGATGAGGAAGCCCGCAAGCGTTTCCATCGCGAAGCCCAAGCCGCGGCGGCGCTCGACCATCCCAATATTTGCACCGTCTATGAAATCGACGAGGCCGAGGGAGAAACCTTCCTCGCCATGGCCTTCGTCGAGGGACGGACCGTCAAGGACAAGATCAGCGATCGCCCGCTCAAGCTCGAGGAGGCGATCGACATCGCCGCACAGACAGCCGAGGGGCTCAAGGCGGCCCACCAGAAGGGCGTCGTTCACCGCGACATCAAACCGGCCAACCTGATGCTGACCGCGGAGGGTCAGGTCAAGATCATGGACTTCGGGCTGGCGCAACTCGCCGAGCAATCAAGGCTGACCAAAGCGTCCACGACTCTGGGCACTCCCGCCTACATGTCGCCCGAGCAGGCCGAGCGCCGTCCGACCGATCGGCGAACCGACATGTGGTCCCTCGGAGTCGTGATCTACGAGATGGTGACGGGCCGCTTGCCGTTCGGTGGAGAACGGCAGGAGGCGGTTCTCTATGCCATCTCCAACCAGGAGCCCGAGCCGGTCACCGCTTTGCGGGCGGGTCTGCCCATGGAGTTGGAGTTCATCGTCGGCAAGGCGCTGGCCAAGGACCCGGCAGACCGCTACCAGCACGTCGAGGAGATGATCGTCGACTTGCGGGGGCTTGCAAAAAGAGCGCAATCCACTCTCCCCAGGCCCGCGACACGCGCTCCGGCGGTACCGGCGAAGGAGACGGTTCCGTCGTACGCACCCTCGCGAGATGTCGTGCCCACCTCCTGGCTGCCGTGGGGCCTATTCGCCGTCACGGCCCTCGTGTGCGCAGTTCTCACTTTTCTCTATTTCACTGAGCCGGCGCCACGCGAGCCCGAGAGCCCGCGCCCGGCGACGCGTACCGTCGTGACTTTACCGGAATCGGCCCACCTCGCCCTGGGCACGCAGTACCCCCTCGTTGGCTTCGACAGCCCGGCGTTGGCCCTTTCTCCCGACGGTCGACATCTCGTCTACGTAGGGCAGGCGGAAGAGGGCACGCGCCTTTACCACCGCGACCTCACCCGCTTCGAGGATCCTCGCCCCATCCCCGGTACGGAGGGCGCGCGTTACGCGTTCTTCTCCCCGAACTCCTCGGAGCTTGGTTTCCTGACGCCGGACCGCGTCAAAAAAGTAAAACTGGGCGGCGGCACACCCGCCACCCTGTGCCGAGCCAGCACGCCGGTCTCGGCGACTTGGATCGACGACACCATCTACTTCTCGGATCACATAGGTCAAACACTAGCCGGCGTGCCGGCCGCGGGCGGCGAACCCTCCGAACTCTCGGACTCTTCGATGCATTTGGGGGCTATTGGAGGTGTCTCCGCGGTGCTGCCCGGTGGCCGCGCGGTCCTCGCCTCGGTCGGAAATGATGAGAGCACTAAGAGTGACTACAACCAGATTAGGGTCGTCTCGCTGGAAGGCGCTGAAGACAAAGCTTTGCCGATCAGCGGCTTCGACCCCCGCTACTTGCCCAGCGGTCATCTCGTGTTCGGCAGCGGGGGGAGCTTGTTGGCAGCGCCGTTCGACCTCGAGCGCCTGGAGCTGACCGGAGACGCGGTTCCGGTGCTCGAGGGCGTGGCTATGGAATCGCTCTTCGGCAAGGTGCACGCAGCATTCGCGGACAACGGCGCGGTCGCCTTCGTATCGGGAAATGACCTGGTGAAAGGCCGTTTGGCGTGGGTGGATCGGCGGGGAAACGAGGGCGTTCTCGATGTTCCTGAACAGGTTTACGGCGTCTTCGACATAGCTCCCGACGACCGCCGGATAGCGGTGCAAATGCCCGACGTGCGGGACTACGTGTGGATTTGGAGCGCCGAGGACGGCGGTCGTATGCTTACCGGGCCGGCAAGCGTCGGCTGGCCTGTCTGGAGCCCCGACGGGACAGCGCTGGCTGTTTGGTCTAAGTCGTCGGGTGGCGCCGCCGAGAGGCTGTTGATCCACAAGATTCGGACCGGCGCCGCCCGGGAGTTGCTGTCGAGCGAGAGCCGAATCGTGCCGAACTCCTGGGTCCAGCCGGGCCGTATCGGCGTCCTCGGACTTTGTTCGAGGAGTCGCCGTGTTGAGCGTCACTGTGCCGCCGGATCGACTGTGGAGCCGCGAAGCCCCGAACGGGTACCTGGGAATTTTTGGCGCGGCACTGTCGCCCGACGGAGCCTTGGTCGCCTATGCGTCCAGAGAAGGCGGCGGACCCTATCAGGTCTGGGTTGAGGAGGTCGACGGGGGCGACCGTGGCCAGGTGTCGACCGGCGGCGGCCTGGAGCCGGTTTGGTGCCGGGCCTGCGGCGAGCTCTTCTACCGCCAAGCCAACCGTATTTTGGCTAGCCGCATCACTCGAGAGCCGCGGCTTGAGATCAGTACGCCGCGGGTGGTCTTCGAGCTCCCCGATTTCGTGGACACGGTCGGCATCTCCTTTAGGGTCTCCTCGGACGGTCGGCGTGCCTACTACGTGCGCCGCGGCAAGTCCCCCGTGCGCGACCGCATCCACATCGTGCATAACTGGTTCGAGGAACTGGAACGACTGGCCCCGGCGGGCGGGAACTTGTAAAGCCGTCCCGACAGGGTAGCTGGTTGATCCACGTCGATCCTGAATCATCCGGTACCGGGACGGCCGGCGCCGGCTACGCTACTCGCTTTTCGCAAAGGCGTAGAGGGCGTTTTGGGTTCGCACGTAGAGCCGGCCGGCCGAGATGGCGGGGGGAGGCGTGGCAGGGCTCGGCGAGGTCGTTGACGGCCAGCACTTGCCAGTCCGCCTCCGGCTTTCACAACGCTGAGCTTGCCGTTTTCCGAGGCGAAGTAGATTTTGCCGTCCGCCGCGACGGGCGAGGCGAAATACTTGTCGATCGCGCCGGTTAGGCGTCCTTGTTTCAAGACTTTGCCGTCGGCCGGGTCGAAAGCCGTGAGAATGCCGCCGTCCTTGATGGTGTAGAGGACTCCCTGATAGAGCAGAGGCGATGAGACGACGGGGACGGCCCTTTTCGTATCGCCACAGCGTTGCCTGGTCGGTGATATCTCCGCGTGCGCCCGGGGGCGGGCGGAGCGCGAACGTGGCGTTGTGGGCGGCGCGGCGGGCGCGGAAGAACTCCCAATCGCGGCGGTCGAGCAAGCCGTCGTTGTCGAGATCGATCAACCCCCAGCCGCCGCCGTGACGCCAGCCGTTGTCGACGGCTTCTTGCTCGGAGATCTTGCGGTCGCCGTCGGCGTCGCCTTTCTTGACGGCCGTTTCATAGGGCGGCAAACCCTGACGCTGACCGGGATCGGCGCCGGGAGCCCAGCCGGTGACGTAGATCGTCTCCCCATCGACGACGGCGACGGGTTTCATCTGCCAGGTAGGACCTCGCGACCACCAAAGCCTTTCGCCCGTGGCGGCCGAATAGGAGCTGATGCGGTAGGAACTTGGCGTGATGATCTGCAACGGTCCGTCGCCGGGCCGATACAGCGTCGGTGTCGAATAAACGTGGACAACTTCGGGGCGCTCGGTTTTCCAGCGAACGGCGCCGGTCTCGCGGTCCAAGGCGAGCAGGAACGACATTTTGTCCTGGTCGGACATCAAAATGACCATGCCGTCGGCGAGGATGGGCGAGGTGCCGTGACCGTTGGGGGTGCTGAAGGGGCCGAGCGGAACCCGCCAGCGTTCGTTGCCGTCGGGCCCGTAGGAGATGATTCCGAAGTCGCCGAAGAAGACGTAGACGTTCGAACCGTCGGTGACCGGGCTGGGCGAGGCCGGGCCGTTGATGGGATGAAACGGCTCGGTGCGGCCGCGAGGCGCTTCACGCCGCCAAAGAATCTTGCCGGAGGCGCGGTCGAGGCAAATCGTGTAGAGCCGCCGCTGTGCGATGCCGGTGACGAAATCCGGTCCTCGCTGAGGACGGGCGAGGAGTGGCCGGCGGGCAACGATCTGCGCCAGACGAGGTTGCGCGAGGGTCCGAACCGAGTCGGCAGACCGGAGGTTTCGGCTACGCCCGTGCCGTTCGGTCCGCGGAATTGGCTCCAGGTCTCGGCGGCGAGAAGCCCCGCGAGGCAGAGCACGGTCGAAGCCGCGGCAACGAATCGCCAAGGCGGCGGAAACTTGTTCGACTTCATCTCCCAAGAAAGATCGCAGGGCAACGCGGTGATGTCAAGGACGGGATGGTGGCGGGGGGCTCCCGACGTGGCGCGCGCATTCTTGCGTGCCGTACCGGCATTCGTGCCGGTATGTCTTCAGCGACCGAGCGGAGTGGTCGGGCTGAGAGCTCGCGTCGTCGAGCGGGTCGGAAGTCTTGCAGCCCTCCCGAGGAGCTTTGTGCCTGAAGACATGTCGGCACGAATGCCGACACGGCACGCAAGATTGCGTGCGCCACGTCTCGCACCGACGCCTCCGCCGCTCCTCTTGAATCGGGAGAAAAGCGACCCCTGTGGTACCATAAGGGGTCTTCTAGCGGGCTCCAATGGCTCAAGGAACAGCTTCTCTCAAGGCTCCTCTGCGCAAGCACGGTGTGCGGCTGACGCGCCAGCGGGAGTTGCTGTTCGAGATCATTCACAACTCTCACACGCATCTGAACGCCGACCGCCTTTACGGGCTTGCCAAGGAGCGCGATCCCAAAATCAGCCGCGTCACCATCTATCGGACCCTCAAAGTTCTCAAGCAAGAGGGTTTGATTGACGAGCTGGATCTACTGCATCACGAAGGGGATCAGCACTACTACGAAACTCGACTCAAACGCGAGCACGCCCATGTGGTCTGCTTGCGCTGCGGCGCCGTCCAGGAGTTTTTCGGGCGCCCGTTGCAGAACCTCAAAGATCAGATCGAGTCGGATTTCGGCTTCAAAATTCTCGTGGCCCGCAACCGAAGTGGGTGGGTATTGCGCCGATTGTCAAGGGTCCGTTGCCAAAGAGGCCGAGGCGCTTCCCGAGCCGGCCGAGGACGCGACGCCGAAACGCCGCCGCGGCTCCCGAAGTTCGGTCGAGGCCCGCTGACGGCCCGCAACGATGGCGTCCCACGGTTCCTCCGGTTCGCGGCCCGCCCCTTCGCCGACACCTCTCCATTTGAGCGTCGTCGACTCCGAAGGTGATCGCCGGGAAGTCGAAGTCAACCGCAGCCCCTTCCGCATCGGCCGTTTACCCGATTGCGACTTATCCCTTCGCGACAGTCGCATTTCCCGAACCCACGCCCAGATTCTGCTGGAGAGCGGAATACATTTTCTCGAAGACCTCGACAGCCGTCACGGCGTGACGGTGAACGGCGTCAAGGTCAAGCGTCAAGAACTGTCTCCGGGCGATCGCATCGCATTCGGGGTCGATGATTCCTACCAAGTTTTTGTCGGCGCCGAGCCCGGCTTTTCAGCCCCGCTGATGGAGAAGGTGGCCGCGCTGCCGACCGAGAAGAGCCCCGGGAATTTGGGGCAGCTCAGTGCCGTCCTCGATGTTGCGCTGGCGCTGCAATCGTCGTTGGCCGTCGACGACGTCTTGGCGGCGGCGGTGGACGCCGCCTTGGTCGTCACCCGCGCCGAACGCGGTTTCTTGATGTTGACCAATGAGCAGGGCGAGCTGGAAATCAGAGTCGCCCGCGACCGCGACGGCAAGATCTTGAGCGGGGATGATTTGCGGATTCCGCGCTCGGTCATTCGTCAAGCCCTCGATAGCCGCCGCGACTTGCTGTCGATGGTCTTCGATCCCTCCGAAATCGAGCAGACCGGATCCAAGGAAGAAGGCACGGTGGAGGCGCTGGCCCTGCGCAGCGTGGTCTGCGTGCCGCTGGTGAGGATCCGGGTCGGGCAACAGCATGAAACCAGCGTGCTGTCGGCCCGCCAAGATACGCTCGGGGTTCTCTACGCCGACTCCAAGCAGGGCAAGCTTGCCGGCGGCAACCGCGAGTTGCTCCAGACGCTGGCGATCGAAATTTCGACGGTTCTTGAAAACGCCCGGCTGATCGGGGAAGAGCGCAAGAAACACGACATCGAGCAGGAACTTAAGATCGCCCGCGACATTCAGCAGTCGATGTTGCCGGCCAAGCTGCCGACGAAAGGATGGTTGGTTGCCGACGGCAGCAGCGAAGCCTGCCAGCAAGTCGGCGGAGATTACTTCGACGTCATGCCGTTGTCGCCCGATCATTGGGGCGCGGTATTGGCGGATGTTTCCGGCAAGGGCGTTTCGGCGGCGCTGCTGACTTCGCTGATTCAGGGCGCCTTTTTTGCGACCGCTGATCTTGACGCGAGTTTGGCGGACATCGTGGCCCGCATCAACAACTATATTTGCGAACGATCGCGGTCAGCCAAGTTCGCCACGGTCTTCTATTGCCTACTCAAAAAAGACGGCCTCATGCGTTGGGTCAGTGCTGGCCACTGCCCCACGATGGTCGCGCGGGCGTCGGGCGAGCTGGAGTGCCTCAACGCGACGAGTTTTCCGATCGGCCTGTTCCCCGACGCCGAATTCCCGCAGGAAGAAACCCGCCTGAACCCCGGCGATAAGTTGGTCATTTATAGCGATGGTGTGTCGGAAGCCGAGGACTTTTCCGAAGAGCAGTTCGGCGAGGACCGCCTCAAGGAAGTGGTGGCCCGCAACATCGAAGCGACACCGCAGGAGCTGTTTCAAGCTGTTCGCGACGATATCAACCGTTTCACCGCCGGGGCTCCTCAACGCGACGATCTGACGTTGTTGGTGTTGGGGTATCAGGGTTAGCCAAGCGCCCGCGCCCCGAACCGACGAGTTGCCGTCCGGCCCCGTTCCCAAGCAAGCGCAACGCCTCGACTCGATCAAGCAGTTTTCCGCCAACAGGAGATTGGTCTCATCGTAAACGTGGACCACGTCCCAGAAATGCTCTTCGCCCGGCGACAAGACGTGGCTGAATCCAGAATCGTCGCCCCGACGGAGCGCCGTCGCAACTGCTCGACTTGCCGAGACGCTTCTTCGTAGACAAACCCCAGCGCCCGACCCAAGCTTCGGCGCGCTCCTCGTCCAGGCCATATCCCTCGGCGGTGATGCGCGACCCGAAGGCGCCGTCGAGCACCGCCGTCGGTTGCAACACGCACACGACGCCGAAACCATAGCCCCTCGATAACTCGATCAGCTTTTCCCAGTTGGAAAGATAGGCCGTCACGTGGCGGCGAACCCACTCGGGATCCCGGAGAATTTCCTCGGGCGAGCGGGCGTTGGGGCCGACGTAGAGACCGGGTTTCGGTTCGTCGTGGTTGCTGAAACGCGCGCGCAGGCCCCGGTAGAGGT